>NZ_JAIQDH010000040.1:0-56035 GCF_020037095.1 Myxococcus sp. XM-1-1-1
GCCCCTGCTCCCTCTTCCCGCGCACTTCCCGCCTGCCCGCCCTTCAGCCTGATCGAGAATCACGAACTTCGGTTTAGCCCGAGGTCGAAGGCGCCCCTGACCAGACGAAGCGCCCTTCTTGCGCCTGGTCATTGAATGGACAAACCAAGGATTGCCGTCGAGCGCCGCGAACCACTCACACAGTCGTCTGTCAATGACTCCTCACGGGGCGCCCTCTGGCACACCCTCTTTTCACCTCAAATGCAAACATCCACCCCGACAGGGAGCGTCACGCCAGACCCAGCTTCATGATTGCGATTGCCGCGCCGGCGCAAATCCTCACAAGCGCGTCGAGCCCGCGATGACCACAGGGTCGAGGTCCATGTCCGCTTCCTCATCCTCGGGTGCGGCCGCCCCCAGCCACTACCCCGTCCCCTGTCAGAGGCTGTAAGCACGCCCCATGAGAAACCACGCCAGCCTCCTGCTCCTCCCGCTCCTCTCGCTGTTCGCCTGCGCTCCGACGGAGGGCCCGCCGGACGGTGAACCCCAGACGGGCGAGGCGCCCCAGGCCGCCGTGACGCCGCTGCGCGCGAAGGCGCTCGGGCGCATGCGCAACGCGGCGAAGTACTTCCACGACAACGTCGCGCGGCACGGCGGCTACGCGTGGCACCACAACGCCAGCAACCTGAGCGAGCGCTGGGGGGACATCCAGCTCGACGAAGAGCAGATCATGATTCAGTCCCCCGGCACGTCCGACGTCGCCATCGCCTTCGTCGAGGCCGCCCTCGCGGACCCCGCCACCCCCGCGCTCAAGACCTACGCGCTGGACACGGCGATGGCGCTGCGTCACGGACAGGTGAAGTCGGGAGGCTGGCGCCTCTACGCGGACTTCAAGCCGACGCCGACGCTGCGGGCATGCTACCTCAACACCACGGCGAGCTGTGGCTGCGGCGGCTGCTCCACCACGGCCTACGACGACCAGGTCACCCAGAACGCCCTCATCGCGATGATGCGCGTGGACCAGCTGCTCGGGTTCGCCAACGCGGACATCTCCAGCGCCTCGGCGTACGCCCGCGCGCGGATGGAGACCTCGCAGTACCCCACCCACGGCGGCTTTCCCCAGGGGTTCTCCGCCCCCGTCGCCGCCCGGCCCGCGCTGGTGGCGAGCTACCCTCCGTCCATCGGGACCTCCTGCGGCCTGGCCCAGTGCCACGCGAATGCGTACACCACCGAGTACTGGGATGACCCGACGCTGAACGACAACCTCGCGACCGCCTTCGTCGAGATGCTGTACTGGGCCCAGGAGGTCTACCCGGCCCGGGCCGCGACGTATCAGTCCATGCGCGCCGCCTTCGGCGACTTCCTGCGCCGGGCGCAGATGCCCCCGCCCCAGCCCGCGTGGGCACAGCAGTACGACGGCCAGATGCAGCCCCGCTGGGCGCGCAGCTGGGAGGCCCCCGCCATCGCCGGCCAGGAGAGCCAGGACGTCATGTGGGCCCTGCTCCGCCTCTACCAGCTCGACCCCAGCGTCCCCGCGAACCGCGATGCCGTCGCCACCGCCCTCGCCTACCTGGAGACGGTCGACTTCGCCAACGACACGCTCATCCACCGCTACATCGAGCTCGATGACACGGCCCCGTCGAACATCGGCTTCTACACCGTGAAGGCCGGTGGCTATCCGGTCCGCTTCTCCTCGGCGGCGCCCACCTACCAGAACTACGCCTGGGAGGTCCCCTCGCAGCTGGCCGCCCTCCGCGCCGAGTACACCCGGCTGGCGACCGACACCACCGTGATGAAGCGCACGTGCCAGCAGCTGCGCTACGACACGGCGCAGGCCGTCGACGCCGCCGTCAACAACGAGAAGTGGCTCACGACCTACAGCCCGGGTGGACCTCGCAGCGGCGCCACCCCCGGCGACTACCTCGACACGAGCACCTTCGTCCGGAACCTGCGCACCCTCGCCGAGTTCGTCACGCGCACCACGACCGACTGCACGGCATGGAATTACTGATGCATCCCTGATACCACTCGGCGGACCCGGACTCCGGGCCCTGCCCGGAATATCTCCGGCCCTGGAATCTTCATGGGACGTCGTCGTTCGGAGGCAGGCACCAGGCCGACGAATGGACCCGCATCGTCGGCGAACCGCGGGACCGGGGCGCTCGGGTCCCCGAGGACAGCCGCTACGTCTTCCCCGTCAAGCTCATCCCTCGCTGACGCGCACCACGAGCTTGCCGACGTTCTTCCCCTGGAGCATCCCGATGAACGCCCCCGGGGCGTTCTCCAACCCGTCCACGGTGTCCTCGAGCAGCTTCACGCGGCCCTCGGCCACCCACGCGTCCATGTCCCGGCGGAAGGCGTCGTAGCGGGCGCCATAGTGGTCGAGGATGATGAAGCCCTGCGCGCGGACGCGCTTCGTCTGGAAGACGGACATCACCTTCGGCAGCAGGTTCGGACCGGGTGGCGGCGCGTCCTCGTTGTAGCTGGCGATGGTCCCGCACAACGGCACGCGCGCGTGGTGGTTGAGCAGCGGCACCACCGCCTCGAACACCTCACCGCCCACGTTCTCGAAGTAGACGTCGATGCCGCGCGGGCAGGCGGCGGCCAGACGCTCGGCCAGCTTCGGCTCGCGCCGGTCCAGGCACACGTCGAAGCCCAGCACCTCCACGGCGTAGCGGCACTTGTCCGCCCCGCCCGCGATGCCCACCACCCGCGCGCCCTTCAGCTTCGCGACCTGCCCCACCACCGCGCCCACCGCCCCCGTCGCCGCGGCCACCACCACCGTCTCCCCCGCCTTCGGCTCCCCGATGTCGAGCAGCCCCACATGCGCGGTGAACCCGGGCATGCCGAGCACCCCGAGCGCCAGCGACGGCTGCTGCATCTCACCGAGCGCCACCAGGTCCTGCCCATCCGACAGCGCGTAGTCCTGCCAGCCCGCGTTGCCGAGCACCAGGTCCCCGACGCGGAAGCTGGGATTGCGCGAGGCGACGACGCGATTGACGGTGCCGCCCACCATGGGCGCCCCCACCGCGACCGAAGCATCGGCATACGCCGGAGGGACTTCATTCATCATCGGGCGCATGTACGGGTCGAGCGACAGGGACAGGGTGCGCAGCAGCACCTGCCCTTCGCCCGGCGTCGGCACGGCTGTCTCCTCGATGCGGAAGTGGGTGGACGTCGGAAGCCCACGCGGACGCGCGGCGAGGACGACTCGACGGTTGCGGACATCGCTCTGACGCATGGCTGCGGACTCCTGGGGTGTAGGGACCTACGAGATGCCCAACCGACGCCGCGTGTCGGCCATCGCCGTGTCCAGCGGGGCGCGGTCGCGGGAAATCTTCGCGAGCAGCCCGGCGCCGAGCCACGTCTGGTACAGCGCGAGCGCCAACGCCCGCGAGTGCTCCGTCGTCGTCAGCGAGCCGTCCTCGCGGCCCGCATCGAGACAGCGCTCCAACCGGTCGATGATGCCCTGCGTGCCGCGCTCCAACGCCGCGCGCATGCTCTCCGACAAATCACAGACCTCCGCGCCGAGCTTCACGACGAGACAGCGGCTCACCGCCGATTCGTCCGTCTGCGACGCGAACCAGTCCTGGAAGTACGCCATCAGCCGCTGTACGGAAGAGCCCGGCGCCGCCAGCAGCGCATCCATCCGCGACTGGTAGTCGGCGAAGTACGCGTCCAGCACCGCCTGGCCGAACGCCTCCTTGGAGCCGAAGTAGTAATAGAACGAGCCCTTGGGCACCTTCGCCGCCGCCAGCACCTCGGCCAGCCCCACCGCCGTGAAGCCCTTGCTCACCAGCAGCGGATGCGCCGCCTCGAGGATGTGTCGCCGGACGTCCTGGGAGGCCCCGCTCGCGCTCATGCGCCCATGGCTAACGACCAGTAGACCGGTCGTCTAGTCGTTCTTTCGTAGAGCAGGCGACCGCCAGGACATGAGCCCAGGACTTGCGCTGACTGAATGACCGGATTGCAAATCCAGTCAATGAGTTCCGACCCACGCACCGCCATCCTCAACGCCGCCGGAGAGGTCTTCGGCCGCTACGGCTTCAAGAAGGCCTCGGTCGAGGACATCGCCAAACGCGCCGGGGTGGGCAAGGGCAGCATCTACCTGCACTTCGAGAACAAGGAAGCCCTCTTCGAGGCCTGCGCCCAGCAGGAGTTCGCGCGGAGCCTGGCCGAGCTGCGGAGCAGGCTGCGCGACGCGAGGACGCCCGTGGAACAGGTCCGCGCCTACATCCACTGTCGCATGGAGCAGAACGGCCGGTCGCCCGCGGGGCAGCGCATCGACATGGCGACCCTGCTCGACCTCGGCGAGGCGGCGACCCACCTGATTCCCAAGATGGTGGACGACGAGACGGGCGTCCTGGCGGCCATCATCGAGAACGACGAACACGGCGGGCCTCACGGGACAGACGACCACGTGGACCGCGGGCCTGGCCCTGTCCTGGAACCTGTTCGACGGCGGGCTGCGCGAGGCCAACCTGCGCGAGTCCTCGGGCAAGATTGCCGAGGCCAACGCCGACCTGCGGGGCGCGGAGGAGCAGATTCGCGACC
This sequence comes from Myxococcus sp. XM-1-1-1, assembly GCF_020037095.1. Taxonomy (NCBI): domain Bacteria; kingdom Pseudomonadati; phylum Myxococcota; class Myxococcia; order Myxococcales; family Myxococcaceae; genus Myxococcus; species Myxococcus sp. XM-1-1-1. The sequence goes on from NZ_JAIQDH010000040.1 coordinate 4,534, forward strand.
AGGTGCGCAAGGCGCGCGGCGAGCTGGAGACCGCCGAGGTCAACCTCGCCACGGCCGAGGAGCGGGTGAAGCTGGCCGTGGAGAGCGCGCGCCTGGCGAAGGAGAGCTTCGATGCCGGCGCCTCGACGTACCTCCAGGTGACGGACGTCAACGCGACACTCGCCAGCGCGCAGCTCTCCTCCGTGGCCGAGGCGCTCAACGTGCAGCTGTCACGGCTGGCCCTGGCGCGGGCGATGGGCCTGTTCGACCCCACCGGCCACTCGCTGGCGAAGCCGTAGAGTACCTGGGAGGCGCCGCGAGTGCCCGGGCCTGCCCCGCGTGCGGTGTCCCGTTCGTCGCGCCTCCGGGAGGCGACCTCTGAGTCCGTCACCCTGACCTCACGCCGCGCGCTGCAGGCGGCGCTTGTACCGGTCTCCCCAATCGCGCAGGCCCAGGAGCACCGGCTCCAGCGAGCGGCCGAACGGGGTGAGCTCGTACTCCACGCGGGGCGGCACCTCCGGGTAGACGGTGCGCTTGACGAGCCCGTCCTCCTCCAGCTCGCGAAGCTGGAGCGTGAGCATGCGCTGGCTGCAGTTCGGCAGCCGCTTGCGCAGCTCCCCGAAGCGATGCGTGCCCTTGAGCAACCAGTACAGCACCACGCCCTTCCAGCGCCCACCGATGACGCCGAGGGCGGCCTCCACCGCGCAGTTCGTCTTCGAATCATCGTCGCGCTTGCGAGCCATGGTTCCCTTTTTGTGCGTACTGGCCAAACTTGTGCGTACTTGCGGAGAAATAACCCGAAACGTACGTCTGCACCATGAAGACATGGGAACTGCAGCCGAGGCCGGGGGTCGATGCACTCACGCGGGCCGAGCGCCCGTCGCAGAGCGTGGGCTCGCACGAGGTGAAGGTCCGCGTCAGGGCGGTGTCGCTCAACTACCGCGACCTGCTCATCACCCGGGGGGCGGAGAAGAACCTCTCCTCCCCTCGCGTGCCCGTCTCCGACGGCGCCGGCGAAGTGCTGGAGGTGGGCTCGGCCGTCACCCGCTGGAAGGTGGGCGACCCGGTGATCGCCAACTTCTTCCCCCACTGGGTGGACGGCGAGCTGAGCGACGCGCACCACGCCAGCGCGCTCGGCGGCTCTCTCGCCGACGGCATGCTGCGCGAGGAGGTGGTGCTCCCCGAGCACGCCTGGGTGCGCATCCCGAAGGGGTACTCGTTCGAGGAGGCGGCCACCCTCCCCTGCGCCGGGCTCACCGCGTGGCAGGCGCTGTTCGAGGTCACCTCGCTCCGGCCGGGTGAGACGGTGCTGCTCCAGGGCTCGGGCGGCGTGTCCGTGTTCGCGCTGCAGCTGGCGAAGGCCGCGGGCGCGCGGGTGCTGATGACGTCGAGCAGCGCGGACAAGGCGGTGCGGCTGCGCGAATTGGGCGCGGAGGAGGTCATCGACTACCGCGCCGACGCGAAGTGGGGCGAGCGGGCCAAGGCGCTCACCGGCGGCCGGGGCGTGGACCTGGTGGTCGACGTGGGCGGACAGGCCACCTTCGACCAGTCCTCCGCGGCGCTGCGCTACGGCGGCTCCATGAGCATGCTCGGCGTGCTCACCGGAGCCCGGGGCGAGGTCAACCTGGGCGCGGTGTTCCAGCGGCGGCAGACGGTGCACGGCGTCTACGTGGGCTCGGTCTCCATGTTCGAGCGCTTCGTCGCGGCCCTGGAGCACAACCGCATCAAGCCCGTCATCGACCGCGTGTTCTCCTTCGAGGATGCCCGCGCCGCCTGGGAGCACCTGGCCAGCGCACAGCACCTGGGCAAGGTCGTGGTGAGCCTCCCATGAACGTCCTCATCGTCTACGCACACCCCGAGCCCCGCTCGCTCAACGGCGCGCTGAAGAACCTGGCGGTGAGCCACCTCACCGGGCTCGGGCACACGGTGCGGGTCTCGGACCTGTACGCGATGGACTGGAAGGCCACCGCCGACGCGGGCGACTTCCTGGCGCACCCCGAGGGAGAGCGGCTGGCCTATGCCCGGGCCTCGAAGGCCGCCTTCGCGGGCGGCACGCAGCGCGCGGACGTGGTGGCCGAGCAGCAGAAGCTGCTCTGGGCCCAGGCCATCATCTTCCAGTTCCCGCTGTGGTGGTTCTCGATGCCGGCCATCCTGAAGGGCTGGGTCGACCGGGTCTTCGCCTACGGCTTCGCCTATGGCGTGGGCGTCCACGGCGGCGAGCGCTGGGGAGACCGCTACGGAGAGGGCACCCTCACCGGACGCCGCGCGATGCTCTCCGTCACGATTGGCGGACGGGCCCCGCACTACACGGAGCGCGGCGTGAATGGCGCGCTCGATGACCTGCTCTTCCCCATCCAGCACGGCGTCATCTACTACCCCGGCATGGAGGCGCTCCCGCCGTTCAGCCTCTACATGTCCGACCGCCTCACGCCCGAGGAATGGCCGTCCGTGGAGGAGGCCTACAAGGCTCGGCTGGACGGATTGTTCACGGACGCGCCCATTCCGTTCCGCAGGCAGAACGGCGGGCACTACGACACCCAGCAGGTGTTGAAGCCGGGCCTCGGGCTCGGCGCGGGGGGCACGCGCATCCACCTGCTCCAGCCGGGTGAGCCGGAGCAGCACCGACTCACCTCGACGACGTCCGGATGAACCGCCCGGTCAGTTCACGAGGAAGTCGGCCAGCGACGACACGTCCGATGCGCAGTGGCCACCATAGAGCGGGTGCCACTCGGTCTTGACGCCGCGCTGGCGGGCGAGCTGGGCCAGGCGCTCGGTGCCTTCGTAGTTGCCGTAGGCATCGTAGAGACCGCAGGAGAGATAGAGCTCCGGCGTGCCGGGCCCCGCCTGGGAGATCAACTCCAGGGGCGAGACGCGGCGCCACTCGGCTTCGTCGGCCACGTACCTGCGCGCCAGCAGCCAGACGCCGAAGACGATCTTCGGATTGGCCCCGGTGCGCTCCATCGAGGCCCGGAGGGTTCCGAGGGAGGAGAACGGCGAGTCGAGATAGACGCCCGGGCAGAGCGCCGCGACCTTCGCGAACCGCGTCGGATGCGAGAGGCCCGCGACGAGGACATTGAGGCCGCCCATCGACTCTCCCAGCAGCATCCGCCGCCGGGGGCGCCCCACCTTGGCTTCGAGCGCGGGCAGCCGTGACATGAAGTCCTCGAGCAGCCCGCTGTCCTCCTGCTTTCCCTTCGGCGTCAGCAGCCACGTCGGACCGTAGGAGACGGTGACGACGGTGGGCGGCAGGACTCCCGCGGCGTGCCAGCGCGCCTGCAGCATGCCGGTGAAGTAGGTGTCGTCGTTCCAGAGCGTCTCATCGAGCTTGCGTCCGTGGTGATGGTAGACGACGTCACCATTGGTGCCCGCCGCGGCGGTGTTGATGCAGTAACGAAGTGGACCTTCCGAATCGCACACCTGACTCGCGGGCGGGAACGAGGCCTTCTGGTCGCCGCGGCTGCGCGTGAGTTCCGTCCACGCGAACCAGGACACGATGGAGAGCAAGACGACGGGCAGCAGGTATCGAACCCGCCGTCCAGGGCGAGGCATGGGCATGGTTGAGGTATCCGATGGGAGAGGTGCCGTGACGACCGACGCGTGCGGCCCCGCCGAGCCCGGCTAGGCCAGCGCGACCTTCGAGTGGAGGTCGCGCGGCGTCGGCGGCTCCCCGGGCGAGCCGCTCGTCGAGATGTCCCCCTGCCTCAGGGGCCCGGGCAGGAGCCAGAGGCTCAGGAGGTAACCGAGGATCGCGCTGCCGCCATAGCCCACGACCGGAGTCGGATGGTTGCCGAGCGCGGCGGCGAGCATCACCGCGAGCCAGGCGGCCCCGAAGGTGAGGCAGGCCGGGCGGAGGTGCGGCTCACACGCCCTGAGGCGCAGCGCTGGGACGAGCAACAGGGCCAGGCCAGCCACGACAGCGCCCCCGGCGAGGGCATGGGCCGCGAAGGAGGAATGGAGGACCTGGTCGACGAAGGGGGTGGCGGGGAGCGTATCGGGGCGCAGCAGCGTCACCACGAACGCCAGGAGGCTGGCCGCGAAGGCCAGGCACGTCAGCCGGGACGCGCGCGTCGCCGTGACGGCCACCATCGCCGTGGCCATCATGGCCGCCATCGCGCGGTCCGGCTGGAGCGCCATGGCCAGCGCGGCGACGACGATTCCCATCGTCCCGAGCGGAGTGCGCGTCCGGGAGTAGCCGACGAGCATGAGCGGCAGGAGCACGAGGCTCGGCTGGACGACCACACCGCCGAGCCCGACCCAGCGACAGGCCCCCTCGACCCGGAGGCCGAGGAGCGAGGTCGCGAGCAACAGTGCCGAGAGACAGAGAATCAGCGCTCCGGCCCCGCGCTCGACCGACTCCGGGATGCGGCGGAGGAGGGACAGCAGGACCCACCCGATGACGAGCGCGCCCACGTTGCTGCCGAGGTAGCGGACAGGCGCCCCCGCGAGCGTCATGTAGACGAGCCCCAGGGTGACCGCGCCGACCGCGCAGAGCACGCCCACGGGCCCCGGACCGCGCGCCACGCCGAAGCCGCGGTCCGCGCGCGACGCACGCACCTCCGCGCTCATCAAGGAGAGGAAGGGTTGCAGCAGGAGCAGGCCGAGGGCTCGCGGCGCCAGCCCGCGGAAGCTCTCCAGCGCGAACCTCAGCGCCTGGGTGTCATCGGGAATCTCCGCGAGCTCCGCCTGGATGGCCCACGCCCAGTCGCGCTGGTGCGGCGGCAGCAGGAACCGCAGGGCCCGGCACAGCAGCTCCGCCACGCGTCGCTGGAACCGGATGCTCATGACGTCGCCTCGCGGAGGCCACGGCGAGCCACCTTGCCTTCCGGCGGATTGTCGCGCGCGAGCTGGCCCCCACTCCGGGTCAGCCGATAGGCGTGCCTCGGAGGCCGTCCGCCCTCCGCCGGCTGCTGCCACTCGGCCTCCAGGTACCCCTGGGCCTCGAGGCGAATCAGCAGCGGATAGAGCGTGCCCGACTTCACGTCCGCGAGACGGCACAGCTCATACCCGTGCGACCAGCGCTCGCCGGCCTCCAACAGCGCGGCGAGCACGACGCGGGCGTGATTCGACAGGGCGCGGGTTCGGGGCATGCCCCTTAAATCTACCTATATAGATTTAAAGTCAAGGGCCCGAGATGAACGCCGAGAGCCTGTCGACCACCCGGGCATCCACGTGCCCCGGCGTCTGGTATTCGGCGGGGCCAGGCTTGCCGGTGCCCTGGATGAACAGGTGGTTGCTCCCAGGAATCGTCACCACCTCGGCCTGGGGCAGCCCCTTCTTCCAGACGGCGAGGTCCTCCTCGGTGACCTGGTAGTCGCGCTCGCCGCGAAGGATGAGCGGGGGCCGCGCGAGCTTCCGGGCCATCGCGACACCGTCCCGTGAGGCCCAGTCCCGCCAGTAGGCGGCGGGAGCGCCCAGCAGCTTCTTGTCGCCGAGCGTCCCCGCCTTCAGCAGCTCCACGTCCTTCTCGATGCCGGCGATGAGCTCCGGGGGCTGCTCGAGGTAGCGCAGCTGCGCGAGGAGGATGTCCCACGGCGCGCGCCCCGGCGGCGCCAGCAGGACTGCGCCCGAGACGGGGGCCGCGCGGACCGCTATCTCCGGCGCCAGGAGCGCACCCAGGCTGTGCCCCACCACGAAGATGCGCCTCGGGTCGATGTCCGCGCGGGCCTTGAGGGCCTCCACGGCGGCGACGGCGTCCACGACGACCTCGTCATCCATCGAGATGCCCGCCGCGGACTGCCGCGCGTACACCTTCGTCCGCTTGTCGTAGCGCAGGACCGCGATGCCTCGCGAGGAGAGCCCCTCGGCCAGGTCCTTGAACGGCTTGTTGGGCCCCGCCGTCTCGTCCCGGTCATGGGGACCGGAGCCATGGACCAGGATGATGCCCGGGAAGGGCCCCTTGCCCGAGGGCACCGTCAGCGTCCCCATCAGCTCCCAGGGCGCCTTCCCCACCGACACCTCCTCGCTCCGGAAGGCCGAGGCCTCGACATACGGCGCGGCGGACACGGCGGTCGACGGCGCGGCCCGCACGGGGGCCTGGTCCCGCATGACAGGGGCCGCCGCCTGGGGCGCCTGGGACGACGACGAGCTCGCGCAGCCGCCAAACACCATCCAGGTGGTGAGAATCGAACCTCGAAGAACGCGACGCATGTTCCCTCCCCTCACAGAGGCCGCTGGGTGCCTTCGTCATCCGTCGAGCCGCGCTCGAGGCGGCGGGAGATGACGTACGAGTAGATGACTGGAATCACGACCACCACGCCCACGAGCACCATCACGAAGTCCGGCCCGTACCCCATCAACCCCGTGAGCACGAGCGCGAGGCCCGCGAGCACGAAGAGCTTCCCGCCCAACCGGTGCGTGCGCAGCCAGACCTCGTCGTTCGCGAGCGTCCAGGGCGTGCGGATGCCGAAGAAGAAGTTCTTGGTGACCTTCCCCATGAAGTTGCCCAGCGTCATGAAGAGCAGGCCCGTTCCCGCGTGGAGCGCGCGCGCCATGGGCACGTCCACGCCCAGCCCCGCGAGCAGCACCAGCCCGTTCACCATGAACAGGAACGCGAGCAGCATCGCCATGACGAACTCGTAGACGGACTGGAACCGCTCCATCCGATAGCCCCGGGGTGAGATGCGCGGCAGCGCGAGCATCACCAGGTACACGCCCGCCATCACCAGCGGCTGCATGAAGGGGCCCCAGGGCTTCGCCGTGTAGCCATCCGCCACGCCCTTCGCGTTCCAGTGCGTGGGGATGGAGTCCGGCAGTCGCTCGTAGAACACCACCGCCAGCGCGAACGACACGATGACGAGCCCCAGACCCACTGCGTTCGCGCGGCTGATTCGCATCACGGCTCCCCGTTCTTCTTCTCGACCTTGAAGAGGTCCATCAACAGCGCCGCCACGTCCTCGAACACCGTCGTGTTGAGGGAGTAGACGATCTGCTGTCCCCGTCGCTCGCTGCGCACCAGGTCCGCCGCCTTCAACACGTTGAAGTGATGCGAGAGCGAGCCCTTCGTGATGTCGAACGCCTCCGCGAGCTCGCCCGCGCTCTTCGAGCCCCCCTGCAGGAGCTTGAGCACCTTGCGCCGCGTCGGATCCGAAATCGCCTTGAAGACCTCCTGCGTCCGCATCAGGACCTTTCGATTGTTTGACGACTTTCAAAATAACGATTTCCGGAGGCCTGTCAAGCCACGGAGGCCCTGCGCTCAGGCGGCCGATTCGGCGGTGACGACGGCGACGAGCAGCTCGGACACCTCGCGCATGAACGAGGAATCCAGCGTGTCGGGCGTGTCCGTGGCGCGGTGGTAGTGGGGATTGCGGAAGTTCGCCGTATCGGTCCAGAGCACCGCCGGGCGGTCGGCCAGCCAGAACGGGACGTGGTCGCTGCGGGCCAGGTCGGGCAGCAACCGGTAGAGCGGTCCCCACGCCTTCGCGCCCATCAACCGCAGCCCCGCCGCCGCGTCCGAGCCGAGGGCCCGGTCCACCGCGCCATTGGAGCGCCCCTTCGCGAGCAGCCCGAGGAAGTCCGGGGACCGCAAGCCCTTGGGCACCCACGGCAGCGGCAGTTGCTGCGCCACGCCCGAGCGCTCGCGAAAGCCGACCATCTCCAACACGTGCGTCGTCCCCAGCCCGCACGGCAGCGCGGGGACGCCCTGGGTGACGAAGTCGCCGCTGCCCAGGAACCCGTCCTCCTCCGCGTTGAACGCGAGGAAGCCCACGCCCTCCCCCGCACCGCGGAGCGCCAGCGCCCTGGCGCACTCGAGCATCACCGCCAGCCCGCTCGCGTTGTCGTCCGCGCCGGGACAGTCCGGGACGCTGTCGTAGTGGGCCGCCACGAAGGTCACCGTGCGCCCCTTCGCGCTCCGGGGAAGCGCCACCACGTTCCCGTAGCGCCCCTGGAGGTGCACGTCGAGCCCCAGCCGCTCGAACGCCTCCGCCAGCACGTCCCGGACCCAGGCGTTGTTGCGCGCGTTCACGACGAAGTGACGAGGGATGGCCAGGCGCTCCACCCACCGGAGCAACCGCGCCTCGGCCTCCACGGCCGCCCTGTCGACAGATGCAACCACCGCCTCCGCTGCTCGCTCTCGAATGACCATGATTGACTTACTTAGTAAGCTTATGGTGTAAGTACGTCAAGCCGACATGAAGCAGACGCACAAACGAGAACCCCTTTCGAGGGAGCGGATCCTCAGCGCGGCGCTCGACATCGTCGACCGCGAGGGGCTGGAGGCCATCTCCATGCGTCGGCTGGGTCAGGCGCTGGGCGTGGAGGCGATGTCGCTCTACAACCACGTCCCCAACAAGGCGGCCATCCTCGACGGTCTCTTCGAGACGGTGCTCGCCGAGGTGCCCTCCGCCAAGCGCGGGGGGACCTGGCAGGTGGCGTTGAGGGAGCGGGCCCAGGCGCTGCGCAAGGCCCTGCGCACGCACCCGAACACGCTGCCGCTGTTCGCGACGCGCGCCGCCGTCACGCCCGGGGCCATCGCCCACGTGGAGGCGGTGCTCGACACGCTGCGCACCGCGGGCTTCAGTCCGGACGAGGCGCTCAGCGCGCTCCAGGTGTTGATGGCCTTCGTCGTGGGCCACTCGCTCTCCAGCTACGCGCCCCAGCCCGACGACGCGCAATCACATCCCGCCTATCAGCAGCTGAGCGAGAAGGACTTCCCCCGCGTCCACGAAATCGCGCGCGTGCTGGACAGCCACGACGTGGAGGAGGAGTTCGAGCTGGGCCTGGAGGCGATGATGACCGGGCTGGAGGCGGCCCCGGCGCGCCGCAAGCCCGCCCGGAAGTAGGCCCCGCCCTCAGGCGCCGATGAGCCCCTGGCCGCAGACGCGCACCGTGTTGCCCGTCACGCCGTGGGCGCCCGGGCTCGACAGGAAGGTGACGAGCTCCGCGACGTCGCGCGGCTGTCCGCCCTGGGAGAGGGAGTTGAGCCGGCGGCCCACCTCGCGCGTCATCAGCGGCATCTTCGCCACCATGGCGGTCTCGATGAAGCCCGGGGCCACGGCGTTGGCGCAGATGCCCCGCGCGGCGAGCCGGGGCGCGAGCGCGGCCACGTAGCCGATGAGCGCGGCCTTGCTCGTCGCGTAGTTGGTCTGGCCGAAGTTGCCGGACACCCCGCTGATGGAGGACAGGTACACCAGCCGTCCCTCGTCGCGCAGCGCGCCGGTGCCGAGCAGCGCCTCGTCGATCGCCACGATGGCCGCGAGGTTGACGGTGAGCACCTGCTCCCACTGCTCGGGCGTCATCTTCGCGAGCGTGCGGTCGCGGGTGATGCCCGCGTTGTGCACGACGATGTCCACCCCGCCCGAGCCCGCCCTCAGCGCGGCCACCAGCGTCACGGGCGCATCCGGAGAGGTGACATCCAACAGGAGCGCCTCACCGCCCACGCGCGCGGCGGTCTGCTTCAGCGCGTCCCCGAGCGCGGGCACATCCAGGCACACCACGCGCGCGCCCTCCTGGGCCAGCCGCTCCGCCGTCGCCGCGCCGATGCCACGCGCCGCGCCCGTCACGAGGGCCACCTTGCCGCTCAACGCCGCGTGCAGCGGCACGGCCGACGCCGCGCGCACGTCGCCGGAGAGGTGGAGCGCCTGGCCCGACACATAGGTGCTCCCCACGTCGCAGAAGAAGCGCACCGGGCCGGCCAGCCGCGCCTCGGCGCCGCGCGCCACGTAGGCGACGTTCGCGGTGACACCCTGGCGGCCCACCTCCTTGCCCAGGCTGCGCACAAAGCCCTCCACGCCACGCGCCGCCGCGGAGGCCGCGGGGCTCGGCGCCTCGTCCGGCACCGCCGCCAGCACCAGCACCCGCGCGTTGCGCGCGAGCCGGGGGAGCAGCGGGTGGAAGAAGTCGTAGAGGGCGCGCGTGTCCTGGGGCCCGCCCAGGCCCGTGGCGTCGAAGAGGACCGCGTCCACGCGCTGGGAGGCGTCCGAGGGAGGACCATCCAGCACCCGGGCGCCGCCGCTCGTGAACGCGGCCTGCGCGCCCTGTGCGGCGAAGCCACCCGGAGCCGCGCCCAGCACCACGACGCGGTTCGCGAAGGGCTGCGCCGCCCAGCCCCCTTCGGCCCGCGCCAGCCGCGTGGGCTGGGGCAGGCCCAGGGCCTTCACGAGCCCACGGGTGAACGGGTTGTGGGCCAGGGACATGAGCCGGTCGGTCATGGTGCGGTACTCCGGGGACTCGGGGAGGCGAGGCGCCGGGGACCGTAGCAGGAGTGCCCGGGCCTCGCGCTCAGCGCTTCGGCTTGTAGCGCAGCCAGAGCAAGTCCCCCGCGCGCTTCTCGACGGAGACCCGCTTCAGGTGCCGCGCGCGCCCCCGCTTCCCCTCCACGTCGAACAGCGAGGGCGTGCCCACGCCGCCATCCGCGATGGGCGCCACCAGGATGCTCAGCTCGTCGATGAGGTCCGCGGCCAGGAAGGTGCCGTTGATCTTCCCGCCCCCCTCCAGCAGGAGCTTGCGGATGCCGAACACCTTCCGGAGCTTCGCGAGCAGCTTCTTCAGGTCCAGCGAGTCCTTGCCGCCGAACAGGTACGAGACGCCCTTGGCCTGGAGGAACGCCAGGTAGTCGTCGGAGACCTGCTCGGTGAGGAGGGTGATGACGTGCTCCTCGTCGATGGAGCCCGACCTCCACGTGAGCTTCCCGGACGGGTCCAGCACGATGGCGTAGGACTCCGCGTCGCGCCGCGCGATGAAGTCCTCGCGGGGAATCGGCGCGCCCGCCTTGCGCACGGGCACCTTCGCCTTGCCGGCGTAGGGCTCCATGGAGATGCGGCCAATCATCCACGCGTCCGCGGCGTAGGTCTCCGCCGTGCGCTCGTACTCGGCCATCGCCCGGGGTGGCAGCTTCCACCCCTTCGTGACGATGCGCCCGTCGAGCGATGAGACCATGTGGCAGATGACATACGGCCGCTTCGCGTCCTTCATGGTCCGGCTCCTGTCAGAGCTTGGAGGCCACGAGCTGGGAGAGCTCGATCATCCGGTTCGAGAAGCCCCACTCGTTGTCGTACCAGGCGAAGACCTTGGCGAAGCGCTCGCCCAGCACCTGGGTGAGCGTGGCGTCGAAGATGGAGGAGCGCGCATCCCCCAGGTAGTCGCTGGAGACCAGCTGCTCCTCGGTGTAGCCGAGGATGTTCGCCATCGGCCCCTCGCTCGCCGCCTTCATCGCGGCGTGAATCGAGTCCTTGGTGAGCGGCCGGGTGCTCTCGAAGGTGAGGTCCACGAGCGAGACGTCCATCGTCGGCACGCGCATCGCCTGACCATCGAACTTGCCCTTGAGGGACGGGATGACCTCGCTCAGCGCCTTGGCGGCGCCGGAGGACGCGGGGATGATGTTCTGCGCGGCGGCGCGCGCCCGGCGCAGGTCGCCCTTGCGGTGCGGCACGTCGAGCAGCGCCTGGTCATTGGTGTACGAGTGCGTCGTCGTCATCAGGCCGCGCTCCAGCCCGAAGCCGTCCAGCAGCACCTTCGCCACCGGCGCCAGGCAGTTCGTCGTGCACGAGCCGCACGAGATGACGTGGTGCTTCGCGGCGTCGTAGTCCTGCGTGTTCACGCCCAGGACGATGGTCGCGTCGTGGCCCTTGGCCGGCGCGCCGATGATGACCTTGCGAGCCCCGGCGGACAGGTGCGCGACGGCCTTCTCCTTGTCGGTGAACAGGCCCGTGCACTCCAGCACGATGTCCACGCCCAGCTCCTTCCAGGGGAGCTTGCCCGGGTCCTTCTCCGCGACGACGCGAATCTCACGGCCCTCGATGACGAGCTTGCCGTCCCGCGCCTCGGCCCGGTGCGTGGCCCGACCATGGACGGTGTCGTAGTTGTACAGGTGCGCGAGCGTCGCGGCGTCCGTCAGGTCATTGAGCGCGACGAGCTCCAGGTCCTTGATGCCTCGCTCGAACATCGCGCGGACGATGCAGCGGCCGATGCGGCCGAAGCCGTTGATGGCGAGTTTCCGGGTCATTGCGTCAGGTCTCCATGGGAAGAAGGGATGGCGGGGGCTCCCCACGGATGGGGAGCCCGCCGCCGGGCTCATCAGGCGAACTCCACTACTCCGTGGCGCGGACCCAGTGCTGGGTGCGGCCCAGCAGGGACATGCCGATGTAGCCGCGCACCTTCAGCTTCTTGCCACCGTCCTCGACGGCGACCTTGCACTTGTAGGTCTTGCCGTTGGCCGGGTCGAGGATGGTGCCGCCCGTCCACTCGTCGTCGTCCTTCTTCAGGTTCTGGAGGATGGTCATCCCGATGATGGGCTGGTCCTTGAGCGAACCCTGGCACTTGTCGCAGACGGGGTTCTGGTCCTCGGTCGGCTCGCGGAAGAGCTTCTCAATCTTGCCGAACAGCTTGCCGTCCTGCTCGGTGATGACGATGACGGACTTGGGCTTCTTCGTCTCGTCATCGATGGTCGTCCACCGGCCCGTGGGACCGGTCGCCGGAGCGGCGGCGGGGGCCTTCGCGGCCGGCGCGGCGGCGGGAGCCTCGGCGGCAGGGGCCGCGGCGGGAGCCGCGTCCTGGGCCAGGGCGTTCGAGGCCATCATCAGACACAGGGAAGTGAGTCCGAACCACCGGGTTGCTTTCATGTCTTGAGGTCCTTGCGCGCGGGGCTCACGTCGGAGGGGGCTTGCGCTCGAGCGCCCCACCAGCCCGGTTGTACTCCAACGTCACACCAGGAGGCAGCCCCGCGTGACGCGCACGGATGCCGCTGTGCGGCATCGACACCATTCGCCAGGGGCCACCCGTCAAGCCCGGGGCCTACCCCCCAGGGGTGAGCGACAGCCCTCGGGCGCGCGCCTATTCAAGAAGCCAGGCGCAGCACGAACCCGAGGACGTTCACGGCGATGCACTTCACGTCGAAGGAACTCGAACTGAGGGAGAGAATCATCACCGCCCTCCACAGCTCCCTGTCCCTGCCGCTGGTCCTGGAAGCGACGCGGGCCCCGCTGCTCGAGCTCACCCCCGCGGACCACATGGGCCTGTGCGTGATGACGCCGGGGCCGCCCCTCGACTTCCAGTGGCTGGTCCCCGGCCACCGGCTGACGTTGCTGGACGAGTACCCCCGGTGGGCCGACTCGGACTTCGTGCGTGCGCCCATCTTCGCGCAGCCCAACGTGGTGCTCCGGGACACGCAGATGCTGCCGCGCAGGGCGCTGGAAGCCAGCGCGCTGTACCGGCGCAGCCAGGAGCTGGACCTCAGGCTGGAGCACGTCATGGCCGTGCTGCTGCCCGCCAAGGAGACCCTGCTCGGCGCCTTCACCCTGTACCGGGACCGCCGGGTGGAGTTCTCCGAGCACGAAGCCGCGCTCCTCACGAGCCTCACACCCCACCTCACCAACGCGATCCGCAACTGCCGCGACATGCAGGCGGCCCGGAGCGGCGCGCGGCTCCTGGAGGAGCTCTACAACCGGCCGGACGCGGGCTTCCTGGTGGTGCTCCCGCCGAGCCGCGAGCTCCTGCGCTCGGAGCGCGCCAGGGTGCTCCTGGACACGTGGTTCGCGCCCTCCGACCTCCACGCATCGGGCATCCCGGGCATGTTGCTGGAGCGACTGCAGGCCCTGACGCGCATGTCCCCGGACGAGCGGCTCAAGCACAACCCGCTCGTGTCGCTGCGCGGCGAGACGTACCTGGTCGTGCGCTTCATCGAACTGCCCCAGCCCGAGGGCCCCGCCCAGTGGGCCCTGTCCATGAACGAGGTCCCCATGTCGATTCCCCTCCCGCAGAACATGCGCCTGCAGCTCACGAACCGGCAGGTCGACATCGCCCAGGGCATCCTGCGCAACTGGTCCAACGAGCAGATCGCCGAGCACCTCGGGCTCTCCGAGGACACGGTGAAGACGCACGTGCGTGACATCTTCGGCCGGCTGAAGGTCGACAACCGCGCGGACTTCCTCTACCAGGCCTCCCACCTCAACCGGCCCCTCTGAGCCGCCCGTGCCTAGAAGCGCGGGAGCGCGAGCAGGTTGTCGGTGGAGATGCCGTTCGCCTTCGTGCGCAGGTACGGAGGCGTCGCCTCGACCACCTCCACCTTCACGTCCATGGGGCGGTTGCGCACCCGCGCATCCCCGCCCCTCTGGACCCACAGCACCAGCTCCGCGCGGCTGCACTCTCCCGCGTGGGTCGCCTCGACCCAGCGCAGGCGGGTGATGTGCTCGTGGAGCGTGCCCCCCTCGAGTCGTATCTGGGTGATGTAGCGCATGAAGTCGCCTCCGGTTCGAATGCCACGGTTGAGGGCGGAGGATCGCCGTCCAGGCGCAAGGTGTCTCTACCTCCCCGGAGGTAGAGGCCCGCTTCAGCCCTCCCGGAAGATGCCCGGGTAGATGCTGCGCGTGGCGCGCGCGGAGAGGACCACGGCGGCCTGCTCCTCGGGGTCCGTCAGTTCGCGCAGCACCGTGTTCATCTCCGCCACGTGGCCCTCGTCCAGCGCGCCGTGGCTGCGCAGGAACGTCACCGCCTTGCGGATATGGGGGATGGCGTCCACGGCGATGAGGCGCTCCACCGCGCCGCTCGCGCGCGTCTGGGAGAGGTACTCCAGGACGTACGCCGTCCCCAGCACCGCCGTCGGCACACCCGAGCGGGACGTGAAGAAGTTCCAGCCGGTGTACGCCTCCACCGCGGGCGTCCTCACCGCGCGCTCGACGCGCTCCGCCCCGACGCCCAGGTTCTTCAGGTCCGACAGGAGCCACTTCTCGTGGCCGCGCTCCTCGTCCGCCTTGCGCAGCAGCAGCTCCGCCAGCCAGGGGTGCGTGCCCAGCCGCCGCAGCCTGCGCCCGGCGTCGCCCAGCATCGGCGTGCTCCAGCGCGCGTAGTGGTACGTCTGGACGAGGTAGTGGATGTAGCCCGCCTCGTCGAGCGTGCCGTCGAAGAGCCGCCGCGCGTCCGGGTGCGCGTCCAGCGCCGCCACCAGCGCCCTCGCCTCCTGGTCCAGAAGCTCCACCCACCCCGTCGGGTCCTGCGTCCGCGTCTGCACGTGTGTCTCCTCTCCGGGCCACATCCGGCCGTCCATGTGACTCCCTTCGTCGCCGCGGCCCGGAGTGCGCCGCGGCGACGTTTGCGTGGGGAGACAGCGGGGAGAGGAGGCCCCTGTCCGAGGCCTGGGTGCCGCTACGCCGCGTCGTCCTGGTAGTGCCGCTCGTGCTGCTGACGGAGCACGAACTTCTGGGCCTTGCCGGTGGACGTCTGCGGCATGGCCTCCAGCAGGACGACGGACTTGGGCACCTCGAAGCCGCCGAGGTGCTGCTTGCAGTGGGTGATGAGGTCCGGCGCCGTGGCCGAGGCGCCGGGCTTGAGCACGACGAAGCCGGTGACGGCCTCCGCCCAGCGCGGGTGCGGCAGGCCCACCACCGCCACCTGCAGGACGGCGGGGTGGCGCAGGAGGACCTCCTCGACCTTGATGGACGGGACGTTCTCTCCACCGGTCTTGATCATGTCCTTCTTGCGGTCCACGAAGAGCAGCTGGCCGTCGGCGTCGAACATGCCGAGGTCGCCGGTGTGGTGCCAGCCGAACGCCCGCGCGCGCTCGGTGGCCTCCGGGTCCTTGTAGTAGCCGAGCATCACGTTCGGCCCGCGGTGGACGATTTCGCCCACCTCGCCGCGGCCGAGCAGCCGGCCCTCGTCATCCATGATGGCCGTCTCGTTCGTCACCACCGAGTCCCCCCAGTACGAGCCGAACCGCTTGAGCTGCTGCTCGGGCTTGAACATGGTGGTGGCCGGGTACATCTCCGTCTGCCCCGACGCGAGCGCGAACCCGCCCGGACAGAACTTCTCCAGGAGCTCCACGAGCAGCGTGCGCGCCATGGGCGCCATGACGTACAGACACATGCGCAGGCTGGACAGCTTCGTCGTCGGACGCGCCGGGTGCGCCAGCATGGCGCCGTACATGATGGGCAGGCCCAACAGGAAGGTGACGCCGCGCCGCTCGATGGTGGCGAGCATGGCGCCGGGCTCGAACACCCGCCGCACGATGACGGTGGCGCCCGCCATGAGGAACGACACGGAGACGGCGTGCTGCGCGCAGTGGAACATCGGCAGCACGCACACCGTCACGTCGCTGGGACGCAGCTCCAGCTCGAACAGGTTCCCGCTGAGCGCCGAGTGGATGGACGCGTGCGAGTGCATCACGCCCTTCTGCTGACCGGTGGTGCCGCTGGTGTACATGATCTGCGCCAGCTGCGTGCTCTCGATGTCCACCGCCGGCGGCGTGCCGTGCTGGCCCTTCAGCGTGTCGAGGAAGGCGACGGTGCCGCCTCCGGGCGCGGCCTGTCCCTCGGGGACACAGACGATGAGGCCCAGGCCCCGCGCGTCGAGCATCGCGCGCAGCTCCGGCTTCGCGAGCAGCTCCAGGTCGATGACCACCCGCGACACCTCGGCGTGCTCGAGGATGTAGCCGATGGCCTCCACGGAGAGGCCCGTGTTGATGGGCACCCAGACCAGGCCCGCCTTGTAGATTCCGAAGAAGGCGGTGACCATCTGCGCGGAGTTGCCGCAGAGCATGGCCACCCGCGCGCCCGGGGAGAGTCCTTCGCCGAGCAGGTGGTGGGCGAACGCGTTGGCCCGCCGGTCCAGCTCCGCGTAGGAAAGCTCCAGCTCACCGTCGATGAGCGCCGTGCGCTCCGGCCACCGGAGCGCCGAGCGGCGGAGGATGTCTCCCAGCGAGACGCGGCTGATGTGCTTGTAGACGGCTTCCGGGGTCTGTCCCATCGTGTGCTCCTTCCCGCCCGACTCGGGCGCGCGAGTGGTCCCCCCCGTCATGCACCTCAGCCTCGCGACTTGCGAGGCAGGGTGCCCATGGCCTTGCTGATGATGCCGAGCATCACCTCGTCGGCGCCGCCGCCGATGGACCCCAGGCGCAAGTCACGGTGCGCGCGCGCCAGCGGGTTGTCCCAGGTGAAGCCCATGCCGCCCCAGTATTGGAGGCAGCCGTCGACCAGCTCCCGGGCGAGCCGCCCCGACTTGAGCTTGCACATGGAGGCGAGCTTCACCACCTGCGGGTCGTCCTTGTTCTCGATGTAGAGGGCGACGGTGCGGTAGATGAGCGCGCGGAGCGCCTCCACCTCCGTCTGCAGCTCCGCGAGCCGGAAGTGCACGGACTGGTTGTCGAGAATCGACTGGCCGAAGGCCTTGCGCTCCCGCGCGTACTCGGCCGTCTGCGCGATGAGCCGGTCGAACGTCACCAGGGTGCTCGCCGCCACGAAGAGGCGCTCCTCCTGGAACTGCTGCATCTGCATGGCGAAGCCGCGCCCCTCGTCGCCGATGCGGTTTCGCACCGGGACGCGCACGCCGTCGAAGAAGAGCTGCGCGGTGTCGGACGCCCACATGCCGAGCTTGCGAATCTTCGCGCGGGTGATGCCGGGCCGGTCCATGGGGACGATGATGAGCGACTTGTTCGCGTGCGCCGGGCCGTCCCCCGTGTTGGCGAGCAGGCAGACCCAGTCCGCCTGCATGCCGTTGGTAATCCACATCTTTCCACCGTCGATGACGTAGTCGTCGCCGTCGCGGCGCGCGGTGGTCGTCACGCTCGCCACGTCGGAGCCGGCGCCGGCCTCGCTCACCGCGATGGAGCACACGCGCTCCCCGGCGAGCGTGGGCGCGAGGAACTCCCGTCGCAGCTCGTCACTTCCGAAGCGGGCGAGCGCGGGCGTGGCCATGTCCGTGACGACGCCGATGGCCATGGGCAGCGCGCCGCAGGTGCAGTGCCCCAGCTCCTCCGCGAAGGCGACCGAGAACGAGGCGTCCAGCCCCAGCCCGCCGAACTCCGTGGGCTTGGTGATGCCCAGCAGCCCCAATTCCCCCAGCTTCTTGAACACCTCCCGCGCCGGGAACAGCTCCGCGTCCTCCCACGCGTCCACGTGGGGGTTGAGCTCCTGCTCGACGAACTTGCGGACCGTCTGACGGATGGCGCGGTGTTCCTGGGTCTCTTGCATGCGCTGCCTCGGTGGCTCGAAAGCCAGAGAAAGATCGACGAAGGGAGGGCGCCACCCCGGCGCGGCGCGCGCACCCAACGGGCGTCCAGCACACCCTCCTACCGATGAGCCCCGAGTCTGCATCCCGCCCTTCTAAAAAAGCAAGCACGCTTGCTTTTTTCAAGAACCAGACGAGCGGACATCCCGCCCCCCACAAGGACTCCTCCCTGGAGGGGACACCGTCGTGTCGTTCGCGGCACTTCGGCCCACCGCGTCATCCACCGGGATGTGCAGCGGGTGCGCACAGTGGCCCGACCCACGGTGCGCCCCCCTCCACGTGGCGCGGAATCGGGACGAGGGGCGCGCGCGTGGCCCGTGGAGCCGACCGTCACCGTGACGGTGGGTGCTCGCCGCCCGTGCACCCGATTCGTCGCGACATTCTCCCGGACGAGACGTTGAGGAGGACAACGCCCTTGGGCGCCCCCGCCCTGGAGAGTCAGGCATCATGCGAGCATTCATCCTCCTGCTGACCACGACGATTGTCGTCGGCTTCGGAGCCGTGGGCTGTGGAGGAAAGTCCTCCTCCGAGGCCCCCGGCGACTCCCTCCTGACCGACGCGGGCACCGCCGACGCGGGCAAGCCCGACGAAACCGACGCGGGTGAGGCGGACTCCGGGACTCCGGATGCAGGCACTCCGGATGCGGGAGCTCCGGACGCTGGGACTCCGGACGCGGGCCGCGAGGATGCCGGCACGCCCGACGCGGGCCGGAGTGACGCGGGCACCGAGACACTGACCGCGCCCACCGGGGTGACGGCGACGCCGGGCATCCGCGAGATGACCGTGGCCTGGAGCTACACCCCGTCCACCACGGGCAGCGCGCTGTCCTCGTTCGAGGTCGCCGCCACGCCCTCCAGCCTCAAGGTCAGCGCGGGCGCCGCCGCCCGAACGGCGGTCGTCACCGGCCTGGCCAATGGCACGCAGTACCGCTTCACCGTCACCGCCATCTACGCGGATGGCACCCGGCAGACCTCCACCCAGTCCGCCGCCGTGCGCACCTTCTCCTTGCCGGCCACGCCGACCTGGACCCGCTTGAAGGGCGCGGACCAGAAGGTGGAGCTGGAGTGGAGCCTGCCGTCGGACGGCGGCCAGCCCATCCAGGGCTACACCGTCACCGTCGCGCCGGGTGGGCAGGTCATCCACACGACCGAGCGGTCCGCGCTCGTCACCGGCCTCACCAACGGCCAGAGCTACACCTTCACGCTGGTGGTCACCACCGCGGTGGGGACCTCCACGCCCAACACCAGCTCGTCGGTCCGCGTCGCCGCCCTGCCGAGCGCGCCCCAGAACGTCACGGTGACGCCCTACATCCGCGCGGCGGAGGTGCGGTGGACCGCGCCCACGAACAACGGTGGCGCCGCGATTTCGGGCTACGTCGTCACCACGCACCCCACGGGCGTGTCCCAGCAGGCGTCCTCGACGGCGACCAGCCTCTACCTGACGGGCCTCGCCGACGGCGCCACGTACAGCTTCAGCGTGGCCGCGCAGAACTCGTCGGGCACGGGCGCCACCGCCACCACCCCCTCCGTGACGCTCCCCTCGCCGCCATCGGCTCCCGTCCAGCTCACCGGCGTCTACCACGCGGGGCAGCTCGAGCTGGACTGGCAGCCGCCCGCCAACGACGGTGGCCGACCCGTCACCAGCTACCGGCTCGTCTCCACCCCCGCGGGCGTGGACCAGAGCTTCCCAGCCTCGCCCACCGTGGCCCGCCTCTCCACGCTCACGCCCGGCGCCACCTACACCTTCACGCTGACCGCTTCGAACAGCGTGGGCGCTGGCCCGGCCACCACCTCCGCGCCCATCCAGCTGCGCGCCCAGCCGCGCGCGCCCACCGACGTGCGCGTGCACTCCACCTCCGCGGGCGCCGTCGTGCGCTGGAACCCGGCCTCCGCGCCCGCCACGGACCCCGTCACCGGGTACGTCGTCACAGCCACACCCGGCGGCGGCTCCGTCACCGTCCCGGCGAGCGCCCGCGTGGCCACGGTGCCCGGGCTGGCCACGGGCACCACCTACCTGTTCCAGGTGAAGGCCCGGAACAGCGCGGGTGACGGACGCCCCTCCGCGCCGGCATTCCACCGCCACGTCGTGCCCCTGGCGTGCGCGACGCCGTCCTTCGCGCCCGTGTCCCAGTTCGCCTACCCCACGGGGGGAGACTTCATGGGCGCCGGCGACTTCAACGGGGACTCACGCCAGGACGTCCTGGTGGGCAACCTGTTCGACATCACCGTGCTCGCCAGCGGGCCCGGGCGCGGCTTCACGCGGCTGGCCAACTCCGCCAGCGCCGGCAACGTCCTCAGCTCGGAGCCCCCCGTGGTGGCGGACTTCAATGGTGACGGGAAGCTGGATGTCGCCGCCATCCTGGGCACCGACAGCGATGACAGGACGGGCGGCTTCACCGTCTACCTCGGCCAGGGCACGGGCACCTTCCAGGCGCCCCTGTCGACGCCGCTGGGCACCAACGTCACCACCAGCTTCAACTGCCTCACCGCCCGGGACTTCGACCGCGACGGGAAGCTGGACCTCTTCGCCCATGTCCACCTGGGACGGACGCTGCTCTATCGCGGCAAGGGGGACGGCACCTTCTTCGCCCCCACCACCGTCATCTCCTCCGACACGTACGACTGCCCCGTGGTGGCCGACTTCAACGGGGACGGGAACCTGGACTACGCCCGGCTCGACAGCGCCAACAACCGCATCGTGCAGGTCAACGGCACGGGCACCGGCTCGTTCCGGGTCCCCGTCTACGCTCCGTGCACCAGTTGCTACGGAAACCTGGTGGCGGGTGACTTCGACCACGACGGCGCCGTGGACGACCTGGCCCTGCTCCACCCCGAGAAGGTCCGCGTCTTCAGCCCCTCGGGTGGGACGCTGGCGCTCGCGTCCGAGATGCCCTTCGCCCGTCCGTTCGGCTCGACGGTCCGGTCGCCCCTGCTGGCCGACATGAACGGGGATGGCCGCCAGGACCTGTTCTGGACCAGCGCCCCGGGCGGGCAGCTCAACCTCCTGCCGGGCAGCGCCGGCCCCATGCCCTTCTCCACGCCGCGCAGCCTCGGCTACAACGGCGAGCACTACGCGCCCGCCGCGGGTGACTTCGACGGCGATGGCTTCACGGACGTGGCGCTCACCGGCTACATGTCCGTCCAGATGCTCTGGGGCACGAGCTCCCTGATGGAGAGCCTCCAGCTCGAGGGCGCCCCGGGCGGGCTCGCCAGCGGCGACTTCAACGCGGACGGCTTCGCCGACCTGGCCGCCGGGAGCAACGAGAAGAACGCCATCTTCATGTCGCTGTCGGGCAGCCCGGAGCGGAGCACCGCCGTGCTGTCACCCGTGTTCGTGCCTCCCGCGGGAAAGAAGGTCACCGCCGGGGTGCAGGACCTGGTCTCCGTGGACCTGGACGGTGACGGGCGCGAGGACCTGGCCGCCCTCACCACGTCGCTGACGCCGTCCACGGGCGTGCTGCCCCAGCTCGTCGTCTTCAAGCGCCTGCCGGGCGGAGGCTTCGCGCCCGCGGAGCGCTACGACGAGGACTGGACGCAGGCGGAGCTCATCGCGGTGGACCTCAACGAGGATGGCCGCTTCGACCTGGTGACGACGGAGCGGTTCACCCCCTCGAAAATCCAGCTCGGCGTGTGGCTCAACCAGGGCAGCGGGAAGTTCGCGCCCCGCCTCACCGTGGACGTGACGGCCAACTACGAGGTGCACACCCTGGTCTCCGCCGACCTGGACCGGGATGGCCACATGGACCTGGCGCTCCTGCGTCCGGGCAACCCCAACATCGACAAGGGCGAGGTGTACGTCGTCTGGGGCAATGGCGACGGCACGTTCACCGGACAGACGACCTTCACCGGCGAGTACACGCACCGCGCCATGGGTCGCGCGGACCTGGAAGGCCAGGGCACCGTCGGCCTGCTCATCGACCGGGGCGAGGTGGGACTGCTCACCTATGATTCGGCCCGTCAGCCCACGCTGACGCCCAAGCACAGCCTGGGCATCCGCGCGGGCAATGGCATCCTCACGGCGGACTTCAACGCCGACGGCCTCACGGACACCTTCTCCTTCGAGCCGTTCGGCGCACGCGTGGTGATGCAGACCACGCCCAACACCTTCGCCCTGGGTCCCCTGCCCGGCTGGGGACGCACCGCCCGCGACGGGCTCATCGCGGACTGGAACGCGGACGGCCTGCCCGACCTCGCCTTCAGCAGCGTGGACGCCCAGGCGGCGACGATGGTGCTGAACGTCTGCGTGCCGCCCTGAGGCAGGCGAGGGCCCCGGGTCAGTGCGACTCGGACAGGTGGCGGGTGGCGTCCCAGCGCTTGCCATCATAGCGATAGAACCAGGTGGCGTTGCCCTCGCCCCAGTCCACGAGCGCATCCCGGCTCGTCGCGGGCACGCCATGGCGGCCGGGCTTCTTGTTCGGGAGGTAGAGCCGGAGGCAGCTCACCTCGCGGGGCAGTGACTGGACCTCACGCACGAGCCCCTTGCTCGTGAAGAGGACGCGCACGGGCACCGAGCCATTGCACGAGAAGCCCTTGCCCGGGAACGCGTAGTCCGGCGCGCCGTCCTGGTCGAAGTCGCCCCGGATGCAGGGCACGCCCGTCGTGCGGAGCACCTGCGCATCCAGCCCGAGCTCGCGCAGCGCGGACTCCGCCGAGCCCACGCTGCCCACGCACAGGCACTGCTGCGCCTCCGCCGGGTTGCAGCTCGGGTCCTGATAGGAGAGCTCCACGCGCTTGGGGGCCGCCGACGCGGGGGCCCCCTGGGTGCTCGGGGTCACCACGGCTTGGGACGACGCCTCGGCGTAGCCGAGGGCAACCAACGGAAGAGTCCAGCCCAGCATCCAGCGCACACCCATGATGTATCGGTTCCTTCCAGGCCCAGGAATGAAACGGGCATCCGCCTATACGGCGGGGAGCGAGCGCTATTCAATGCGCCCGCGCACGAAGCGCGCCCCCTCCCCCAGGGCGGACCGTGTCGACCGGTGGCGCGTCCCCATGGACCCGGCCTCGTCCCGGGAGGGGCGGCGAGGCAGAATCGGCCGGCACATGCTCTTCGACGCGAGGACGTGGAGCCGGCACCTGCGCGGCTACGTCATCCATGACTGCGCCATCTCCCATGCGGGGCGACTCCACTTCACCCTCGTCCTGGATGAAGGCGAGGCGGGCTTCAGCCTCGACCCCGACACGCGCTTTCTCTGCTGCGACCTGGACGCGCCCGCCGCGCGGCGGTTCTCCCATGTGGACGCGCTCAATCTCGGTCCGGTGCGCAGCGCGGTGGCCATCTCTCCCTCACTCGAGCTGCTCGCGGTCGACCCCGCCGGGCGGCTCTACCGGTGTCCAGGCCGGGGCACGCCCACCCAGGATGCGCCCCCGCTGCCATGGAAACCTCGCCTGAAGCACCACGAGGGCCACGTCAGGAACCTCAAGCGCGTGGGCCGCCACGTCTACGCGCTCACCGATGCCCGCGAAATCCTCCGCCGCCAGGGCGCGCAACGCTGGGTGCCGCTCGCGGCGAGCGCGAAGGGCGCGCCCTTCCCTCGCGCGACGGACAAGCAGGCGGGATGGAGCACGGGCTTCAACGACCTGGATGGCTTCGCCTCCGACGACCTGTACGCCGTGGGCGGCTTCGGTGATGTCTGGCACTTCGACGGGAAGGACTGGACGAAGTTGCCCTTTGCCAAGGACACGCTGGTGCACACGGTGTGCTGCGCCGGTGATGGGAACGTCTACCTCACCGGCCACCGGGGCGCTCTCTGGGTCGGCCGGGGGAAGCAGTGGAAGCGACTCCAGGAGGGAGGGCTGCCCCTGTCGGAGTTCAGCGACAGCGCGTGGTTCGCGGGTGCGCTCTACTGCGGGACCCATGAGGGCCTTTGGGTGAAGACCCAGCAAGGACGGCTGCGACCCGTGCGCGAGGTGGACCCGAGGATGAAGGCGGACGTGGCGAGGTGCTCCGGTCGCATCGGACTCAGCCCGGATGGCACGAGGATGCTGAGCGCGAGCCACCGAGGCGCCTCCCTCTTCGATGGCGAGCGCTGGACACTGTTGTTCAAGACCTCCCGACCCTCCACGGCCCCACGGCGCAAGATGGACTCTCGGAGGAAGCCATGAAGCCCCCCACCCGCCCCCCGAAGCCCCGAGGACACTCACGCGGCCTGCCGGCCCTCGGGCTCGGACTCACGATGTCGATGACCGCGTGCCGGTCGTCCTCGCAGACTCCGAACGACAACGCCGCGCACCTCGTCTCATCGGAGTCCGCGCCCTTCGTGGAAGCCCCTGCCCAGACGCCCTCATGGCTCGGTATCCCCGCCTCCGACTCGCGGGTGCAGGTCATCGGACGCGCGTACCGCTCCGGGACTCGCGTGGTCTTCTCCCATCCCGGCGTGACGATTCGCGTGCGGTTCTGGGGCGATGCCCTGCGCATGCGCCTCGACGACGCAGGGCCAGGCGGCGACACGAAGACCAACTACTTCGACGTCATCGTCGACGGGGGCGCGCCCCAGAAGCTGGAGGTGAAGAGCGGCGCGGCCACCTATCCGCTCGCCACCGGGCTCCCGCTGGGGCTCCACACGGTGGAGGTCCTCAAGCGCACCGAGACCTCCGTGGGCGTCACCACGCTCGAGGCGCTCGAGGTCCACGGAGAGCTCCGGGAGCCGCCGCCCCGCGCGGCGCTGCGGATGGAGTTCGTCGGAGACTCCATCACCTGCGGCTACGGCTCCGAGGTTGCCATCATCCCGCCCTCCCCTTCCTGGCGGGCGCCGACCTTCACCTCCAAGAACGAGAACCCCACGCGAGCCTACGCATGGCTCACGGCCCGGAAGCTGGGCGCGGAGGCCTCGCTCATCTGCCACTCGGGGCACGGCGTGTACCGCAACCTGGACCTGTCGACGACGGGACTGGTCCCCGCCCTCTACGAGCTCGCGGTCCCCGGCCACAGCGCGCCCTGGGATTCCTCCGGTGAATCACCGCACGTGATTGTCATCAACGCCGGGAGCAACGACACCCTCGCCGGTCACGGCACCGACGTGTTCCTCCCGGATGAAGCGGCCTTCAAGTCCGCCTATCGGACGTTCCTCACGCGCCTGCGCACGCTGCATCCGCGAGCACACCTCGTGTGTACGCTGGGCAGCATGACGGATGGCTACAAGCAGCACGAGCAGGGCGGCCAGGTGACCTCCGTCCACGTGGGCGACTGGCTCACCGAGCTGGTCGCGGAGCGCCATCAACAGGGCGACACGCGCGTCCACCGCCATGTCATGGCCGTGCAGAATCCGTCCGTGGACGGAGTCGCCGAGGACTGGCATCCGTCCGCCGCCACACACGCGAAGATGGCCGATGCGCTGAGCCGCTTCATCCAGGACGTGATTCGCCAATAAGGCATCTGCCAACAAGCCACGCCGTGGACAGGAGAATGCTCTGTCCTCATTGAACGACACACGTGTCCAACGGCTGATGGAGCGACCTGGCAGGCCATTGGGCTCACATGCTCGGTGTGCCATGCTTTGGCCATGGCGGACACGCTCGGGTCAGACGCTCCCGTTTCCGAAGGATTGGACCGCCGTCGCTTCCTGACGTGGGTCGTCGCTTCTCCCACGTTGATGATTGCGGCCCGGCTGGGGCTCGACGTGCCCACGGCCCAGGCCGCGCAGCCCGAGGAGACGGCGGCGGCGACGATGAACCTCTACCTGACGCTCCAGGAGGACGGACGCGTCACCACCACCCTTCCACGCACGGAGATGGGCCAGGGCATCACCACCGCCGTGGCCATGCTCGTCGCGGAGGAGCTCGACGTCGCGCTCGACGCGGTCTCCATCCTCCACGAGGACGCGGACTCGCGCTGGTTCACCCAGCTCACGGGCATGTCCACCACGATGCGCCTCCTGTCCGGGCCGCTTCGCGCCGCGGCGGCGGACGCGCGGGCCCGGCTCGTCACGGCGGCGGCGCTGCGCTGGCGGGTCCTGGCGCCCACGCTCACCACCGCGCGGGGCGTGGTGAGCGCGCCCGATGGTCGACGCGCCGGCTATGGCGAGCTGGCGCAGGATGCCGCTCGCGTGGTGCTGCCGCTGGTCTCCACGCAGCCCAAGCCGGTGAGCCAGTACACGCTGGTGGGCCAGCCCACCGGGCGCATCGACGCGCGGGACATCGTCACGGGGGCGACCCGGCACGCCCTGGACCTCGACCTCCCCGAGGCGCTCCCCACGGTGGTGGCGAGACCTCCCACGCTGCGCGGCACCGTCCGCACCGTCGACGACGCGGCGGCGCGGGCCATGGGCGGCGTGGTGGACGTGGTCTCGCTGGGCACCGGCGTGGCGGTGGTGGCCCGGACCTTCGGACAGGCGCTCGCGGCCCGCGCGGCGCTGCGCATCACCTGGACGCCCGGCCCCGCCAGCGCGCTGTCCGACGCGGACATCCGCACGCGCTTGCGCGACGGCATCGGCGCGCGGCCCCTGCCGCCGTTGTTCACGACGCGCACGCTGGAGGGGAGATTCGACTTCCCCTACCTGGCGCACGCCCCCATGGAGACGCAGAGCTGCGTGGCGCGCGTGCAGGGCGGACTGGCGGAGGTCTGGGTGGGGACGCAGGACCCGAAGCATGCCCAGCGCGAGGTGGCGCGGGCGCTCGGCTGGGCTTTGACGCCGTGGAAGGTGACGGTGCACACCGTGCGCGCGGGCGGTGGCTTCGGCCGCAGGTTCTTCAACGAGGCGGCGGTGGAGGCCGCGCTCGTGTCGAAGGCCATCGGCAAGCCTGTGAAGCTGATGTGGAGCCGGGACGATGACATGCGCCACGGGCGCTTCCGTCCCGCGAGCCACCACCGCATCCTCGCCCACCTGGGTCTGGGCGGGCGCATCCTGGGCTGGCACCACCGCGCCGCCATCCCCACCCTGGAGGTGCCGCACGGCTTCGGCGACGTCGTCACCGCGCTGGTCGGAGAAGTGCTCCCGGAGGTCACCGGCGCGGTGTTCTTCGCGCTGTCGCAGAAGCTCCCCTATTCGTTCGGACAGGTGAGCCACGAGCTGCGCGACATCTCCATCCCGATTCCCACCGCGTCCTTCCGCTCGGTGTTCACCAGCCAGGTCGGCGTGTCGAACGAGGTCTTCGTCGACCAGCTGGCGCGAGAGCTCCAGGTGGACCCGGTGACGCTGCGTCGCGAGCGGCTCGACTCGAACCGGCTCAAGGCGGTGCTGAACAAGGTGGTGGCGGAGGGGCAGTGGGGGCGCGCGCTGCCGCCCGGGGTGGCGCAGGGGGTCGCCGTGCTGGAGGAGTGGGGGAGCGCCATCGCGCACCTCATCGAGGTGGACGTCACCGGAGGGACGCCGCGGGTGCTGCGCATCGTCATCGCCGCGGACGTGGGCCTGCCCATCAACCCCAAGGGAATCGAGGCCCAGCTCCAGGGCGCGGCGGTGGACGCGATGTCCACCACGCTGAGCGCGGGCATCCACATCGACGCGGGCGCGGTGCGCGAGAGCAGCTATGCGGACTACCGCTGGATGCGCATGAAGCACGTCCCGGCCGACATCCAGGTGCACCTGGTGCGCTCGGATGACCGCGTGGGCGGCGTGGGTGAGCTGGGCTACCCCAGCGCCGCGGCCGCGCTGACGAACGCGATTGCGCGGGCCCGGGGCACCATGCCCACCCGCTTCCCCATCCTCGACGAGGGAGTCTGAGCATGCCGGCCCATCAGTTCATCCTCAATGGTCAGACGGTGTCGGTGGAGGCGCCCGAGGACCTGTCGCTCCTGTGGGTCCTGCGCGACGTGCTGGGCGTGACGGGGCCGAAGTATGGCTGCGGCGTGGGCGTGTGCGGCGCGTGCACCAGCCACCTGGACGGCGAGGCGTTCCGGCCGTGCATCCATCCGGTGGGCACGCTGCAGGGCCGCGAGGTGATGACCATCGAGGGGCTGGGCGCACAGGGGTTGCATCCGGTGCAGCAGGCCTGGATGACGGAGGACGTGGCCCAGTGCGGCTTCTGTCAGCCGGGGCAGATCATGGCCGCCGTCGCGCTGCTGAAGAAGAACGCCCACCCGTCCGACGCGGACATCGACGCGGCGATGAGCGACAACGTCTGCCGGTGCGGCACCTATGTCCGCATCCGCGCCGCCATCAAGCGCGCCGCCCTGCTCCTGCGAAGCGGCGCGGGGGGCGGTTGAGGGGCGCCTGGCATGCGAGCGCCCCGAGCCTTGCCCGGACTCAGCCGAGCTTCTTGCGCAGCCAGGTGTCCAGGGCGAAGCGACCGGGACCCACGGTCATCAGCACCACCGCGATGACCAGGTAGAGCAGGGGCAGCTCATAGCTGCCGGCGTGGCCGACGAACGGGTCACCCTTCACCACGGCGTGCACGTGAGTCGCGACGGCCATGGTGAAGAAGAGGCCCAGGGACGCCAGGGGGACGAGCAGGCCCAGCACCCAGGCGAGCCCGCCGCCGAACTCGGAGAGCGCGGCGAGCGCCTGGAGGATGCCCGGCACGGGGGCCTCGGCGCCCATCCAGCCGAACGGGTTCTGGATCTTCGACCAGCCGTGGAACATGAACGCGATGCCAGCGACGAGGCGAAGCAGCAGCAGCCCGATGCTGGGCGCCGTCGGCAGGGGAGCAGGGAACAAGGAGGCGAGCTTCATGGCGAATCCTTCGAGGAGTCCGGGCTCTTCAGCTCGGGCGGGAGCGACGGGTGCGCTCCGGGTTTGACCTGACGCGAGACATAATCCAGGTCTTCCTCTGGTGGGAGGTCTCGCCAAGCGATTGGAATCATGTCCAGGCGATATCTCGTGGTGAAACCCGCGGGGCTGTCTTCACCACGGCTTGCGAGGTCCTCGCCCCATGCCCCATAAGGAACACATGCGGCCAGTGGACGGCGAGCGGACGTACCAGGAATGGGCCCTGTCCGCCGACTCGCGGCATCCTGGATGGACCGCCGTCGAGCGGTTCTTGACGAGCACCCTGCCCTCGTTGCGGCCCGCGGCGCTCGCCATCTTCGACTTCGACCCGCGCACGGGCACCTATCAACAGACCCGGGCTCCCGTCGTCGCGACAAGCGATGACCTCCAGCCTTCCGACATCCTGGCCGGCCTCCGGCGCGACGCGTACGTGGTGCTCCTCCTCCACGCCCCAGTGGAGATGAAGGACGTGTTCCCTGAATACGTGCTGAGCGCCGAGGGTGTCCTCGCGCCCCCCCGGAGCGAGCGCGTCTTCTACGCGCCTGTCACGGGGCTCGAAGAGACGCTGAAGCTGGGACGGCATGCCCTGGTGATGTCACACGATGGTGACCCGCTGTACTGGATTGCATCGCCTCCACCTCTCGGTGAGAGGCATCCCGACTCCGCCCTCACGCCTTCCGAGGATTGGGCTCCCGCGAAGGGCGCCACGGTCGGCCGCTATCTGCTGGTCGAGGTGTTGTCCGCCAGCGCCGTGAGCGTCGTGTACGACGCCTACGACCCGGAGCTGGAGCGCCGCGTCGCGCTGGAGCTCTTGCGCACCAGCAGCGCACCAGGCACCGACGCCGAGCACGAGGAGCGCGCCCTCCTGCTGCGTGAGGCCCAGGCGCGGGCCCGCGTCTCCCATCCCAATGTCGTGGCCATCTACGACGTGGGCACGTTCGGGCCCCATGTCTTCCTCGCCATGGAGCGGGTGGAGCCCCAGACCCTCGCCGGCTGGCTGTCGGCTTCGCCGCGCACGTCGCGACAGGTGCTCGACGTGTTCATCGACGCGGGGCGAGGGCTCGCGGCGGCGCACGCGGTGGGCATCGCGCACGGAGGCTTCGGACCCGACCAACTGCGCGTCAGCGCGGAGGGACGCGTCCACGTGACCGGCTTCGGCCTGTCGAAGCGCAAGGCGCCGCTCCGGTGCTCGTACGCCGCGCCGGAGGTGCTCCAGGACGCCTCACTCACGAGTCCGGCGGCCGACCAGTTCTCCTTCTGCGTCGCGCTCCACGAGGCCCTCTACGGCGTCCAGCCCTTCACGGGCGGAGCGCCGCCCGGCGCCAGACAGCTCGCGCCCCTCCCTTCGGGCTCGCGCGTCCCCACATGGCCGCGCCGCGTGCTGTCGCGCGGGCTCGCCGACACGCCCTCGGAGCGCTTCCCCACCCTCACCGCGCTGCTGGACGCCCTGGGGCAGGACCCCACCGCGCGTCGACGACGCGGACTGTGGGTCGCGGGGGGCGGGGCGCTGCTGGCCCTGGCCGTGGGCCTCACCCATGTCCTCCACTCCCGCCGGGCCTGCGACGGCGCGAAGGAGGAGCTCACCCACGTCTGGGGCCCGGCGCAGCAGGCCAGCATCCAGGCCGCCTTCACGGCCACCGGCAGGCCCTACGCCCAGGTGGCCTGGGAGCGCGTCCGCCGCGAGCTGGACGCCTATACCTCCGCCTGGGAGCGGATGCGCACCGACACCTGTCGGGCCTCCCAGGTCCGCGAGGCGCCGACCGAGGCGGTGCTGGGGTGGCGCATGCGCTGCCTCGACAACCGGCTCGCGGAGGTCTCCGCGCTCACCACGCTCCTGTCCCAGGCGAACGCGAGGACGGTGGACGAGGCCCACCGCGCGGCGACGGGACTGGCGCCTGTCACGGCCTGCGCCGGACAACACGCCCCAGGCGCACCCCACGAGACGGCGGACGAGGGAGCCCCGGCGCACCGGTCGGCCCTGGCCCGGGGCCGAGCGCTCCTCGCCACCGGTCGCTACGAGGAGGGCCTCACGCTCGTGGAGCCGGCGGCGCGCGTCGCGAAGGAGGCCGGGCATCGACCCGCGCTCGCGGAGCTCTCGCTGCTCCTCGGCGAGCTGCGCGAGGGCGCCGGCCACTGGCGAGGCGCCGAGCGCGCGCTCTTCGAGGCCCTGGACGCCGCGGAGGCCACGCGCCAGGACGCCGTGGCGACCCGCGCATGGATACTCCTGGTCCGTGTGTCCTGCATCGGCCTGGACGAGTACGAGCTGGCCGCGCGATGGAAGGACCGCGCCGCCGCGGCGCTGGAGCGCCTGGGGGACGGACACCTCCTGGCGCGCATCCAGCTCCTCACCTACTCGGGGACCCTGCTGCGCATGCAGCGGCACTACCCCGAGGCCGCGGCCCAACAGGAGCAGGCCCTGCTGCTGGCGGAGCAGGCCTTCGGCGCCAACGGCCTCGAGGTGGCGGACGTCCTCCTGGAGCTCGGCGTCAGCCAGTGGCGCGACGCCCGGCTGGCCCAGGCCCGGGTGACACTGGAGCGCGCGGTGGACATCACCCGACGGACCCTCGGCGACGAGCACCCCGAGGTGGCTCGCGTGCGGCTGGCGCTCGTCCCCGTGCTGCGGGACGGCGCCTTCGTGCCCCAGCGCGCGAACGCGGAGCAGGACGCGCGCGACTTGGACCTGGCGGAGCAGACGGTCCGCGAGGCCCTGGCCATCCTGGAGCGCACGCTGGGCCCGGAGCACCCCCGCGTCTACGACGCGCTCAACGACCTGGGCTCGACGCTCGTGGTGCGGGAGCGCTTCCGGGACGCGCTCCCCATCTACGCGCGCGCCCTGGCCATCGCCGAGAAGACGGACGGCCCCAAGAGCCACGGCGCGGCCGTCATCCACGGCAACCTCGGGGTGCTCCGCCTCCAGCAAGGCGACTACCGGCTGTCCGAGGAGCACTTCCGCCAGCTGCTCGCCATCCGCGAGGAGCTCTTCGGGCCCCAGCGCCCCATCCTCATCTCCACCCTGCGGCTGCTCGGGCGCGCGCTCATGCGACAGCAGCGCCATGAGGAGGTGCTGCCCTTCTTCCAACGGGCCGTCGACCTCCAGCTGGCGTTGCCGGACGACGCCGACGAGCGGTGGACCGCGTCCCTCCTGGACCTGGGGAGCGTCTACCTGTTGCTCCATCGCCCCGCGGAGGCCATCGCGCCCCTGGAGCGCGCCGTCGCGGGCTGGGAGCATGCGCGCCCTCTGCCGGGTCAGCGCACGGATGCGCGCTTCATGCTCGCGCGGGCCCTCTGGGAGTCGGGCAGGGACCGCGCTCGCGCGGCGCGGCTCGCCACCGAGGCGAAGCAGCTGGCCATCTTGGATGGCGCCCCACAGCCCTTGCGTGAACGCATCGACACGTGGCTCGCACAGCCGGCGAAGCGATGATTCACGCGCGCCTGGAGCCGTGATGTCCCGCGCCCGACGTCACGCGGCGCCCAGGCCGGACGTCGTTGGTTTCGCGCGGGTCGCGGGCTAGCGTCCGCGCGCATGAAACAGGTCTCCCAGTCCATCGAGGCGTTGAAGCAGTCGAAGCTGCTGGAGCTGACCCTCTCCGAGCCCATCTCGGCCGACGCGCTGGTGAAGGTCGTGAAGCCGCACTTCGGGACCCTGCGCTGGACGCCGCCCCCCAGCTATCGCGAGGCGCTCGCACTGGGACTGTGCATCGCGGAGCGCAACCTCCAGGCGGACGGCCTGGACGTGGGCTTCTGGCTCTACGACGCGGAGGACATCGCCAGCGCGAACGAGGACCTGGTCCACCTGCCGGAGGGCGTCTCCATCGAGGAGGGCGTGGACCTCTCCACCAACCACCTGGTCGGCTTCGCGGAGGCGGGCGGCGAGGCCGTGTGGTGCTTCGACGTGAGCAAGCCGGGCCCGAATGGTGAGTACCCCATCTACTACCACCACCAGGACCAGCCGCGCGCCCGCGTGCTCGCGACCGGTGCGTGGCACAACCCCGAGGATGCCATGCCGGACTTCGAGTCCTTCCCGCAGTGGCTCGAGACGATGACCGCGGCCCTCACCGCCCCCAAGCCGCCGAGCTGGCTCAAGGACGTGGGCGCTCCCGGGATGACCTTCGCCGACAAGCGCCTGTCGCTGTAGTCCGGCGCCACGGCCCCCGAGTCGCGGGGGCCTTCGTGCCTCAGCGCGTGCTCGTCATGATGCCGCCCTGCTCGAGCAGCGCGAAGAGGTCCACGAGCGCCTCCACCGGGAAGACGTACCCGTACTCCGCATAGGCCGCGTCGCGGATGTCCGCCACGGAGCGACGGCCGTCCGCGTAGCTCGCGATGGCATCCGGCAGTTGGTAGAAGCGCAGCTCGCCCTCCCCCTGCTCCCGCAGCGCCGACGCGGCGTCCCGGAACGCGGCCCGCACCGCGTCCACCCGGGGCTGGTCCGCTGGAGCCACCTTGCCCGCCAGCTCATCGAAGGAGGCCAGCTCCTTGCCCTTCACCCGTCGCGGGACGAAGGCACGGGCGCGGCGCTCCGCCTCCGTCACGGCGGGCTCCTTGAGCGAGACACCTCGCGCCTTGCCATCCGCCTCCACGCGCTCCAGCGCCTGCTCCTCGGCGCGGTCCAACAGCTTCGTCAGCGTCTTCACCGACGCGGCCGGCGCGCCCAACGGCTGGCACGAGCGCAAGGCCTCGCGCTCCCGCGCGTAGGCGGCGCGCACCACCGCGCGCGCGAGCCGGTAGGTGCCCGCGACCTGCTCGGCGGGCGCCGCGGCCAGGTCCTTGCGCGCCCGGAACTCGTCCTCCGCCACGCGCCGGGCGCCGTGCACCGACACCAGCCGCGCCAGCTCCAGGGCCCCCGGGCCCTCCGCCCAGGCGGCCACGGTGATGGAGGCCAGCCCCGCGAACGCCGCGCGGTGCAGCTGCGTGGGGTCCACGTTCTCCGGCCGGTCCCCGCTCGTGTGATACGCGTCGTCCGGCCAGGTGGAGAACGCCACGCCGGGGATGCCGTGGTCATTGAAGAGCTGGTGGTCCGAGCCCCGGCCATAGCGCTCCAGGTGCATGTCCATCGGCTCGCGCGAGCCGGTGACGGAGCCGATGCGGAAGTCCTTGCGGGACGGATACGTCACCGCGTTGAAGCGGTTCATGAACGCCACCGTGGACTCCGTCACCGCGTTCACGAAGCTGCCCAGCCAGTCCGGCGTGTACGACGCGGAGAAGCGCGAGTGCACCTTCGTCAGGCTCGCGCCGAGCATGTCGAAGTTGTAGTGCGCCACCCGCCGCACCGGCTCGGCGCCGTGGCGCTCGAACCACTCGCGCGTCCCCTCGAACTCCGGCAGCCACAGCACCCGCACGGTGCGCACCGGAGGCGGCAGCACGCCGTCCCGGATGAGCGTGGTGTACGTGCGCACCATCTCCAGCACCGTGGCCGCGCCCGAGGCGTTGTCATTGGCCCCCGGCTTGTAATGGTCCAGGTGCGCGGTGAGGACAATCTCCTCGTCCGAGCGCTGGCCGGGGATGACGCCGCTGACGACGGAGTAGTGCCCCGGCTTCGTCTCGGTGGCGATGCTCACGTCCACCTTCATCGGGCCCGTCAGGAGCTGCGCTCGCAGCTCGCGCGCCTGGCGGTCGGTGAGCATGAACAGGAAGGGCGCCGGCTGCCCTTCCGGCCGAATCCCCGGCGGCACCACCGCCCAGCCAATCTGGTCGGGGAAGTCCCCATCCATGCGATGCGGCTGGTTCCAGGGCGGCGTCGAGTACGAGGAGAGCACGCCCACCGCGCCGAGCTTCCCGACCGCCCGGCGCAGGACCGCGACGGGGTGCCCCCGCGTGAGCACCACCTTGCCCTGGAAGTCCTTGCCCGCGTAGTCCGAGTCCTGGTTGCCCTGCCCCACGTCGACCAGCTCCAGCGCCTTGCCCTCGAAGCTGCCGCTGCGCAGCGCCAGCGCCATGGGCTGGTCCGCGTGCGACGTCACCTTGTAGCGGTGCGGCCCGGACACCCACAGCTCGCCCCGGGTGGCGCGCCACTGGAGCTCCTCCTTCATCGGCTCCACGCGCACGTCCCGCAGCCCCGCGGCCTTCGCGCTCGCGGCGACCCACTCCGCCGCCTGCCCGTAGCCCTCCGCGTTGTCCCGGGCCAGCAGCGACAGTCGCTGCACACCGTCATGGATGCGGTCCCCGGAGCTCTCCGAGATGAGGGCGCGCACCACGTCGTCCCTCAGCACCAGGCCCGTCGTGGGCGACACCGGCCCCACCGGGGACACCGGAGGCTGGGCGAAGGCGGGGAGCGACACGAGCACGGCGACGGACAGGAGCAGGCGAAGGCGCATGGAGGTCTCGGTGCAGGCAACTCAGCATCCCCCTTCGCTCGAGTCCAACCTCCATTGCCTGCGGACCGACAGGTGACAGTTCGGGATGAACCCGGTGTTCCAGGGAGTCCACACCCTGGAGACTCCATGATTCCCACGCGCATCTTCCTGCGCATCGCCGGCGTGCTCGCGCTGGGCGGACTGACGCATTGCACCCCCGCCGAGCCGGAGCGGGACGTCCCCGAGGCCACCGCGGCGGAGCCCACCGCGACCGCCGAGGCGGCGCTGAGCAGCTCCGCTCCCGGCAAGCGACTGTTCACCCACGCGTTCCCGAACACGAACGGCCGCTCGTGCGCGACCTGTCACGTGCTCGACGACAGCACCGCGCTCAAGCCCGCGCACGTCCAGGCGCTGCATGCCTCCAACCCGCGGGACGTGCTCTTCCATCCCATCGACGCGGACGACCCGAACGCGGCGGTGCCCACGTACGAGCACCTGAAGAAGGGACTGGTCCGCGTCGTCCTGCCCCTTCCCGACAACATGGATGTCATCGACGCCCAGGGGCAGGTCATCACCCCCGCGGACAGGAAGGTCTTCGTCTGGCGAGGCGTGCCGAGCATCCAGGACGTGGCCCTCACCGGCCCCTTCTTCCAGCTCGACGGGCGTGAATCCAACCTGGAGGACCAGGCCCAGGCCGCCATCACCAGCCACAGCCAGGGTGGCGCCGTCCCCCGCTCACAGCTGCGCCAGCTGGCGAGCTTCCAGCGTGATGCGTTCACCTCGTCCCGCCCGCGCTTCGTCGCGAGCCTGCTCGACGCGGGCGTCCCGCTCTCGCGCATCCCGTCGCCCGAGGACTTCCTCTGGCTCACGCCCGCCGAGACGCGCGGACGCGAGGTCTTCAAGGTCGGCTGCGAGCCGTGCCACGGCAGCCCCACGCTGAGCCACATCTCCCAGCCGGCGATGCTGGAGCTCGCCTCCGGCTTCCCGGTGACGAAGCCCGACGGCAACGTCGTCTTCACGAACGTCCCGGGCACGGGCCCCGTCCCCGTGCAGGGCCAACGCCAGACACCCGACATCCTGAACATCGCCGTCGGAGGCTTCACGTACCTGGGACAGATTGGCCAGTTCCCCACGCTGTACAACGCCTCGCTGGAGCTGCCGCGCTACCGGTTCCGCTTCTACACGGACGGCACCCGGACGCGGCAGGTGACGGACCTGCCACCCATCCCCGTCACCGCGAGCGGAGACCCGTACGACCCGAACCCCGCCGTGGACGAGAACGGAGCGCCCATCGTCGGCCCCAACCTCTTTCCCCAGGCCTTCACCACGGACCCCGGTCGCGCGCTCGTCACCGGCAACCCGCTGGACTTCGAGGCCTTCGACATCCCCACGCTCCGAGGGGCCGCGCGGACGGCGCCGTACTTCCACGACAACAGCATCGAGACGCTGAAGGGCGTGGTCGACCTCTACAGCCAGTTCGTCATCCCCTTCACGTCCGCGCTCGAGCTGCCTCCCGTGCATCCCCCGGAGCTCCCCGGCGCACCGCCCGAGTCGCTCAGCCCCGCCCAGAAGCAGGACCTGCTGCGCTTCCTCGAGCGGCTCTGAAGACAGACGTGAAGGAGACCAACCCGCCAGCGTAGTCCGGCGGGCCTCGTCGACCAACCTGTCGTTGCCCCGTGGAGGATGCTCCTCGGGGCATGGTCGTTCTTCGCTTCGCGTGGCTTGTAATCCCGCCCGCGCCCGCTTCCCCACGGGCGCGGGCGTCCACCCCGGACGTCGCCTCTCGACAGGAGCCTCACCCTCATGGCCCTCGAGTCACCCGCCGTCCGCACCATCTTCGTTGGACTCATGCTGCTGGGCTTCGCCTGCTCGGACGACAAACCCAGACAGCCCGAGCCACCTCCTCCGCCTCCGCCGGTGGACCCGTGGGACGGCACCTATACGCCGCTGGTGGACCCCACGGACTGGGAGGACCCGGGCGAGTACGCGCCCTGCACCGCCACCGTCGCCCGCGGCACGACGTTCGACTGTGATTCGCCCGCGCTGTTCGACGTGTCGAAGTGCGACACGGCCTCGCTCGCCACCCTGGACCCGCAGGGCATCTACCTGGTGGACCTGCGCAACCAGGACGCGTACCCGGACTTCGTCAGCGTGAGGGTGCCCCGGGGCGGTGGGGCGGGGACGATGGACGAGCGGCCCCTCACCCGACAGGAGCTGACGGGCCGCTTCCACTTCACCAGCCGCTTCGAGCTCGCGAACGCCCAGCGGCAGGTGGCGCTCCTGGGCTGTCAGGTCTCCCGCCCCGGCTATGTGACGGGCTGCTATGCCCGCTGCACCAACGGCAAGGTGGGCGGCACCGGGACCTTCGAGGCCGCGCGGATGACGTGGGGGCGGGGTGAGGCCGAGTCCTCGGGCGGGCTGCGGCTGCTCTCCGAGACCTTCGTGACGCCCGGACAGCCGGTGGATGTCTACGTCGACGGGCACCACGCCTATGTCGTGTCCGTCCCCTGGGGCTCCCGGACGCCGGGGGGCCTCACCGTCTTCGACATCCGCGACCGCGCCCGCCCCGTGCTGACGAAGAAGATATCCCTCCCCGGAGACTCCTACTGGAACGCGGCCTGGACGCGCGGTGACGCGCTCTACGTCGCGAGCAAGGACACGGGCGTCCTCGTCTTCGACATCACCGAGCGCGCCAACCCCACCTTCGTGCGCAACGTGCCCGGCGGCCCGCCCCTCAACGTCCACACGCTCTTCGTCGAGGGAGACCGGCTGTACGCGGTGTCACCCGGTCCCTCGGCCCACGGGGAGACGCTGCTGTTCGACATCTCCCGGCCGCTCGAGCCGACCCTGCTCAACCGCATCGTCGTGTCCGACACGACGTCCTACCTGCCCTCGGCGCACGACAGCTTCGCCTATCAGGACCGGCTCTACGTCAACCACTTCAGCTCGGGCTATGTCGTCTTCGACGTGAAGGACGCGATGAACCCGAAGGAGCTGGGCGCGTACACCTTCGCGTCGGACAACAGCACGTCGATGAGCCACGCGGGCGCGGTGGGGACGTTCGGCGGGAGGACCATCGCGTTCGAGGGCGGCGAATACCAGGGCACCCACCTGCGCGTGCTGGACGTCACCGACCCCACGAACATCCCGCTCATCGGCCGGTACAAGCTGCGCAACCAGACGTCCATCCACAACATGGTCCTCAAGGACAAGCGTCTGTACATCGCCTACTACCACGAGGGCCTGCGCGTGCTGGACGTCTCCATTCCTCCCCAGCCGAAGCAGATCGCCCACTTCAACACCTTCCGCGAGGACGACCCGGAGCGCACCGACAACCTGCTCGAGGGCGCCATCGGCATCCGCGTGCCGGGCGACGGCCACGTCTACGTGGTGGACACCGCGCGCGGCCTGCTCATCTTCAACGAGCCCTGAGCTAGCGCCGGAAGAACGACGCCTGCTGGAAGCGCAGGCCGGCGAGGACCTGCTCCACCCTCGCCTCGGACAGCGCGCCGATGCGCGCTCCGAGGCGGGACTTCTCCACCGACTCGATCTGCGACACCACGACGACGCTCTGGCGGGGGAGGCCGCCCTCGCCGGGCTCCAGCAGGACGTTGCCGGGCTCGGCGGCGCGGTGCAGGTTGGAGGTGAGCGCGCAGACCACCACCGTGGTGATTCGCGAGTGGTTGAAGACGTCCTCCTGCACCACCACGTACGGATGCGAGTAGGCCGGCGCGGGGCCTCGCGAGGCATCGGGCGCGAGCCAGTACAGGTCGCCCCGGTCGATTCGCGACGTGTCGGGGATGGTCGTCATGGCGCAAGTATCTCCCGCGAAGCCCGGAGGCATGACCAGACAGGAGGGCCGCCTTCGTAGTCCCCCTGCCGGCCCGAGCGGGCGCGGCGGAACCCATCAGAAGATCCCCCTCATGTCAGGAGAAAAATCCGTGCGTGTCACATCCTCCCTCGCCTGCATCACCCGCTGGCTCGTGTTGAGCCTGAGCCTCTTCGGAGCGAAGGCCTTCGCCGGCTACGTAGCCGCTCCGGATGGCACCGTCCTGCTCGGAATCGAGACCTCGAACCGCTACTACGTGGCGGGCGGGGCGCGCTTCTTCATCCCGCCGGCGCAGCACAGCCTCTACTCGGGCCGCTCGTTGGTGCCCCTGCCCCAGGCCACCATCGACTCGTATACACAGGTGCCCATGGACGGCACCCTCTTCCGTCAGATTGGCACCACGCCCATCTACGTCGTCGTGGGTCAGCAGCACTGGTGGATTCCCAACCCCACGGAGCTGGACGTCTGGGATGACTGGAAGGAAGTCCACAACATCCCGAACAGCAACTGGACCGACCCCTTCATCGACTTCACCTACGTCAAGAGCCTGCTGGTCCAGGAGCGCACGACGAGCCAGGTCTACCTGTTCGTCGCCGGTTCCAAGTATCTGCTCACCGACCCCTCCGACATCGCCTACTTCGGTGGCTACGGCAGCGTGAAGACGGTTCCGCTCGGCACGCTGGCGAGCGTCTCGAACGAGCCGTTCTGCGGCGCCGTGCTGCGCGAGCGCTCCAGCAGCACCCTCTACGCGGTGGGCTACATCAACAGCAGCACCCCCGGCCTGCGCAAGCACGCCACCTCCCATCCGACGCACGGCGTGGTCCCGGATGGGGCCCTCTCCGCGTTCCCCACCATGTCCTCCGGGCTCTCCTGCATCTGGTAGGTGAAAACTCTCGCGGGAGGGCCTGTTGCACGGGCCCTCTCGCGGTCTGAGGTGTTCACCCTGGACCCGAAGCGGCGGGCCCGTCGAGCGTGTACGGGTCCGGGAACGCGGCGCGGATCGCCGCGACGAGCTTGGGCTCGAGGTCTGACCGCGTCGTTTCCTCCATCCACCGGAAGGAGCTGTTCAGCCGCTGGAAGAGCCGCATGAAGTAGAACGGGGACTGACCGTTCGTCGGCACGGCGCCGCTGCTCCAGCGACGAATCACGTGTGCCAGCTCCCGCATGGGTTCGAAGAACGACAGCGCGGTCGCCAGCTCGAGGCACTTCTCTTTTTCGCGTTGGGGGTGCAGCGCGACGAGCAGGTGCAGCATCGCCACCGGGTCGTCGCTTTCCAGCCAGGCGGCCACGACCGTCTCCGGCGCGACGCCAAGCTCCTGCACCGAGCCCCAGTCACGGGCGCGGCTGGACACCTCGGCCATCAGGTCGGTGAGGGTTCGCCCCGGGGTCATCCGACGACGATACGGGATGGCGCGGGCGGGATGCATCCTGGAGCGCCGGCCGAGCAGGCTCCCACACGATTCGTCAGGGGCACCGCGGGCGCTTCAGTGCTAGTCCATGGGGCCATGTCCGGCGAATCACCCGTTCCGCCCCCTGGCGGCCAGCCCACCCTGCGCTTCCCCCCCGAGCTCCCCATCTCGAGCCGGGTGGAGGACATCACCAAGGCCATCTCCGCCCATCAGGTGGTCATCGTCGCGGGGGCCACCGGCTCGGGGAAGACGACGCAGCTGCCGAAGATACTGCTCGCCATGGGGCGTGGCCGCCCTCGGCAGATCGCCGTCACCCAGCCCCGGCGCATCGCCGCGACCAGCGTGGCGGCGCGCGTGGCGCGCGAGCTCGGCACGGAGCTGGGCACGGACGTCGGCTACCAGATCCGCTTCGAGGACCGCTCGTCCCGGAGCACGGCCGTGAAGTTCATGACCGACGGCGTCCTGCTCGCGCAGATCCACAGCGACCCGCTCCTGCGCCGCTACGACACCATCGTGCTCGACGAGGCCCACGAGCGCAGCCTCACCATCGACTTCCTGCTCGGGTGGCTCAAGCGCCTCCTGCCCCGGCGCCCCGACCTCAAGGTGGTGGTGAGCTCGGCCACCATCGAGACCGAGCGCTTCTCGCAGTTCTTCGGCGGCGCTCCGGTCATCCAGGTGGAGGGCCGCACCTTCCCGGTGGACGTGCTCTACGAGCCGCCCCCCGAGGACGACGAGCTGGCGGACGCCGTCGCCGACTCGGTGGCGAACGTCCTCTCGCTCGACCCGGACGGGGACGTGCTCGTGTTCCTCCCGGGTGAGCGGGAGATTCGCGAGGCCGAGAGCGCGCTGAACGCGCGCAACCTCCGCGGCACGGTGGTGCAGCCCCTGTACTCGCGCCTGTCCGCCTCCGAGCAGTCGCGGGTCTTCGCCTCCATCCCCGAGCGCCGCGTCATCCTCGCCACCAACGTCGCGGAGACGTCCATCACCATCCCGGGAATCGTGTACGTCGTGGACACGGGGGTGGCGCGCCTGTCCCGCTACGACTCGCGCTCGGGCGTCACGCGGCTGCACATCGAGCCGGTCTCCCAGGCCAGCGCCGACCAGCGCAAGGGGCGCTGTGGCCGCGTGCGCGAGGGCATCTGCGTGCGCCTGTACGACGAGGCGAGCTTCACGTCGCGGCCCGCCTTCACCGACCCCGAAATCAAGCGCACGGGGCTGGCGGGCGTCATCCTGCGGATGAAGTCCCTGGGCCTGGGTGACGTCGAGGACTACCCCTTCCTCGACCCGCCCCAGCCGAAGGCCATCGCCGAGGGCTGGCGGGTGCTGGAGGAGCTCGGGGCCATCGAGGGCAAGGAGCGCACGCTGACGCCCCTGGGGCACCAGCTCGCGCGCTTCCCGGTGGACCCGCGCATCGCGCGGATGATTCTCGCCGGCGCCGAGTACGGATGTCAGGACGAGGTGCTCATCGTCGCCGCGGCGCTCAACCTGCAGGACCCGCGCGAGCGGCCTCGGGAGCTGGCGCAGAAGGCTGACGCGCTGCACGCGCGCTTCCGTGACGAGCACTCGGACTTCACGGGGCTGCTCAAGCTGTGGGCCTTCATCCGCGAGGCGGACAGCCGCGGGACGTCCCATCTGCGGCGCGTGTGCCGGGACAACTTCCTGTCCTTCCTGCGGGTCCGCGAGTGGCGGGACGTCCAGCGTCAGCTGGAGGAGACGGTCCGCGACCTGCGCCTGCCGAAGAAGGGCAAGGGCGCGCCGGTGCGCGGGGACGTGCTGCACCAGGCGCTCCTCACCGGGCTCCTGTCGCGCATCGGCCAGTGGAATCCGGAGCAGCGACACTACACGGGCGCGAAGCAGACGCGCTTCATGGTGCACCCCTCGTCGGCGCTCGCGAAGAAGCCCCCTGCCTGGGTAATGGCGTTCGAGCTGGTGGAGACGTCCCAGCTGTTCGCGCGCACGGCGGCGAAGCTGGACCCGGAGTGGCTCTCGGAGGCGGCGCCCCACCTGCTCAAGCGCAGCTACTCCGAGCCGCACTGGTCGGAGAAGTCCGCGCGCGCCGTCGTGAAGGAGAGCGCGACGCTGTTCGGGCTCCCGGTCTTCAAGGAGCGGCCCGTGGCCCTGGCGGGTATGGACCCCGAGCGGGCGCGCCTGATGTTCATCGAGCACGCCCTGGTGCGGGGCGAGTACCGCTCGCGAGGGGCGTTCCAGGAGAGGAACCGCCGGGTGCTCGAGCGCGTGGCGAGCCTGCGGGACAAGGCACGCAAGAGCGAGCTGCTCGACAACGAGGCGCTGCTGACGTTCTTCGACAAGCGCCTGCCGGAGGATGTGACGGACGGCGCCGCCTTCGAGGTCTGGCGTCGCAAGGCAGAGGCGGCCGACCCCGACGTGCTCGTGCTCACGATGGAGGATGCACTCGCGTACGACCCGGGGCTGTCTCCGGCGAACTACCCGGATGCCATCAGCCTGCACGGCGCGTCCGTGCCGGTGACGTACACCTTCGACCCCTCGGCCGAGGACGATGGCATCACATTGAGTGTGCCGTTGCTGCTGCTCGCCCAGATGGTCCCGGGTGAACTGGACTGGACCATCCCTGGGTGGCATCGGGAGAAGCTCACGGCCCTGCTCGAGCAGCTCCCCCGCGCCCAGCGCAAGCAGTTGGGGTCGTTGCCGGACCTGGTGGAACTGCTCGCGAAGGAGCTGGTGCCCTTCCGCGGGCCGTTGATTCCAGCGCTCTCGCGCACGGTGTCCCGGCTGAGCGGCATGGACGTGCCCGAGGAGTCCTTCCGGGCGGAGGCCGTGTTGCCGTATCTGCGCCTGACGCTCCGGGTGATTGACGAGAAGGGGAAGGAACTCGCGCGGGGACGCGATGTCGACGCGCTGCTCAAGCAGTACGGAGGTCATGCCCGGGCGGTGCTGCGCAGCACGGCGCCGACCTCGGATTGGGAGAAGAAGGGGCTGACGGCGTGGACGTTCGGGGAGCTGCCCTCCGTGGTCACCCGGCGGGTCGGTGGGCTCGAGGTCCGCAGCTATCCCGCGCTCGTCGACCGGGGGGCCACGGTGGACCTGGTGCTGCTGGAGACGTCCGCGGCCGCTGACGCGGCTTCGCGCACGGGGGTCCGGCGGCTCTTGATGCTCGCCGCGCGTGGGCACGTGGCCGTCAGCGCCTCGCGCATGCCGCAGCCCTTCCCATCGCTGGACGGAGCACCGCCCGCGCGGGGCCAGGCAGAGGCGTTCAAGGCGCTCGTCCTCGCACGCGCCGTCGATGATGCGTTCAAGCTCGCGCCGGGCGCGCCGCTGCCTCGCACGAAGGCGGCGTTCGACACGCTGCTCCGGGAGGGCTCACCGCACATCGAGCAGGAGGCACGGGACTGGGCGAACGCGGTCATCGTCACGTCGGGGGAGCTCGCGCAGACGCTCGCGGCGCTCAAGACGGCGTCCAAGGGGCCGAGCGGCGCGGCGGCCGTGCGGGACATCCGCTCGCAGCTCGCGCAGCTGTTCCCCGCGAAGCTCATCGAGTGGATCCCCTTCTCACGCTTGATGCACTACCCGCGCTATCTGCGCGCGGTGCAGGCGCGGCTGTCGCGTGCGGTGGCGAACCCGGGCAAGGACGCGGGGAAAGCCGCGCCGTTCACGCCCCTGTGGGAGACCTTCCTCACCAAGAGCGCCACCGTGCGCGACCAGGAGGCGGCGCAGGAGCTGCGGTGGGCTTTCGAGGAGCTCCGCGTGGCCATTTTCGCGCCGGAGGTGACGACGCCCGTGTCAGTGACAGTGGCGAAGGTCAGCGCGGCGCTCGCGGCGCTGCGATAGAGCTGTTATAGGCCGCTCCGCTCGG
This sequence comes from Myxococcus sp. XM-1-1-1, assembly GCF_020037095.1. Taxonomy (NCBI): domain Bacteria; kingdom Pseudomonadati; phylum Myxococcota; class Myxococcia; order Myxococcales; family Myxococcaceae; genus Myxococcus; species Myxococcus sp. XM-1-1-1. Next base: position 48,446 of record NZ_JAIQDH010000040.1, read on the forward strand.
CTGTATTCACCCGAGGGGGAAAACACCAAGATGTCGGAGCGGCATATTGAGATGTTCTGGCGTTGTTCGAGTTGCAACCACCGCAACCTCGGCCGCCACATGGTGTGCCAGCGCTGCAAGAACGCCAAGGACGGCAGCGAGCAGTACGAGATGCCGGAGGACACCGCATCCGCCGTCACCGTGACAGACGAAGCGCTGCTCAGGATGGCCACCTCCGGCCCCAACTGGCGCTGCGCCTACTGCGAGAGCGACCAGCGCGCCCTCGACGGTGGCTGCAAGAACTGCGGCGCCTCCGCCGTCGATGGCACGAGCACCGCCGACTCCGTGCCACCTCCTCCCGAGCTGCCCACCGGGAAGAGCAAGCCCCGCCGCATCGGCTGCTACATCCTCCTGGGCCTCGCGCTCTTCTGCTGCTGCCCCGCGATGATCGCCGGACAGAGCGGCTCGTCGTCCACGACGAAGGAAGCCGCCGCAGCCACCACCGCCGCCAAGGGCCCCGAGTGGACGCGCGCGCTCCAGGTCCAGGACGTCGCCTGGGAACACACCGTGAGCGTGGAGCGCTACCGCCTGATGGACGAGGAGGGCTTCGAGGAGGACCGACCGGAGGACGCCCTCCAGGTGAAGGCCCAGGGCAAGCGCCATCACCACGACGACCAGGTGCTCGACGGCTACCAGACCGTCTCCTACACGGAGCGCGTCCAGAAGGGCTTCACCACCGAGACCTACCGCGACAAGGAGGCCTGCGGCGAGGACTGCACCACCACGCCCGAGAAGTGCAAGGAGACCTGCACCAGCAACAAGAACGGCTTCGCCACCTGCAAGACGACCTGCACCGGCGGCGAGAAGCGCTGCAAGACGCGCTACTGCTCCGTGACCAAGACGCGCAAGGAGCCGCGCTACGTCGACGAGCGCCGCACGCGAAAGGAGCCGCGCTACCGCAGCGTGCCGCGCGATGCCACCTGGTACACCTGGAAGGCGTGGCGCTGGACGCACGAGCGGGACGTGAAGGCCCAGGGCACCACCGTGCAGACGCACTGGCCCACCGCCGACGAGCTCAAGCCCGCCAAGGCCCTGCGCACTGGCGAGAAGGAGCGCGACACCCGCGAGGCGAAGTACACCGTGCGCTTCCACGGCGACGCCGGGCCCGCCATCACCTACGTCCCGGCCACGCTGGAGGAGTTCCAGCGCTACACACCGGGCAGCACGCACACCCTCCAGCAGGATGAGGGCAAGGTCTCCGTCGTCGCCCCTCCGGCCCCCGCACCCGACGCCTCAACGAAGTAGCGATGCGGGGCTGCCCGGCACACTCCGGGCAGTCCTCGCCGCGAGGCCCTCGTCGGGGTCATCGCCACCTCATGGCCCAATGCCTGTCACCACGCGCCTTGCCACGGCGCGCCATGAATTCGTGCGCTCATGCCGCACGACTTCACTGCGAGAGAAGCTAGTCTTCGGGACTCATCCTCGTGCAAGGAATCCCGAATGGCGACAGTCCGCTTCGACGTGCAAGGCCATGTGGCGCTCATCACCCTGGACAGGCCGGAGGCGCGCAACGCCATCGACGCGCAGATGGCCTATGAGCTGGCCGAGGCCTGGGAGCGGCTGCGTCGGGATGAGCACCTGCGCGTGGGCATCGTCACCGGCGCGGGCGAGAAGGCCTTCTGCGCCGGCGCGGACCTGGTGAAGACCATTCCGCTGCTCTCCGGCGCGCGCAAGCCGCAGGACCGCTTCGAGGAGGCGCTCGTCGCAGACCGCAGCTTCGGGTGGAAGGCCATCCTGCGCGACTTCGACTGCGAGAAGCCCGTCATCGCAGCCATCAACGGCCACGCCGTGGCCGGCGGCATGGAGCTGGCCCAGGCCACCGACCTGCGCGTGGCCTGTCACGAGGCCTCGTTCGGCCTCCAGGAGGTGAAGTGGGGCCTGTTCCCCGCGGGCGGCTCCACGGTGCGGCTGCCCCGGCAGCTCCCCCAGGCCCACGCGATGGAGATGCTCCTCACCGGCGCGCTCATCCCCGCCTCCCGCGCCTTCGAGCTCGGCTTCCTCAACCGCGTCGTGTCGCGCGCGGAGCTGCTCCCCACCGCCTTCCAGCTCGCCGAGCAGATCGCCGCCAACGGCCCCGTCGCCGTGCGCCTCATCCGCCGCTCCGTGCGCGAGTGCCTGGGCCTGCCGCTGGAGGACGCGCTGCGCCGGGAGCTCGAAATCGCCGAGCCCATCTACCAGACGGAGGACGCCGTCGAGGGTCCCCGCGCCTTCCTGGAGAAGCGCCCCGCGCGCTTCGTCGGTCGCTGAGAGCCCCTGGAGCCCACACCCATGACGACGAACACTCCCTACCGTCCCCTTGCCATGCGCGGCCCCAGCGTGCGCGTCCAGTCCCGCCCGGATGGCTCGCTGCTGCTCGAGAGCGGCTACTCGTACGAGGACGTCGAGCGCAGCATCGTCCACGTCCTCGCCCGGCAGGCCCGCGCCATCCCCGACCGCGTCTTCCTGGCGCAGCGCGCGCCGGATGGCTCGTGGCGACAGCACACGTACGCGGACATCCACCGGCAGGCGCGCGCCTTCGCGCAGGGCCTGCTCTCGCGCGCGCTGCCCGAGGGCCGCTCGGTGATGATCCTCTCCGGCAGCTCCATCGAGTTCGCCGTGGTGATGCTCGGGGCCATGATGGCCCGCGTCCCCGTGGCCCCCATCAGCGTGCCCTTCTCCCTGTGGAGCGCAGACCACGGAAAGCTGCGCCACGCCTTCGCCGTGTGCCGGCCCGCCATCGTCTATACCGATGACGCGGACCGCTTCGCCAAGGCCCTCCAGGCCCTGGACCTCTCCGACGTGGAGGTCGTCACCGCCACCGGCACCCCGGCGGCGCCCCGTCACTCGCGGCTGTCCTCCTGGCTGGACACACAGCCCACGTCCGCCGTGGACGACTCCATCGAGCGCATCCACCACGACACCGTGGCCAAGTGGATGTTCACCTCCGGCTCCACCGCGCAGCCCCGCTGTGTGGCGCAGACGCAGGGGATGATGTGTCACCAGCTCGCGAGCTGGGCGGCGCTGGAGATGCCCGCCTCGGACCGCCCCGCGCCGGTCATCCTCGACTGGATGCCCTGGAGCCACGTGGGCGGCGGCAACATCGGCTTCAACCACAACCTCCTGCGCGGAGCCACCGTCTACCTGGACGAGGGCCGGCCCATGCCCGGCCTCTTCGAGAAGACCATCGCCAACATCAAGAGCGTGTCCCCCACGGAGTTCTCCTCCGTCCCCGTGGCCTTCCGCATGCTCGTGGACGCGCTGCGCACCGACGCCGAGCTGTGCCAGGCCTTCTTCCGCCGGCTGGAGACGATGGCCTACGGCGGCGCCGCCCTGCCCACCCCCGTCGCCAACGAGCTGCAGGCGCTCGCGGTGAGGACGGTGGGCCACCGCATCCCCTTCACCACCATCTACGGCGCCACCGAGACCCAGTGCATCACCCAGGTGCACTGGACCACCGACGAGACGGGCCTCGTCGGCCTGCCCCTGCCCGGCGTGCAGCTCAAGCTGGTGCCCACCGATGACCGCCACGCCCTGCGCGTGAAGGGCCCCACGGTGACGCCGGGACACGACGCCGAGCCCACGGGACGACAGGGCTTCGACGAGGAGGGCTTCTACGAGCTGGGCGACGCGGTGCGCTTCCTGGACCCGGCGCGGCCCGAGGCGGGGCTCGTCTTCGCGGGGCGACTGGCCGAGGACTTCAAGCTCAACACCGGCACCCGCGTGGCCGCGAGCGCCCTGAGACAACAAGTCCTGACCACCGCCGCGCCGCTGCTCTCCGACTGCGTCATCTGCGGGCTCGGGGAGGAGGCCGTCGGCGTCATGGCTTGGCTCAACCCCAACGCCATCACCGCCCTGCTCGGCCCCGCGCCAGCTGACACGCCGCCGCACGCGCGCCAGGACGTGCTGGCCCGGCTGCGCGAGTCGCTCGAGGGCCACAACCGCGCCTTCCCGGGCTCGTCCCACGCCATCCGCCGGCTGCTGCTGGTGGCCGAGCCCCCGTCCTTCGACACGCACGAGCTGACGGACAAGGGCTCCATCAACCAGCGCGTCGTCCGGGAGAACCGCGCGGGACTGGTGCGGGAGCTGTTCTCCCCCGAGCCCGGCGCTCGCGTGCTCATCCTGGCGTGAGACACCGAGGCCGGGTGCATGTACGCCCCCGGCCTCGGCCTCCCGCGGGACTCAGGTGCCCACGGCCCTCGCGCCCAGGGGCAGGCCCTGGAGGAAGGTGTCGAGCGGGGCGATGAGCGCCTTCATCCCCTCGGGCGACGTGGGCCAGTGGCCCTGCCCCGCCAGCTCCACGTACGCCTTGGGGATGTCCCCGAGCTGCTCGTACGTCTTGCGGCTGTACTTCATGGGGAACATCCGGTCCTGACGGTCATGCATGACCAGGAACGGGAAGCGCGCGGCGCCGAAGGGAACGCTCTTCCGGTAGTCGGACATCACGCTGACCATCGCCCTCAGCGTGCAGCTTCCCCCCACCAGTGGGTCCTTGCCGTACGCGTCGTTGAAGTCGGCCGAGTCCGACAGCCGCGAGTACTGGAGGAACGCCTTCACCGGCACGCGCACCTTCGGCATCAGCTTCGCGAGCCCCCGGAAGAGGCTCACCACCAGCGGCATGGCCTTGCCGGGGCTGAACTCCGTCTGGATGAACTCGCGGTCGCTCGGGTCCACGCAGGCGTACCAGGCCATGACGTCCACCGGCGTGCGCTCGGCGGCGAGGTACGACGTCATGCCGCCGAAGCTCAGGCCGAAGGTGACGACGGGCCCCTTGAACTCCTGGCGCGCGCGCTGGATGACGTCCACCAGGTTCTTCACGTGCGCCTCGAGCGTGTAGTCGCCCAGGCCCTGACGGTCCAGGCCACAGCCCTCGAAGTCGAAGGTGATGACGTTGTAGCCCAGCTCGCGCAGCAGCAGCGCCGGGTAGGCGAAGAGCCGCCCGTAGGACACCGAGCCCGGCACCAGGATGATGACGGGCCGCTCGGGACTGGCTCCCGGGTAGATGTCCAGCGCGTGCGTGCGGTGCTGTCCGCGGTACGTGCTCTCGCGCACGTGCCGCGTCCACTGCCGCAGCGTCTCCTCGCCGCCGTACCAGCGCAGCAGGTAGTTCTTCCAGTACTCGGACCCCGAGTAGGGCAGCGGGCCGCTCACGCCCGGGGCCTCGCGATGACCTCGAAGGGCTTCCAGATGTAGTCGATGATCTCCGTCACCTTGTAGCAAGCGCGCGGCTCGGCGGACTTGAAGAAGTTGGTCGCGAAGTCCTTGCAGGCCACCTGCTTGAGCGGCCAGCGGTAGCGCTCGATGACCACGCGGCGCACCACGCCGTCCGCGTTGACGGTGTAGGCGCGGTCCAACGTGTTGGCGATGTCCTCGATTTCGGGGTCCGCCGTCACCGGGGCGTGGTCATCCAGCTCGTAGCGCACGAAGCGGTCGCCGGTGCGCAGGTCCACGCGGTTGCCGGTGCGCGTGGTGACACAGGACTCGATGACGATGTCGGTGAAGAGCTTCAGGCCCGTGCGCGCCATGAAGCTGGGCGAGCGCACCGCGGTGAAGTACAGGCCCTTGTCCTTCTTCTCCTCGTTGTACTCGGCGTCCTCCAGCAGCGTGCGGAAGAGGAACGCCTGATACGTGGGGCGCATGACGGGAGGCAGGAACTGGGGGCCCATGCGGTGCGGCGTCACGTTCACCAGGGACACGACGGACTTGCCGCCCACCGAGCGCACCTTCAACTGCGAGGGGATGTGCTGCTTCATCTCCTCCAGGTCCACGGTGAAGTGGACGATTTCGATGTCGTGCAGCTTGCCGGCGAGGGTGATGGGGAGGTCTTTGAGGCTCATGGTTTTTCCTTGGAGAGAGTGGAAGCGGGATGACGACTAGGACTTGAGCAGGGCCTGGAGCCGGGCATTGACCTCGTCCTCGGACATGGCGTCCACGTCCAGGGTGGGCTCGGCCGCGGTGGGCGAAGACTCGGCGGCGGGCGCGGCGCGCTTCACGCTCGCGAGCATCCGGTCCACGTGCGCGTCCAGGCTGAGGTCCTCGAAGAGCTGGGACATGGGCAGCGACACGCCCAGCTCCTTCTCCAGCACGTTCTTGAGCTGCAGGCCCGTGAAGGAGTCGAAGCCCAGCGAGATGAACGTCGAGTCGAACGCCACGGTGTCCTCCTTCGCGAGCTGGAGGACCTTGCGGATGCGCTCCTCGAGGAACGACTTGAGCTGCCCCCGGGCCTGCGCCGGGTCCGCGGACAGCGACAGGCCGCCCGTGGACTGCGTGGAGCGCACGGCGGCGGCGGTGCTGGCCGAGCGCGGCGCCTCGAGCGGGAAGCGGCCTTCCGCGTCCGCGTGGGCCACGATGTCCGCGTAGGCCTGCGGCGCGTCCAGGTAGCGCTGGTTCATGGAGAGCAGGACGTCGCGGCTGAGGAAGGGCTCCTTCTGGAGCGTGAGCACCAGGTACTGCGCGAGCCCCGTGCCCAGCAGCTTGCCCAGCATGTGCGGGCCCACGATGAAGGCGCTCTCGGCGGCGGTGATGTTCTGCTTGAGCCGCGCCATGGACGCGTCGTACTCGCGGTCATCGAAGAAGTTGCTGATTTCGCGGCTCAGGTCCACGCAGCCGATGATGCGCAGCCCCGCCTCGGCGAAGAGCTGCGCCCACTCCTTGCGCGGCAGCAGGTGCGCCTCGGACTCCTCGTGGCGCAGCGTCTCGTCCACCGTGGAGACGATGTCCGACGCGACCAACAGGCCTCCGTTGGCCAGGTGCCGCTGGATGTTGGCCAGCACGCCGCGCTTGTCCTCGATGTGATGGATGACCTGGAACGCCTGGATGAGCTCGTACTGGTCCGGGAACTCGTCCTTCGAGCTGTCGCGGTTGAACAGGCGCACGCGGTCCTGGAGGCCGCGCTCCTTCACCTTTTTGCCGCCCGCCTCCACCTGCGCGAGCGTGATGTTGTAGCCGTCCAGCTTGAGGTGGGCGTGGTTCTTCGCCAGGTCGATGAGGTCCGACGCGTAGCCGCAGCCGATGTCGAGCACCCGCCGGATGGAGGAGAAGTCCACCGCGCGGTACGTGACGGAGCGCAGCTCGCGCAGCGCCTCGCCGTAGACGTGCTCGAAGTGGACGTGGTCGTCCTCGGGGAAGAGGTCGGGGTAGAAGACCTTGAGCCACGAGAAGCCCTTGGGCACCTCACGCAGCGGAGCCCAGTGCAGGTACAGCTCCTGGCCTCGCGTGTTGAAGCGCTCGAAGGAGCGGCCGAAGTCGGAGTACACGTCCGCCACGCCCACGCTGCCCAGCTCGCTCGAGGCCTGGAGCTGCGAGGCCACGCGGACCACGGACGACGAGGTGGACGGCGACGACACGCGCGGCTGGGGCACGGGCTCGGCGTGCCAGTGGCGACGCCGCTGGAACGGGTAGGTGGGCAGGGACACGGTGCGGCGCGCGTACGGCTTCTCGTACTCGCTCCACGCCACCTCCACCCCCTTCACGTACAGCGCCCCCAGCGCCTCCAGCGCCGTCTCCCACTCCCCCTTCCCCTTCCTCAAACTCGCCACCCACTCCAGCCCCTCCTCCTCCAGCGTCTGCCTCCCC
>NZ_JAIQDH010000041.1:0-51806 GCF_020037095.1 Myxococcus sp. XM-1-1-1
GCCCCTGAGGCGAGTGCGCGAGCGGAGCGCGCCCTCAACCAGGAGCAGGCACGTCCCTGCGCGCAGCCCTGAATCCACGTCGGCACGACGCTGGAGGCGCGCGCCCAAGCAGAGGCCCAACGTGGAACAGGCGCATCCTGCGCGCGGCCCTGAATCCACGTCGGCACCACGCCGAAGGCACGTGCATGTGCGGAGCACGCCCAACGTGGAACAGGCGCATCCTGCGCGCAGCCCTGAATCCACGTCGGCACCACGCCGGAGGCGGGGCGCCCGGGGAGGGCCCCCCGCCAGCATCGGCGGCTCACATCGAAGCGCGGCTTAGTAGTGCGGACGGGTGGGCAGGTTCAGCTCGTCGCGCAGGACGTTCTCACCCGGGCGGCCCGGCTGCACCACGTCCGGCGTGGCCGGGTTCTGGTCCAGGTCGATGGGCAGACCCACCGCCGAGGTCTCCAGGTTGCGCACGCCGTCCTTCGAGCCGTTCGCCAGCGTGCCGTTCGCGATGTCGGACGCGTGCACCAGCTCGTGGAACAGACCGACGATCGGGGGACGGTTCATCCACTCGTCGCCACCGAGCGAGATGCGCGTGGTGTTGTAGTTCACCGACGCATCCGAGCCCTTGCCCGGCGTGCCGTCCGCGTTGAAGAAGCCATCGTTGAAGTTGGTGCCCGACGCCGTGTTGCCACCGGACGTCTCGCGAATCGTCGTCGAGCGGCCGCTCTTGTCCAGCGTGCCCAGCAGCTCCTGGCCCGACGGCAGCGAGCGCATCGCGTCCAGGTCCGACTGCACGCGCGCCTGGAACTCCGGCGAGCCCTCCACCTTCACCGAGCTGCCGCGCTGGTCCGCGTCCGTCATGTCGACGATGGTCCGCTCGCCCTCGGCCGCGTCCGCCGTCTCCTCGCCCTCCTCGACGTAGAGCTTGTCGTCGCCGGCGTTGCCGCTGACCGTGTCCTTGCCCGCGCCGCCCGCCACCGCGTCGTTGCCCTCGCCACCCGACAGGGTGTCGTCGCCGCGGCCGCCGATGACCTGGTCATCGCCCGCGCCACCCGTGGCCGTGTCGTCACCCGCGCCACCGTCGATGTAGTCGCGGCCCTCGCCGCCGTTGAGCAAGTCGTTGCCGTCCAGGCCGTAGAGCACGTCGCGGCCCGCGCCACCCTGCACCAGGTCGTCGCCCGCGCCACCCTCCACGTAGTCGTCGCCGTCGTCACCGGACACCGAGTCGTTGCCCGTGCCGCCGATGATGGTGTCGTTGCCAGCGCCACCGCGGATGGTGTCGTGACCCGCGCCACCCGTCAGCTTGTCGTTGCCCTCGCCACCGTCCAGCGTCACGTCCACCGTGACGTTCTTGTCCACGGTGATGGAGTCGTTACCCGCGCCGCCGTTGATGATGGCGTTCCGCGACTGCTCCGGCGACAGCGTCACCGTGTCCGAGCCGGACTTGATGACCAGCCCGCCGCTCTTGTTCATCGTCACCGTCGCGGTGTTGTTCCCCGCGCCCAGGTCCACCACCGTCTGACCGTTCGCGTTCGTGCTCACCTGCGGCGACGTGGCCGAACCCGCGGCCTGCTTCACCTTCTCCGCGATCTTCGCGATGGCCTTGCCCAGCCCACCACCAGGGCTCGGCGGAGCATTCTCCGTGGTGCGCGTCTCGGTGAGCACCTGCGGCCGGGACGCCGAGCCCGCGCGAGCCGGGGCCGCGTCGAAGCCGTCCTTCATCCGCTGGTCCACCGCCGTCTTCACCGCGTTGCGCTGCGCCTGGGCCGGCTGCTTCGCCGTCTCCGCCTTCGGCTCGGGCTTCACATAGGTGGGGGTGCGCGAACCCGTCTTGCCAATCGTGGACATGTCTTCCTCTCCTGGCGGGCGCGCTCCCAGTGCGGTCCCGACCCTCTGAAGTCGCGGTCGGAGAAGCTCCGACCTTCCCGATTATCGGAATCCCCGGAGAGCAGTTGCTTCGATTCTTGGTTCTCGGGAAGAAATGATGATCCGCCCCATCCTCCCCGAGCGACACCTCGGGGTCCGGATCCGCCGACTCCGGGAACCCAGCGGGACGGTGAGGTGTCCAGCGACCCGGAATGCCTCGCGCCGCAATGTCTGACGTCTGGGTTATCGGTCATCGGGGGGACCCTCCTCCCGGTGACCGATGCGGTCCGGGGGGCGGACGGGCGAGTGTCCCTCCCGCCAAAGCCACACACCCCGAGGAACCGCATGAACCGCACCCTGCTGCTGCTGTCCGCCGCCGGATTGCTCGCCCTGGGCGCGCTCTCGCTGGGCAAGCCTCCGCCGCCGCCCGCGCCTCCTGCCCCGCCCGTCACCGACACCAGCCACACCGTGGCCCAGCCCGACGAGCCCCCCGCCACCACCCTGCTGCCGCACGTCATGTCCCTGCCGGATGACGGCGCCCTCGTCCTCTCCGGCAAGCTGTCCGGCAGCTACATCCAGACGGGCCCCAGCGAGGCCTTCGCGTGGCTGGAGGTCAAGGCCCGCCCCAACCCCGCCGCCGCCCGCCGCGTCCCCGTCAACCTGGCCCTCGTCGTGGACCGCTCCGGCTCCATGAGCGGCCAGAAGCTCGCCGACGCCAGGAGCGCCGCCGTGGAGCTGGTGCGTCGCCTCACCGCCGAGGACCGGCTGGCCCTCATCCACTACGGCACCGACGTGAAGGTCCTCCCCAGCCGCCCCGTCACCGAGGCCGTCCGCCAGGAGCTGCTCTCCGCCATCGCCAACATCCGCGATGACGGCTCCACCAACATCAGCGGCGGTCTCACCGAGGCCGCCGTCGCCCTGCGCCCCCACCTGCGCGAGTACCGCGTCAGCCGCGCCATCCTCCTGAGCGACGGCCAGCCCACCACCGGCATCGTCACCGAGCCGGAGCTGTTCCACCTGACGCGCCAGCTGCGCGATGAGGGCATCACCGTCAGCGCGCTCGGCGTGGGCGAGGACTACCAGGCCTCCCTCATGCGCGGCATGGCCGAGCAGGGCGGCGGCTTCTCCGGCTTCATCGAGGACTCGGCCCGGCTGGCGGAGGTCTTCTCCCGCGAGCTGGACCAGGCCACCAGCACCGTCGCCCGTCAGGTGGAGCTGCGCCTGGAGCTGCCCCCCGTCGCCCGCGACGCGCAGGTGCTCGGCCTGCCCTCCACCCGCGAGGGCACCACCCTCAAGGTGCCGCTGTACGACCTGGCTGGCGAGCAGTCCATCCGCGTCGTCGTGAAGCTGACGCTCAACACCCAGGTCACGTCCGACGCGCTCCCGCTGCTCCAGGCCAGCGTGCGCTACATGGACGTCCCCCGCGACATGCGCGCCGAGACGAAGCTGGCCCTGTCCGCCGTCGTCACCCAGGACGCCTCGCTGGTGCGCGCCAACCTGGACCGGGAGGTGCGCGTGCACGCCGTGCGAGCGTTGGGAACCCAGCAGATGCGCGCCGCCGCGGAGGAGATGAAGCGCGGCAACCGCGGCGCCGCCATGGGTCTGTTGGGCAACGCCCGGAAGCTTTTCGGCTCGTCCGCGGACGCGCTCTCGGGGGAGCTTGCGGAGCTGGACCAGACCCAGGCAGCCTATGAGGGGGCATCGAGTGACGACGAGGTCCGCCGCGAGTCGCTGAAGCTCTACAAGAAGACCATGAAGAACTTCGGCGAGAACAACGCCTACTAGTCAGGACGGTGCAGCCCCATGGCCCTCTCCCTGCAGATCCTCCACCGCGAGGAGTTCGAGTCCCGCACCCTGCGCGCGCTGGGGGGTGGAGCGTGCATGGGCATCTTCGCCGCGCTGGCGCTGCGCCTGTGGGCCCCCTTCGAGCCCGTCGTCCGGCTCACCCTGGAGCCGGGCTACTTCGCGGTGCTGGGCGCGGCGCTCGCCGCCGCCCGGACGGCCAAGGGTGGCGGCTGGGGGCTGCGCGCGGCCCTCACCGTGCTGCCCGTCTTCCCCTTCCTCTTCTCCGCTCCGTGGCCCCTGGCCCAGAGCGTGGCGGGCTGCATCGCCGCCGCGCTGGTGACGTGGCTGGGCCATGGCCGCGAACAGCCCGGCGCGCCCGTCCCCGTCGCCCTGAGCGCCGCCGCCGCGGGTGTGCTCACCCCGGTGGGCCTGTACGTGCAGCAGGTGCTGGATGCCCGCCTCCTCGGCGACACCACGCTGCTCTCCCTGGTGGTGGGCTACGCCTGCGTGGCGCTCTTCTGGAGCATCGGCACCCTGCCCTCGCACCTGGTGCTGCACACCGACGTCGTCGAGGCGCGGGGCAAGACGCTGCAGGGCACGCTCTCGGGTGAAGCCCAGGAGCTGACCACGCGCGCGCTCGGGCTATACCAGCAGTGCAAGACCTCCGCGCTGCGCCTGCCCGCGAGCCCCGGCCGCCAGGAGCTGCTCGGCGTGGTGGAGAAGATGGCCGCGGAGAGCTTCTCGCTCGCGGAGGCCCACGCGGGCCTCACCGCGCAGCTCGACTCCGTGGTGGCCCATGACGTGGACGCGCAGGTGAAGGAGCTTCGCGCCCGCGCCGCCGCCACCCAGGACACCGTGGCGCGACGCCAGCTGGAGCTCGCCGCGTCCTCGCTGGGCGAGGAGCTCAACCACCTGGATGCCCTGGGCCGCAAGCAGGAGCGGCTGCTCGCCCAGCTCCACGCCCAGGTGGCCCTCCTGGAGCGCGCCCGCGTGTCCTTCGTCGGCGCGCAGGGCCACGAGCTGGGCACCAAGGGGGAGCAGGCCGCGCAGCTGGCGCGCAGGCTCAAGGGCCTGGGCGAGGAGTCCGCCACGCCGCCCGCCCCCGTGGACGACGCCGCGCGGCCCGCCACCAGCGCGGCCACGCGGCTCAACAGCTAGAAGACTCGCGTCAGGAGGCCTGGCCCTTCTTCTTGCGCGCCGCCGTCCGGCGCTGCTTGGGCTTCTGCTGCTGCGCCCGCGCCCGGAAGCTGCCGGGCGGCGCGTGCAGTTCGTCCGCGATGCGACGTTCGATGGCCTCGCGAGTGTCGCGTGCCACCAGGAGCGCCGCCTCGATTTCCTCGCGAACCCGCGCCGCCTGCTCCTCGGCCGCCGCGCGGTACTCCGAGGTGGGCCGACGTAGGGCGAGCGAGCCCCGATCCTCCCCTTCCATCGGCTGGGTGCGCCGCGTCGTCACCGCGGCCTGTCCCCGAGCCCTGCTCCCTCGCGCCTTGTCTTCCCCAGCCTTTTCCGCCATGAGGGCCTCCCCGCGCTGATCTCTTGCGTCGAACATGGGCTCCGCGCTTCCCGCCGGGAAGTCCACCGGCCGACTCGGCCCCCACCCGGGCGGGAGGGCAGGCGTCCCACCGGGGGGACGCACAGCAGCGGTGCTTCTCTTGGGCCGCAGAAAAACGTAAAAGCCGGCCGGATGATTGTGGCGCGAGCGCGCCCGGGCCCTGCTACTCACAGCGGCGCCGCATGCCCCAGGCCGGCGGGCATGGCGCGGCCCACCTGCTCCACTGCCCCCAAGGGCAGCGTCCACCTGCGAGGCATACCGTGGCGGTCAGCGCACCCTTTTCGTTCTTGAAGAACCGGAAGCACAACCTCGACCGGATGACGCTGGGCGACCTGGTCTATTCGTTCTTCACCTACTACGCCGTGCTGGCCTACATCACCGTGGGCATCGTCAGCCTGGTGTACGCGGTGAAGTGGTTCGAGAGCCCCGTGCGCACGCTGCTCTCCATGGCGGCCGCGAGCGTGGTGTTCCCGCTCGGCTGGTTCCTGGTGCACAAGCACATCCTGCACAGCCGCTTCCTCTACAAGTCGCCCCTCACCGCGGCCACGTGGAAGCGCATCCACTTCGACCACCACCAGGACCCCAATGACTTGCGCGTGCTGTTCGGCGCGCTGGCCAACGTGCTGCCCACGGTGGGCGGGGTGATGGCGCCCTTGGGCTACCTCATCGGCGGCAAGGCGGGCGCGGCGGCGGCGCTGGGCTGGGGCATGGTGATTACGTGCTTCTATGAGTTCTGCCACTGCATCCAGCACCTGAACTACACGCCGAAGCTGGGCTTCCTGAAGGACATCAAGCGCCTGCACCTGTCGCATCACTTCCACAACGAGCAGGGCAACTACGGCATCACCAACTACTTCTGGGACCGGCTCTTCGGCACCTACTACGCCAAGGCGGGGGATTTGCCCAAGAGCCCCACCGTCTTCAACCTGGGCTACACCGCCGAGGAGGCCCAGCGCTATCCGTGGGTGGACCGGCTGTCCAACGGCACGCGCGGGGACGGACACCCCAAGCGCTTCTGGCAGGGCAAGGACGGCCAGGGCACCCAGCCCGAGTAGTCCCCGAGCGCGGCGACGGGCGGGACCCCACGAGGAGGACCCGCCCGTGGTCAGGGCTCACCGAAGGGCGCCGCGCCGCCGCCCTCCGGGAGCCTCACCCCTACCGTGTCGGCTAGAACTTCACCGCGCCGGAGGGCAGCAGCAGCGTGCTGGTCTCCACCAGGCCGTTGGAGCCCGACACGGAGGTGTCCACGATGGAGCGCGACACATCCAGGTGGAGCACCGCGCGGCCACGCGTCCTCAGGTCGGACACCTTCGCCTCGAAGGTGATGGGCGCCACGCGGGCGTCGAGCTGCGAGGCCTGCACGGAGTGACGGGCGAAGTCACCCATGGCGTTGAAGAACACGGTGACCTGCACCTTGTCGACGCCGGGAGGCACCGTGAAGCGCGCGGCCAGCGGCGCGTGGATGGGGTCGGCGATCTCCAGCAGGTTCGACACCACCTGCACGTTCACCGGCTTGCCCTCGGCGGTGATGGTGACGTCGGAGATGGGCACCTTCAGCGAGGTGAAGTCCATCAGGCTCTCGCCCTTCAGGCGCAGCTCGAAGCTCTGCGTGGAGGGCGTGCCGGGGTCCTCGCCACCGGGCGTGGGGCCCGGGTCCTCGCCACCGGGCGTGGGGCCCGGGTCCTCGCCACCGGGTGTGGGGCCCTCGCCACCGGGCGTCGGGTCCTCGCCGCCGGGGACGGGCGTCTCCACGCCGGGGTCTTCATTGCCAGGGACCTGGCGGGAATCATCCCCGCCGCAGGCGGAGAACAGCAGGGCCGAGGCCCACAGGGTCGACATCAGGAACTTCTTCATGACTTGATACCTCAAAGACTTTCAGTGATTCGGATGTGTCTGGAATGGATTGGGACGCCGACGCTCACGGCAGGGGCGGGATGCAGAACAGCCCCGTGGGAATGGTCGGGTCGATGGCCAGCGCCTCCGCGGCCTCCGGCGTCGAGGGACCGGGGTCGAACCCGCCCGGGAACGGCGCCGTGGTGCAGGAGTTGTTGTAGGTGCTCAGCTGCGTGGTGAGGCTGGTCAGGTCCGCGCAGTTGACCGTACCCAGCGCGGTGAGGATGAGCTCGAGCAGGTTGGCTGGGACGGTGACGCCACCGAACACACGCTGGTTGCACGTGGCGACGAACAGCTCACGCCCGGCCAGGAAGCGGATGCGGTCCAGCTGGCTGCGCGGCAGGTTGGTGATGGGGTAGCGGTCCGGGTTGCCCCAGAGGATGCCCTCGGCGCCCGCCAGGCCGATGACGATGCCGATGCTGCCCAGCGGAATGGGCCCGCCAGCGAGGCACTGCTGCACCGCGGGGATGTGGTTGCGCCAGAAGTCCAGCCCACGCGTCGCGTTCTCGCACACCTCGCCCGAAGGGTCTCCGCAGGTGACGCGCGCGGTGCACAGCGAGCTGCCCAGGTCGAAGCCCGCGGTGAACGTGTTGTCGATGTTGTTGTCCGGCAGGCCGTCCAGCAGCGCCAGCGCCCGGCACTCCTCGACAGTGTCCAGGGTGACGCTGAAGTTCGACGTCACCGACGCGCCCACCGGAATCACCACCGGCGGCGGCGGATTGAAGACGAACCCCTCACCCGCCAGCAACGGGTCCGTGGCCGTCAACAGGATGGACGGCAACGTCGGATGCACGTTGTTGACCTGGAAGCTGAAGTTCGCGGTGAACGGATACGTCGTCGCCTGCACCGACGCCTGACCATTCACCAGCTTGGTGCACGTCAAATCGTGCGCCTGGGCCACTCCAGAGAACCCCACCACCGCGGCACAAGCCGCCCCCATCCAACTGCTCAACGCCTTCATGTGTCTGCCTCGTCTTTGCTTCGCGGCTCGAGCCCCGATGACCCGCGCCGGGCAGACCCTTTTTCACCGGATGTGCCACGCGCCCGACCTGTCAGGTCGCATCCGCGGCAACGCACCCACCTCCCCCCAGTCCGACCTGCCTGGACCCGGGGGAAGCTTGCGTGGCCCTCGCGCTTCCCTCCGTGGGCAGAAATCTTCCCACTCGGAAAAACGGATTCTTCTCCTCGTGGGTAAAACCTGGGAGCAGGCAGGCGTCCCGCTGGGGAAGCTACGGCCCTTGCGCTGATGTCACCCACACCTCGGGAGTGAATCCCACCCCACGGGCGGCATCTACGAAGACCTTCGTTGACATCTACGAATCCGTTCGTATGATGGCCTCGTGGATGTTCGAAGCGAGGGAGTCATGAGCGAGGCGGTGCTGCCGCGCCCCACGGATGGCGAGCTGGCCATCCTGCGGGTGCTGTGGGAGCGAGGAGACAGCACGGTGCGGGAGGTCCATGAGGTCCTCTCGCGGCGCGAGCCTGGGGACGCGGGCCCGGGCTACACGACGGTGCTGAAGCTGATGCAGATCATGACGGACAAGGGCCTGGTGGAGCGCGACGAGACGCAGCGCGCGCACGTCTACCGGGCGAAGGCGACCGAGCAGCGCACGCAGCGGCAACTGGTGACGGACCTGGTGGAGCGCGCCTTCGGTGGCTCTCCGGCGCGGCTGGCCATGCAGGCGTTGTCCTCGCGCAAGACGAGCCCCCAGGAGCTGGCGCAGCTCCGTCAGTTGCTCGATTCCCTGGAAGGAGCGGACGAATGAGCAGCCTGGTGATGGAGTCGCTGGGGTGGGCGCTGGTGCACTCGCTCTGGCAGGGCGCGCTGGTGGCGGTGGGGCTGGCGGCGGCGCTGTTGATGGTGGGCCGTCACGCGGCGAACGCGCGTTATGCCCTGGCGTGCGGCGCGCTGGTGCTGGCCGTGGCGTTGCCGGTGGCCACGGGCGTGCGGCACGCCACGCGGGCCCGGGCCGAGCAGTCCGCGTCCTGGCGAGGCGAAGCGGCCCCGGCGTTCCAGGCGGCGCGGGCGCAGGTGATGGAGCGCGTGTCGCGGGCGCTCCGGGCCGACAGCCGGCCCGCGCTCGAGGCCGCGCGCGACCGGGGCTTCGACTGGCGTGAGGCGACGCCGGCCGCGGCGCTGGCGTGGCTCTGGGAGCGCGCGAGCAAGGCCGCCCCCACGCTCTTGCGCTGGCTGGTGTTCGCGTGGGTGGCGGGCGTGGGGCTGAGCTCCGGACGGCTGACGGCGGAGTGGGTGCGGCTGCACCAGCTGGCGCGCCGCGCGCTGCCCGCGCCCCGGGAGTGGCAGGAGCGGCTGGACGCGCTGTCGGGCCGGCTGGGCCTGAAGCGCGCGGTGCGGCTGCTCCAGTCGGTGGAGGTGGACGTGCCCTCCACGGTGGGCTGGCTGTCGCCGGTGGTGTTGCTGCCCGTGTCCACGCTGTCCGGACTGCCCGCGCGGCAGCTGGAGATGGTGCTGGCGCATGAGCTGGCCCACATCCGCCGGCATGACTTCGCGGTGAACCTGGCGCAGGTGGTGGTGGAGACGCTGTTCTTCTACCACCCGGCCGTGCGGTGGATGTCCAACGTCATCCGCGTGGAGCGCGAACACTGCTGCGACGACGTGGCCGTGGGCGCGAGCCCCAACCCGGTCTCCTACGCCCGCGCCCTCACCGCGCTGGAGACGCTGCGCGTGATGCCCGCCGTCGAAAGCCACGCCATGTCCGCCCTGGGCGGCTCGCTGCCCGAGCGCGTTCGCCGCCTCGTGTCCCCGCCCGCGTCGCGCTGCTCCTCTCGCTGGGTGGCGGGGGCCTCCGTGCTCACGCTCATCAGCGGCCTCGCCGTCGCCGCGCCGCTGGCCTCGCTGGTGATGGCCCAGACGCCTCCGCGCACCCTCGCCATGCTCCCCGTGCCTCCCGCGCCTCCCGCTCCCGCCGCGCCTCCCGCGCCCCCCTTCCCCGCGATGGACGTGAAGGTGGACTTCGCGCCGAAGGTGAAGCTCGCGGCCGCGCCGAAGGTGAAGGTGGACTTCGAGCGTGAGGACGACGTCGACGGGAGCACCCGGGTGGGCGCGGGGCAGCCGCTCTCCGTGGACCAGCTGGTGGCGCTGAAGGTCGCCGGCGTCACGCCGGAGCGGGTGAAGGAGCTGCGCGGGATGGGCCTCGAGCCCACCGTGTCCAACCTGGTGGGCATGGGCCACGCGGGCGTCACCCCCGAGTTCGTGAAGCGGATGAACGAGGTCTTCGGCCGCAAGCTGGAGGCGGGCATGTTGGTGGAGCTGCGCCACCTGGGCGTCACGCCGGAGTACGTCGCGGCGCTCTCGGGCGCGGGCTTCGAGACGAAGAACCCGCGCGACGTGATGGACGCGCGCGCCGTGGGCGTGAGTGAGCAGTACGTCCAGGGCTTGAAGGAGGCGGGCTACTCGGGCCTGCCGCTCCAGCAGGTCATCGAGCTGCGCGCGGTGGGCGTGGACCCGGGCTTCATCAGCGCGCTGGGCAAGTCGGGGCTGACGAAGCTGACGGCGGACCAGCTCCAGGAGCTGCGCGCGGTGGGCGTCAACCCGGCGTGGCTGGAGCAGATGCGCTCGGCGGGCGTGGACACGAAGGACCCGCGGGTCCTCACCGAGCTGCGCGCGGTGGGCGTCAACCCGGACTTCCTGCGCGAGCTGAACGCCGCGGGACTGAAGAACCTCACGCCCGAGGAGCTGGTGCGCCTGCGCACCGGCGGCGTGGACGCCGAGTTCATCCGGCGCATGCGCGACACGAAGTAACACCTGTCACACCGTCACGCCGAGGTCGGAGGGCTTTCTCCCTCCGGCCTCCGGACACCCCTCCTCTCATCACCGCCTTCCCACGGCGGCGTGCCCCACTCGGAGGGGCGCGCCGGACGGGAGGGCTCCATCCTCGAATCGAAGGAGCCTCACCATGCGCCGAGCGTCGTCCTCGTGGTTGTTGTGTGTCCTCATGCTGGTGGCCAGCGCCGCGTCCGCCGCGAGCGAGCTGCGCGGGACGTGGAGCGCGTCCACGCACGAGAAGTCCCCCGACAAGCTCCACCTCAACCTGAGCCACCCCGAGGACGAGCGGAAGGGACGGGGGCGGCTGGGCTTCACCGAGTCCCGCGCCTCCTTCCAGGGCCTGCCCACCGGGGACGGCCCGGCCACCTTCACCCTGCCGCGCGAGGCGGGCACGTTCGCCTTCACCGGCAGCTTCCAGGACGGCGAGGGCGCGGGCCACTACCGCTTCACCCCCAGCGACGCCTATCTCAAGGCCATGGCCTCGCTCGGTTACGCCTCGCTGACGCCGAACCAGCAGTTCCAGCTCGCCGCCACGGGCGTCACCACCCAGCGCATCAAGGACCTGGGGGCCGCGGGCTACAAGGACATCCCCGTCGAGAAGCTGCTGATGGTGGGCATCTTCGACATCACGCCCGAGTACGTGAAGGAGCTGTCGAGGCTGGGCTACGACAAGCTGGACCTGGATGAGCTGGTGCAGGGCCGCATCCACGGCGTCACGCCCCAGCGCGTGAAGGAGCTGGCGGACGCGGGCTACGCGAAGCTCGCGTGGGACGACCTCATCGCCATGAACATCCACGGCGTCACGCCCGCCTTCGTGAAGGAGATGAAGGAGCTGGGCTTCAAGGACGTGGGGCCCGAGAACATCGTCTCGCTGCGCATCCACGGCGTCAGCGCGGACTTCGCCCGGCAGATGCGCGAGCTGGGCTTCCAGGACCTCGCGGCCGACACGCTGGTCAACTTCCGCATCCACGGCGTCACGCCGGACTTCGTGAAGGAGATGCGCCAGCTGGGCTTCCAGGACCTGGGCCCGGACGAGCTGGTCAACTTCCGCATCCACGGCGTGAGGCCCGCCTTCGTGAAGGAGATGCGCGAACTGGGCTTCGCGAAGCTCACGTCGGACGAGCTGGTCAACTTCCGCATCCACGGCGTCACGGCGGACTTCGTGAAGAAGCTGCGCGACGCGGGCTACCCGAACATCACGCCGGAGGAGCTGGTGCGCCTGCGCATCCACGGCATCGACGAGACGTTCATGCGCGCCATGTCCAAGGGCGACAAGGCGAAGGGCGGAAAGTAGACGGCGCCCGGTTCTGGAAGGACCAGGGGGCGCCGGGGCCGGGGCGCTCGGGCGGGCGGGGGCCCGCCGCCAGGGCGTGGGAGCGTCGACTGGACGACGGAACGCGGGGGGAAGGCCGTGCACGCGCCGGACACCGGCCACACCTTCGCCGCGGGTGGCGTGGAGGAGGTGGGTGCAATGGTGTCACTGCGAATCGCGTGTGTCGGGTTGCTGGCGCTTTCGGCGTGTTCCTCGTCGAGGCCCTCGGTGGTGAGGGCCCCCCGGCAGGAGGCCGCGCCCGTCGCGACCTTCCCGGACGAGGGAGGCACCTACGGCTACCGCGCGGAGGACCCGGTGCGGGTGGGCTGGGGCAACCCGGGCATCCTGGCCTTCTTCGAGCTGCTGCGCGGCCCCCAGGGGCAGCGCGTGGCCTGGAAGCGACTGGGGCCGTGTGATGAGGGCCCCTCGCGGGAGTACGCGGACCTGGTGATGTTCGAGGTGAGCTACGACGGGCTGGGGCTCCCGGTGCGCATGTACCTGGACCCCAACCACGGGGCGTCCATCCGCGCGCCCCGGGGCTTCACCATCGAGGGCCTGTCCTCGCGCGACACGCCCCAGACGCCCGAGGACGTCATCGAGCTGTAGTCGCGCGAGGCGTCGAGCGCGGGTGCTCGGCTACTCCAGCGACGGCGCCTCGTCGCCGGGGATGAGCACCTTGCGCGCGAGCGACACGGGCAGGCCCAGCTGCAGGAAGCGGTCGTGGAAGTCCTTCAGCACGAACTTCTTGCCGCTCGCCTCCAGGTGCTTCTTGTAGTCCTCGCGCAGCTTCAGAATCTGCATCCGGCCCAGCGCGTAGTACAGGTACGTGGGGTTGGAGGTGCCGCGCTCCACCTCGCGCAGCGCGGGGAAGGGCTCGAAGTAGGCAATCTCCGCGTAGCGCTTCGCCACGGCCTCCACCGGCTCGTTGTACACGTGCAGCGCGAGCGCGGCGTACCAGCGCGCGTGACGCTGGAGCGCGCGGCGCAGCTGGCCCAGGCGCACCGCCGGGTCACCCTGCCCCAGGCCCTCGTCCACCATCATCTGCTCGGCGTAGTGGGCCCAGCCCTCCACCACGGAGGCGGGGGTGAAGACCTTGCGCACGTCGGTGGGAATCTTCGCCCCGTAGAGCAGCTGCACGAAGTGGCCGGGCATGGCCTCGTGCACGGTGATGCCCAGCAGGCCCGCGCGGTTGAAGTACGTCAGGTGCTGCGCCTTCTCCTCGGTGGACCACTCCGCCTCCACGTTGGTGATGTTGTAGTAGGCCTCCTGGGCCTTGCTCTCGAAGGGGCCCGGCGTGTCCATGGACGCGAAGCCCAGCCGCTCGTACGGGGGCGTCTCGCGCACGGACGGCAGCGAGTCCGAGGGCAGCGTGAGGATGTCCTTCTCCCGCACGAAGCGCTGCAGCTCCACCAGCTGCTGGCGCGCCAGGGGGATGAGCTCCTCGGCCTGCGGGTGGTCCTTCACCAGGGCGGCCATCACCTCCGCGGGGGACTTCGTCGGGTCCACCTTGGCCGTCTCGCGCGCCACCCAGGCCTGGTACTCGCGGATGGCCCGCTCGTTGATGTCGCGCAGCTGGTCCGCGTTCAGCGTGATGTGCTCCTCCAGGGCCAGCTTCTTCTCGAACCGCTCGCGGCCCAGGCGGAAGTCACCGGTGGCGCGGGGGAGCAAATCCTGCTCCAGCCACGCGGTGAAGGCCTCCATCTGCTCGAGCGCCTTGGCGCGCGCGGCGTCGAAATCCTGGCGCTCGGCGGGGGGCAGCTTGTCGGCGCCCTGGGCCTCGAGCGCGCGAGGCAGGTCCACGCGCAGGTACACCTGGGTGCCGCGCGCGTCGCGGATGGCCTGCTCGGCCCACAGGCGGGGCACGTCCTGGAGGTTCGCCTTGGCGGCCTCGAGCACGCGGGGGATGTCGTTCATGCGCGAGCGCATGTCCATCATCCGCTCGGACAGGGGCGCGAAGTCGCGCGAGGACAGGCTGGACAGTCCACCGGAGACGAGCCCCACGTAGGCGCCCGGGTTGCGGCGCCAGACGCGCTCCTCTTCCAGCTCCAGCAGCTCCGCGCGGATGGCGTTCTCCAGCACCACGCCGTCGACGGCGTCGTCACCGGTGAGGGCCGAGCAGTTCACCTGCTCCAGCCGGGTGAGCCAGCCGCGCAGCGCCTCCGCCTTCCGGTCGAGCGCGACCTGCGAGACGTCCTGCAGGTGGGCGTCGTGCTTGTGGAAGCCCAGGCGCGTGGCGCGCACGGGGTTGGCGGCGGAGAACCAGTCGAGGTACTCGCGGATGAAGTGGGAGTAGGCGGTGGTGGCCGCGTGCGAGGGCGTGGGGAGGGAGGACGCATCCCTTCCTTCCTTCGGGCGCGAGGCGCACGCGCAGACACTGGCCAGCAGGACGACGGCGACACGGATACGCATGAGGGCTCTCATCGAGATTGACGGGCCCCAGTGTCCGCACTGTGCGCCGGAAGGGGTAGGCGGAAACAAGGGCAGACGTCGGAGGCCGTCCTGCGCTCAACCCGCCACGTCGCCCCCGAGGTCACGGTTGACCGTGTGGTGAATCACCCTTGCGTGTCCGCGCCCGCGGGTCCGTCGTGCGGAGGACGCTCGCGTGCCTGGCTGCGTTCTCGTCGTGACGACGAAGCGAGCCCCTCACGAGGCGCGAGCCTCCTGGCTCCTCGCGGTCCGCGCGAGCGCGAGCACGTCCTCCACCTCCCAGTGGTCATCCGCGTGGCGTCCCCGATGGAGCGCGAGCACCCGCCCCGTGGCATCCAGGAGGAAGTCCGCGGGCAGCCCCTGGGCCCCGCCTTCCCCCGCGAAGGGATTCGACGGGACGGAGGCCAGCCCCTTCACGGCCGCCAGCATGGCCCGCGGATGGAGCGCCGAGACCCGGGACTGCTCCACCCCGAAGTGTCGGTACCAACGACGCTCCGGGTCCGGCACCACGGGGAAGGGCAGGTCCCCCTGATAGGGCCGCATGGACGCCTCGGTGGAGTGGAAGAACGCCACCGGGTGGACCCCCTCCGCCTCCAGCCGCTCCCGGGCGGCGGCGAACCTGCGCACGTGCAGGTTGCAGATGGGGCAGCCCGCGAACCGCCGGAACTGCAGGTGCGTGAGCGCGCCGGCGCTCCGCAGCGGGAGCTCCAGCGAGCCCTGGGTGAGCGTGGTGACGAGGAAGGGGGCGATGACCTCGCCGACCTGGAGACGGGAGCGCTTGTTGGAGTCCATTCGCGCAACCTAGCGACGCGGGGCTCCATCGCGCTGCTTCATCTCCGACATGAGCATCATGGCATCATTCGATGATGCGCTTCGACCGCCTCGACCCCTCGCACCTCCACGCGCTGCAGGTCCTGCTGGAGGAGCGGCACGTCACGCGCGCCGCCCGGCGCCTCGGCATCAGCCAGTCCTCCCTGAGCCATCGGCTGCGGCGCCTGCGCGAGTCGCTGGGTGACCCCTTGCTGGTGCGCTCGGGCCCGGGGCTCGTGCCCACGCCGCGCGCGGAGGCCATCGCCCCCCGGCTCACCGAGGCCCTCCGGGCGCTCGAGGCCGCCGTGAGCCTCCCGGCGGCGTTCGACCCGGCGACGTACACCGGGGCGCTGACGCTGGTGATGCCGGACCTGTTCGTCCCCGTGCTCTCGAACCTCCTCGCCGCCCTCCAGCGAACGGCCCCAGGGCTGAGCCTGCGCGCGCGGCCCCTGTCTCCGGAGCTGCCGCGACTGCTCGCCGAGGGCCCGCTGTGCCTCGCGCTCGCGCCCTCGCACTTCGCGGACGCCACCACCCACGCGCGACTGCTGGCCGAGCCGCGGTTCGCCGTCGTCGGACGCCGAGGCCACCCGGCGCTGCGCCAGCGCCTGACGCTCTCGCGCTGGCTGGCCCACGGGCACGTCGTCGTCCATGTCGGCGGCGAGCGGGTCAACCCCCTGGCGGAGCTGCTCGCGCGCCAGGGGCTGCGGCGGCACGTCGCCCTGGAGGCGCCGTCGTTCCTCTCCGGACTCCAGGCGCTGGCCCACTCGGACCTGCTGATGAACGTCCCCATGCCGCTCTTCGCTGACGCCATCCGCGCGCTGGACCTGGAGACCTGCCCACCTCCCATCGCCCTGCCGCGCGTCCGCTTCGCCATGCAGTGGCACGAGCGCTTCCAGCACGACGCCGCGCACCGGTGGGTGCGGGACCAGGTCTTCTCGGCGGTCCGCCCGCTGCTCCACAAGCCCGGCGCATCCCCGGGCGCGCGCGCCACCTGAGCGCTCGCGCCCACCCGGCTCCCTGGCCGCCCCGTCCCATCGGGCGATGCCCGCGAGGGGTGCGCTCTCCAATGTGCGGGGACCCGATGGGCCGGAGGGCCGCCGCATGTCCACGCATCCGCAGCGACACACCTCCCACGCGCGCCCTCTCGCCCGCCACCTGCCCTTCCTCGCCTGGCTCCCCGCGTGGCGCCCCAGCTCGCTCAAGCGCGACCTGGTGGCGGCGCTCACCATCACCGCCCTGCAGATACCGGAGGCCATGGCCTACGCGGAGCTGGCGGGCGTCCCACCGCAAGCCGCCTTCTACGCCGGCCCGGTGGCGCTGGTGCTCTACGCCCTGCTGGGCACGTCGCGCCAGCTCGTCGTCGCCATCTCCGCCACGGTGGCCGTGCTCTCCGCGTCCACGGTGGCGAGCCTCGCCGAGAGCGGCACCCCGCGCTTCATCGCGCTGACGGCCGCGCTCGCGATGCTCGCCGGGGTCATCTCCATCCTGGCCGGCGTGCTCAAGCTGGGCCGCATCGCCCAGTTCTTCTCCGACTCACTCCTCACGGGCTTCGTCTTCGGGCTCGCGCTCGTCATCGCCATCAAGCAGGTGCCCAAGCTGCTCGGCATCCAGGCCGGGAGCGGCAACTTCTTCGAGCGGCTCTGGGACCTCGTCACCCACCTGCCGCAGACACACCCGCTCACGCTCGTCGTCGGCGCGGTGAGCCTGGGGCTGTTGCTCGTGCTGGGCCGCTGGGTGCCGAAGCTGCCCGCGTCCCTCGTGGTGCTCGTGCTGGGCACCGCGTGCATCGGCCTGCTGGGACTCCAAAGCCACGGCGTGAAGGTGGTGGGCGACATCCCCTCGGGCCTCTCCGGTCCCGCGATTCCCGACGTCGGCTTGAAGGACCTGCTGGGCCTGCTGCCGGGCGCGTGCGGCATCGCGCTGGTCACCTTCGCGGAGGCCATCGGCCCCGCGCGCGTGCTCGCGTCGAAGCACCGCTACGAGGTGGACGCGAACCAGGAGCTCATCGGCCTGGGCGCGGCCAACCTGGGCGCCGGGCTCTTCCGCGGGCTCTCGGTGGGCTGCAGCCTCTCGAAGTCCGCGGCCAACGACGCGGCCGGCGCGCGCACGCAGATGCCCAGCCTGCTCGCCGCGGCCCTGCTCGCGCTGGTGGCGCTCTTCTTCACGCCCCTGTTCCGCACGCTGCCGGAGGCCACCCTGGCCGCCATCGTGGTCCTGGCCACCGCGGGGATGATGGACGTGAAGCAGATGCGCCGCCTCTTCGCGCTGCGCCGCACCGACTTCCTGCTGGCCATGGGCGCGCTGCTGAGCGTCCTCGTGCTCGACGTGCTCCCCGGGTTGATGGTGTCGGTGGGGCTCTCGGTGGCCTTCCTCGTGTGGCGGGCGAGCCAGCCCCGGCTGAGCGAGCTGGGCCGCGTCCCGGGCACCCTGGACTTCGCCGACATCCACCGCCGCCCGGCGCCCTTGCGCGTCCCGGGCCTGCTGATACTCCGGCCGAACGAGGGCATCTTCTTCGCCAACGCCACCGCGCTGCGCGACGCCGTCATCGCGCACGTGGACCAGTCGAGCGCGCCCGTGCACACGGTGCTGCTGGACCTGGAGGTGACGGCGGACCTGGACGTGCCCGGCGCGGACATGCTCGGTGAGCTGAAGGAGTCGCTCGACCAGCGCGACATCACGCTGATGTTGTCCCGCGTGCTCGCGCCCACCCAGGCCCTGCTGGACAGGACCGGGGTGACGGACCGCCTGGGCGACGGGGACCTCCAGCCGCAGACGCTCAACGGCGTCATCGAGTACCTCACCCGCAGGGCCCACCACTCGGAGGAGGAGTGGGCCCTCATCCGGGATGGGCTCCACCGCCTGGGCGAGCTCGTCGATGAGGCACACGACTCCTCGGAGGATGAGGCGGAGCGCCGACGGCTGGAGCAGCTGCGTCGCACCCTCGCGCGGCTCGACACGTCCCACGGCCCTCCGAAGTGACGGCGGCTCAGCGCGGCGGGTCCTCCTTCTGCTCCCCACGCAGCTCGCGCATGATTCTGCGGCGGTGGAAGACGCGAATCTCCAGCAGCCCCACCAGCCAGCTCGTCACGGAGATGCCGGGCGCCACGCAAGCGGCGAGCAACGGGTTGCCCAGCGCGGCCTCACAGCCCACCGCCGCGGCAATCCAGATGGAGGCGGCCGTCGTGATGCCGAAGATGGCGCTCCCCCGCTTGAGCACGCTCGCCGCGCCCACGAACCCGATGCCGGAGGCCACGCCCTGGATGATGCGCAGCGCCTCCCCGGGGGTCGCCATCAGGTTCGCCCCGGAGGTGCAGAAGAGGGCGGCGCCCAACGTCACCAGGTAGTGCGTCCGGACCCCGCCCGGCCGCTTGCGGTACGGCAGCCCCAGGACGATGCCGGCCCCCCCGGCCACGAGCAGCCGGACCAGAATCTCTCCACTCCCGAACTCGGCCGCCATCCCTGACTCCTCGCGCGCCCGCTCAGAAACCGATGGCCGGAAGCGGTGGCATGGGCCCTCCGTCGAGCGCCCGCTCCAGCGCCTCGGCGTGACGCTGAAGCAGCGGGCCCACCCCGATGCCCTGTCCCGCCGCCCGCTCCGCGACGGTCGGGATGGAGCGCAGCAGCTCACGCGCCGCGGACCGGTCCTCCGCGTCCCGCGCGCGCTGCCCCACGGCCGCGGCCAGGCGCATGAGCCGCAGCGCCACGGTGGACTCCGAGGCGCCATAACGCAGGAGCGGCTCCGCGACCGACGCCAGGTAGTCCCGCAGCGTGGGGCCGTGCAGGAACACGCGCGGCGTCCCGGCGTCGTCCGCCAGCACCCGGGGCCCCAGGCGCATCGGGCTCAGCTCGCACAGGAGGAACGTGAGCTGGTCCAGCGCCTCGACGGCGGTGTACGGGTCATTGACGCCAGGGGACAAGGCCTTGAGGGCCACGTCCACCAGCTGCCGCACGCCCAGGGCAATGTCCCGGTCCTCGTCCCGCCAGTGGTCCAGGCGGATGGCGCGGCCCATCGCCTCCACCAGCTCCCGCCGCGAGGGGGGCCCTCGGGCAGGCTCCACCTCGACCTGGCCGACCTGCTCCCCCCGAATCACCGGCTCGCCGATGGCGCGCTCCAGATGGATGACCCAGCGCTTCGTCGTCGCCACCTCCAGCAGGGCCTTCGCATCGACGGCGGCGATGAAGCCGTCACCAGGGCTTCGCAGCGGCATCGCCACCGCCGCGCGAACACGCGCGGGAGGTGGCGCCTCCAGGTCCCCCTCGCGGAACCGCTCGAGCTCGCGCGCGACCGTCAGCGTCTCCTGACGCACCCGCCGGACCAGGTTCTCCACGCGCATGAGCTGGAAGGTCTGGAGCACCTGGAAGACGAGCGCCCCCTCGCAGGCGATGAGCAGCAGCATGGCCAGGGCGAGCGCCGGTCGCGGCATGCGCTCCAGCCCCGAGACGAACCCGAACTCATGCGCCGCCACGAGGCAGAAGACGCTCGTGGCCACGAACACCGGGATGACCACGCGGATGCCAGTGCCATGCAGATACAGACGCAATAGACGTGGCGAATACTGCCCCGCGGCGTTCTGCACCACGAGCATGGACAAGGACAGCACGATGCTCAGCGAGGTCAGCGCGATGCCCAGCACCGCGGAGAGCATGCCGCGCGCCTCGGCGGCCGTGGCCCGCCAGGCCGCGCCACTCAGCAGGCGGGGCAGGAGGGTCGGGGAGGGCTCCACCAGGAGCACGGCCAGACAGGCGCCGAGAGCGGCTCCCACGACGGGCGGAATCCAGGACTGGTGACGCACCCGTCCGCGCAGGGGCAAGGCCTCTCGCGGCCGGGCCCGCATCCCTTGCCCCGGCCGTGCCTCCGCCCGCGCAAACGCCTGTGCGCCCGCCATGTGCGTCACCTCCGTGCCATGCGCCCCGCCCCTGCCCGACCCCAGCCCCTCTTCGTCGAAGCTGGGCCCCCACAGAGGCGGGCACAACGCGGGCCCGGCCCGCGAGACGAGCGTCCGCACCGCCCGTGAGCGCCCCATACCTGCCTCGACGAGCCCCACCACCTGGGAGGCGGCCTCGCGGTAACACCTCTGCCCACCTCGAAAGCGGGAGCACACCCCTTCCCTCGCGGCGCGCCCGTGGATACCTGGAGCGTGTTGGGTGGCAAGGAGGCGCCAGAGGGCCGGCTGGCGCCTCCGCTCTCGCCCCCGGGACGACCGGACGGGCCCCGCGCCCTGGCGGCGTGCATTTCCAGCCCCCTCCACCGTCCCGGGATGAGATGAGGCCCCCGCCGAGCCACCCCGATACGTGGCCGCGCCAGACGCGTGCGGCACGCCCCGGGCTGGGCTAAGCGTCCCGACGTGAGCCCAGGCTCCGCGCCGGGCCGAGACCCGGGGCCGCTCACCTGAGGAGGAACCAAGCGATGTCCGACGTCGTGAAGAAGAAGCGCCGCTGGCCGTACGTGCTCGGGGGAGTCTTCGCGCTCCTCGTCGTCGCCGTGCTCGTGGTGCTCTGGCGGCTCGACGCCATCCTGCTGAAGACGGCCAGGGAGCAGGCCGCCACCTATTCGCAGAAGCTGGGCCGCCCGATTGAAATCGGCGACATCTCCACCCAGCTCTTCCCCAGCGTGGGCGCGGTGGTGGAGGACGTCTCCATCGGCGCCGCGGAGGGCGAGGACCTGCCGCTCGCGACGCTCGCCAAGGTGGACGTCAGCGTGGCCGTGGGCCCGCTGCTCTCCTCGAGCGGCAAGGACATCCAGGTGAAGAACGCCGAGGTGTCCGGCCTCACCGTCAACGTGGTGCGCCTGGCCGACGGCACCACCAACGTGCAGCGCCTGCTCCAGCGCCTGGAGGAGCAGTCCCCTCCCGAGGAGCCGAAGCCCGAGGAGGAGTCGAAGCCCACGGACCTGTCCGGCGTGCACGTGGAGCGCGCGGCGCTCACCGACGGCACCATCCGCTTCGTCGACCGCGCCGGGGGACAGGGCGCGCGCGAGCTGGCGGTGAAGGACCTGGACATCGAGGTGAAGGATTTGCGCGCCGGCAAGCCGCTGGTGGTGGACCTGGCCGCGGCGGTGCTCGCGGAGAAGCAGAACCTGAAGCTCTCGCTGCACGCGGCCCCGCTGCCGCCCACGCTGATTCCCACGCCGGAGCGCGTGACGCTCAAGGCGGAGAAGATTGACCTGTCCCCGCTGGGTCCCTTCCTGCCGCCCGATGTGGGCCTGCAGGCGGGCACGCTGGACGCGGACTGGAAGGCGGAGCTCGGCGGCGCGGTGCCCGGTGGCAAGGGCCCCACGCGGCTGGTCGGCGCCATCTCCGCGCTGGGCCTGCGCTTCGCGGGCGCCGAGGGTGGCAAGGCGCTGGACGTGGTGCTCGACACGGACGTCGCCGGAGACCTGGCCACGGGGGACTTGTCGCTCGACAAGCTGAAGCTGGACCTGGGCCCGGCGAACATCACCGGCAAGGGCCGCGTGAAGGGCATGCTGTCGGACACGCCGTCGGTGGAGGGCTTCGAACTGGTGGGGCGCGACCTGGACCCGGCCGTGCTCGCCGAGTACTACCCGCCGCTGAAGAAGCAGCTCCAGGGGATGATTGCCGGTCCCATCGGACTGGACGTGCGCGCCAGCGGGACGCAGGCCGCGCAGGCCATCAACGTGTCGGTGGACCTGACGCCGGTGCGCCTGCGGGTGCCCGCGCAGCTCACCAAGGACGCGGGCGGCGCCATGAAGCTCACCGCCAGCCTCACGGGCGCGGCGGCGAGCGGCGGCGCGCTGAAGTTCGACGCGAAGGCGGACCTGTCCGGCGTGGACCTGCGCCCGGGCCTGCTGGTGGACAAGGCCCCGGGCCAGCGGATGGAGCTGGCCGCGGCGGGCACGTACGCGCCCGGCAAGGGCGGCGTGGGCATGAAGGTGGACGTGCCGAAGATGACGGCGAACCTCCTCCAGGACACGGTGACGGGCAGCGCGTCGTTCGCGACGGCGGGCACGGGCAAGAAGCAGACGACGACGTTCTTTGCGGACGTGAAGGCGAACAAGCTGGACGCGGACGCGCTGCTGTTCGACGAGCAGGAGCTGGCGGCGCGCAACGGCGGCACGGTGCCCGCGCCCGAGTCCGCGGAGCTGCCTCCCGAGGACCCCGCGCGCTTCAACGGCTACCGGGGCGACCTCCGCTTCGCGGTGGGCACGCTGCGCTACACGCAGATGGACCTCACCAACGTCACCGGCGTGGTGAAGATGACGGACGACCTCATCACCGTGGAGAAGTTCTCCTCGGGGGTGTTCGGCGGGAAGGTGGTCGCTGACGGGACGAGCATCCGCCTGGGCCCCGCGGCGCCGCAGCGCCCGTTCGAGGCGAAGGTGAAGGTGGAGGGCGTGCAGGTGGCGGACGCCATCGCGCAGGCCACGCCGCGCAAGGTGATGACGGGCACGTTCAACGGGAACGTGGACGTGAAGGGCATCGGCTACACGCCGGAGAAGCTCAAGGAGACGCTGCTGGGCGGCATCAGCGGCAACATCCTGGGCGGCACGCTCCTGGGCAAGGACCTGGTGTCGTCCGTCTCCGAGCCGCTCGCCAAGGCGCTCCCCTTCGCCTCCAAGGCGCTCAAGAGCAACGAGGTGACGTCGCTCAGCGAGAACCTGCCCTTCGGCGTGCAGATCAAGAACGGCGTCGCGCAGCTGTCCAAGCCCATCACGTGGACGCGGCCGGAGGCGGCGATGAGCTTCGACGGTGGCATCAAGCTGGACGGCACGCTGGACCTCACGGGCGCGGTGGCGCTGACGCCGTCGACGGTGAAGACGCTGACCTTGGGCAAGGTGACGCCGCCGTCGGACATCCCGGTGGGCCTGAAGTTGACGGGTCCGGCGTGGAAGCCCGAGGTGACGGGCGTGGACGTGAAGCCGGCGGTGACGACGTTGGCGAAGCTGGCGGCGTCCTCGCTCGCGGGCAACCTCATCGGCGGTGAGCGCGGCAAGCAGGTGCAGCAGGCCATCGAGGGCGGCGAGGAGAAGCTGCGCGCCGACGCCGAGGCGAAGCGCAAGGAGATGGAGGCCAAGGCCGAGGAGGAGAAGAAGCGCCTGGAGGCCGAGGCGAAGAAGCGCGCGGAAGAGGAAGCCAAGAAGCGCCTGCGCGGCATCTTCGGGAAGTAGCGCTCCGAGCGCACGCAACGACGGGAGCCCCCACGGCCCGGTCGAGCGGACGTCCTCTCCAGGGCGCTCGCTCCTCCGGGCCGTGTTGCATGAAACACCCTGAAACAGTGTGAAACAGCGCCGCGCGCCAGCGCACACACGGGCCGCACTCGGGGACGATGGTGGCATGCGCCCTGCTAAGGCCCCCTGCCGACTTCACCCAGGCAGGGAGCGAGCACGATGGACGCGAGCGAGGACTGCGGCTGCACCGACCCGGCGACGACGCCCATGCCTTACGTGGCACCCGTGAGCGAGCGTCACCGGGTGCTCATCATCGGCGGAGGCACGGCGGGAATCTGCGTGGCGGCACGGCTCGCGAGGCTGGGGCAGAAGGGCGTGGCGATTCTGGAGCCCTCGGAGCGCCACTACTACCAGCCGCTCTGGACGTTGGTGGGCGCGGGCGAGGCGCGCATCGAGGACAGTGTGCGCGACGAGGCCCGCCTCATCCCCCGGGGCGTGAAGTGGCTGAAGGACGCCGCGGAGGAGGTGGACCCCGTCCGGCAGGAGGTGCGCACCCGAGGCGGCCTGCGAGTGGGCTACGACTTCCTGGTGGTGGCGCCGGGCATCCAGCTGGACTGGGACAAGGTGCGGGGTCTGCGCGACGCGCTGGAGACCGAGCACGTCAGCAGCAACTACGACGTGAGGCTCGCGCCCAAGACGTGGCGGATGCTCCAGGCGTTCAAGGGCGGCACGGCGCTCTTCACGCATCCGGCCACGCCGGTGAAGTGCGCGGGGGCGCCGCAGAAGATCATGTACCTGGCCGCCGACCACTTCCGACGCACGGGCATCCTGGAGCGCTCGCGGGTGGTGTTCGGCTCGGGGGCGAAGGCCATCTTCGGGGTGCAGCCCTTCGCGCGGGTGCTGGAGGGCGTGGTGAAGCGCTACGGCATCCAGACGCACTTCGGACATGACCTGGTCGCGGTCGATGGAGCGCGGCGCGAGGCGACGTTCGAGACGATGCGGGACGGGCAGAAGACACGCGTCACGCTGGGCTACGACCTGCTCCACGTCACGCCGCCGCAGAGCGCACCGGACTTCATCCGCGACAGCCCGCTCACCTCGCGCGAGGGGGCGTGCAGTGGCTGGGTGCGCGCGGACAAGCACACGCTCCAGCACCCGGTGTTCCCGAACGTCTTCGCGCTCGGGGATGCGTCGGACCTGCCCACGAGTCGCACGGGGGCCGCCATCCGCAAGCAGGCGCCGGTGCTCGTGCGCAACCTGCGCGACGTCATGGCGGGCCGTGCGCCCACCGCGAGGTACGATGGGTATGCCTCGTGTCCGCTGACCACGGGCTACGGGAAGCTGCTGCTCGCGGAGTTCGACTACGACGGCAAGCCCACGCCCAGCTTCCCGCTCATCGACACGATGCAGGAGCGACGGGACATGTGGCTGATGAAGAAGTACGGCCTGCCGCAGCTCTACTGGAAGGGCATGCTGCGCGGGCGGGCGTGAGACACCACGGGCGTGCCCGCGAACCCGCTCCGCGCTATGCAGCCCGGAGCATGCCCACATCCCGCCCTCCGCAGCGTCCGCCTCGGCTCGCCCTGTCCGCGCTCGACGCGCTCGCGGGCGCCGTCCTCCTCGTGGACGCGGAGCGCCGCGTCGTGGGCGCGACCTCCGCGCTGGAGTCCCAGCTCGTCGCCCCCGTGCGCGAGGGCACCCCGCTCACGGAGCTGCTCTCCCTCCATGGTGGCGCCGAGCGCCTGGACGCACTCCTCACCACCGGACGCGAGACGACCGCGAGGCTCCGCGCCGGAGGCACCATCCGGGTCCGCGCGACAGCGCTCGGCAAGGACGGATGGGCGCTCACCGTCCGCCAGGACACCTCCCCTCCCGCCCTGGAGGGCGCCGAGGTGTTCCACGGCCTGTGGACCCAGGACGCGGAGCTGCGCCGCGTCTTCCGCATCGTCGAGAAGGTCGCGCGCACCGAATCGAGCGTGCTCGTGCGAGGCGAGTCCGGCACGGGCAAGGAGCACATCGCGCACGCGCTGCACGAACTGTCCCCTCGCGGCAAGGGCCCCTTCCGAGCCATCAACTGCGCGGCCCTCCCCCCCAGCCTCCTGGAGAGCGAACTCTTCGGCCACGTGCGCGGCGCCTTCACCGGCGCGGTGCGAGACAGCCCGGGGCACTTCCGGCTCGCGCACGGCGGCTCGCTCTTCCTCGATGAAGTCGCGGAGCTCCCCCTCGACCTCCAGGCGAAGATGCTGCGAGTCCTCGAGACGCGCACCGTCATCCCCGTGGGTGGCCGAGCCCCCGTCCCCGTGGACGTGCGCATCATCGCCGCCACCCACCGCGCGCTGCGTCGCGAGGTCGAGGCAGGCCGCTTCCGCGCGGACCTCATGTACCGCCTGCGCGTCGTCCCCATCTTCCTCCCCAACTTGAGAGAACGTCGGAGCGACATTCTTCCGCTCGCACTGCGCTTCCTCGACGAGCTGCACCAGCGGGGGACGCGGCGTGTGGAGCGAATCGCGCCTGGCGCGCGCAAGCTGCTCGAGTCCCACGGGTGGCCCGGCAACGTGCGCGAGCTGCGCAACGTCATGGAGTACGCCTACGTCATCGGCGAGGGCCCGGTGCTGCGCGAGGTGGACCTGCCCCCCGAGTTCTCCGAGGCGAAGGCGCTCACCCACCTCCCCGTGGCGACGACCGGCGCCACGCTCGACGAGGAGCAGGTACGCGCGGCCCTCACCCGGGCGGGCGGCAATCGCTCCAAGGCCGCGCGCCTGCTCGGCGTCAGTCGCGTGACACTCTGGCGCCGCCTGCGGACCTTGGGCGAAGCTGCGCGCTGAGCGAGCGACCGTCCTCGAATCCAGGGCGGCCGTTTCACCCAGGTGTTTCACCTGTTTCCTCGAAGTGGGTGCAACGACCGGCGCGCTCGGGCCGTCACTCGGAGCCGCATCGCTGGCATGGGGCTCGCAGTACCGCTGGACATGCGCTGCGACCAACCCAGGAGGGAAGTGGACATGCTCTTCCGGCAGCTCTTCGACTCGGAGTCCTCGACCTATACCTACCTGTTGGCGGACCCGGCGACGCGGGAGGCGGTGCTCATCGACCCCGTGTTGGAGCAGGTGGAGCGGGACACCCGGCTGATGGAGGAGCTGGGGTTGAAGCTGGTGGTGGTGTTGGAGACGCACGTGCACGCGGACCACGTCACCGGCGCCGGGCAGCTGCGCGAGCGCCTGGGTGCCCGGGTGATGGCGTCGGCGAAGGGCGCGCCCTGTGTCGACCGGCAGCTCCAGCATGGCGACGTGGTGCGGGTGGGCCAGCTGGAGCTGCGCGTCCTGGAGACGCCGGGTCACACCGACGACAGCCTGAGCTTCCTGTGCGACGGCCGACTGTTCACGGGGGACGCGCTGCTGGTGCGCGGCACGGGCCGCACGGACTTCCAGAATGGAGACCCGGGGCAGCTCTACGACTCCATCACCCGCGAGCTGTTCGTCCTGCCGGACGCGACGGAGGTGTTCCCCGCCCATGACTACGCGGGCTTCACGTCGTCCTCGGTGGGCGAGGAGAAGCGACACAACCCACGCCTCGCGGGCAGGACGCGGGACGACTTCGTGCACTTCATGAAGTCGCGACAGATTCCGCCGCCGCGCAAGCTGGACGTGGCCGTGCCGGCCAATCGCGCCTGCGGTCTCACCGCCCCGGCGGATTCCCAGTCACCGTCCGCGTGATGTGACCCGTGCCCGCTGGGGCACGTCGCCAGTCCCGCACCTCCAGAGCCCCAGCCGCCTCCCCCGAGGGACGCGGAGCGGGACCCTTTTGCTCGAATCGAAGGAGCCGCAGCTTGAGTCACCTCTACGACAACGCCCCTCCCCGGCCGGAGGGCTATCGCGACGTGGACGTCCAGCAGCTCGCGACCGGGCGGTCCCCGGGGCTGCACCTGGTGGACGTGCGCGAGCCCGTCGAGCTGGATGGGATTCTGGGTCACCTCGAGGGCGTGCATCCGGCGCCGCTCGCCACCCTGCGCGAGGCGGCGACGTTGTGGCCGAGGGACACGGAGGTGCTGCTCATCTGTCGCTCGGGTGCGAGGTCCGCGAAGGCGGCCACGCAGTTGGTGGGGATGGGCTTCACGCGGGTGATGAACCTGGCGGGCGGGATGCTCGCGTGGAACGCGCATGCGCTGCCGGTGGTGCGGCTGACGACGGAGCCGCTCCCGAACCTCGGGCAGGTGGGAGACACCCTGCGCGCGAGGCTCACGGGGATGCGCGTGCCCGCGGTGGAGTCGCTGCCACCGGAGCCCTCTCGCGAGGAACTGGGTGCGGTGCTGGATGCGCTCCAGGCAGAGCCGCCGAAGGAGCGAGGAGACGCGGCGGCGTTCGAGAAGACGCTGCGAGAGGTCCGGGACCTGCTCGCGGTCGCGAAGCCTGGAGGAGGCAGTCGTCCATGATGTGGGCCGTGGGGATGGCGGGCGCGTTGCTCGTGGGAGTGTTGCTGGGGTTGCTGGGAGGCGGGGGCTCCATCCTCACGGTGCCGCTCCTGGTGTACGTGCTGGGAGTGGAGCCGCGCACGGCCATCGCCATGTCCCTGGTGGTGGTGGGCGTCACGAGCGCGAGCGGCGCGCTGCTGCATGCGCGAGCGGGCCGGGTGCGGTGGCGCACGGCGCTCCTGTTCGGAGCGGGAGGGATGGCGGGGGCGTTCCTGGGAGGAAAGCTCAACCCGCTCCTGTCGCCCACGATGTTGCTGCTGTGCTTCGCGGGGGTGATGGTCGCGGCCTCGGTCGCCATGCTGCTGCGCTCGGATGCACCTACGCCGGTGACGAGCGGCCACGTCACGGCCGACCTCTCGGAAGCACGAGCGACCTCCGGACGAGTCGAGCCGAGCACCTCGTTCGCTGCCGACCAGCACGCGCAGCCCACCGAGAAACGTCGTCCCACGAGTGTCGAGAGCGAATCCTCCGTCTCCATGGGGCACACCAAGAAGCCCCGTCCCGCGAGCATCGAGAGCGCTCCCTCCGTGTCCATGGAGCACGCCGAGAAGCCACGTCCCGCGAGCATCGCGAACGGGTTCCCCGCCTCCGTGGGGCGCACCGAGAAGCCACATCCCGCGAGCATCGCGAGCGGCGCATCCGTCTCCGTGATGCGAGTGGTGGCGCAGGGAGTGGGCGTGGGAATCCTTTCAGGGCTCGTGGGCGCGGGAGGCGGCTTCCTCATCGTCCCCGCGCTCACGCTGGTCGGCCTGTCCACGCCGATGGCCACCGCCACCTCGCTGGTGGTCATCGCGCTCCAGTGCGCCGCGGGTCTCATCGGCCATCTGGGCCATGCGGAGCTCCCCTGGCGCCTCACGGGCGAGGTCCTCGCCATCGCCCTCGTGGGGAGCATGCTCGGTGGAAGATTCGCCGGACGCGTGGCCCCTGGAGTCCTGCGCCGAGGCTTCGCCCTCTTCGTTCTCGCCACCGCGACGTTCCTGCTCCTGGCCCAACTCCCGCGCACCGTGCTCGGAGACCTGACACAACGACTGGCCAGCGCGGGAGCCTGGCCCTGGCTCGTCCTGGCGACCGGCGTGGGGCTCTCCACCCTCATGGTGCGAAAGCACCTGCGCACGGCCCGCCAGCGCACCACTGCGCGAGGGCTCTGACCCCCCAGCCCCCCCCCGCGCCGACACCCCGGCGTCGCGGTGCTCGCCCACCAGCGCCAGGCGCCTCACGAGCAAGTGCCACGGCGCGCATCCCAACGCGCCCCCACACGGCCACGTCATCGCGCCATCCCATCCGCCCCACCGCGCGCGGCCCCCCGCGCCCACATCCGTCCCGCCCCGGACGGGCCCACACCACATCGGTTGACCCGTGCCCCGCGCGCGTCGAGAGTCCCCTGCATGAAGCTGAGACCCATCGCAGAAGTGGGCGCCGAGCTGGGCCTGTCCCCCGACGACGTGCACCCGTGGGGCACGAACCGCGCCAAGGTTTCCCTCGGTGCACTCGGCAAGCAGGGCGGAAGACAAGGCCGCCTCGTGCTCGTCTCCGCCATCAACCCCACGCCTCCGGGCGAGGGCAAGACGACCATGTCCGTGGCGCTGGCCATGGGCCTGCGTCGCCGGGGACGCCGCGCCGTGGCCGCGCTGCGCGAGCCGTCCCTCGGTCCCGTCTTCGGCGTGAAGGGCGGAGGCACCGGCGGCGGGCAGGCCAGCCTGGAGCCCGCGGCGGACATCAACCTGCACTTCACGGGTGATTTGCACGCCATCACCAGCGCCAACAACCTGCTCGCCGCGCTGGTGGACAACGCCGTGTACTACGGCCAGCCGGCGGCCATCGACTCGACGCGGGTGCGCTGGCGGCGCGCGCTGGACATGAACGACCGCTTCCTGCGCAACGTCATCGTGGGCCTGGGCGGCAAGGCGCACGGCGTGCCGCGCGAGGGCGCGTTCGACATCACCGCCGCCAGCGAGGTCATGGCCATCCTCGCCCTGGCCGAGAACCTCAAGGACCTGGAGGAGCGCCTGGGCCGCGTCGTCGTGGGCCACGCACCGGACGGCAAGCCCGTGCGCGCCAGGGACGTGGACGCGGCGGCGGCCATGGTCGCCCTGCTCAAGGACGCGCTGATGCCCAACCTCGTCCAGACGCGAGAGGGCGGCCCCGCGCTCGTGCACGCGGGCCCGTTCGGCAACATCGCCCACGGGTGCAGCTCCGTGGTGGGCACGCGCATGGGCCTCGCGTACGCGGACGAAGTCGTCACGGAGGCGGGCTTCGGCTTCGACCTGGGCGCCGAGAAGTTCCTCGACATCAAGTGCCGGAGCACGGGCCTGTGGCCGCGCGGCGTCGTCCTCGTCGCCACGCTGCGCGCGCTCAAGTACCACGGCGGCACCCCGCTCGCCCGCGTCGCGGAGCCGGACGGCGCGGCGCTCGCGCGAGGCTTCGACCACCTGGACAAGCACCTCGAATCGGTGCGCGCCTTCGGCCTGCCCGCGGTCATCTGCGTCAACCGCTTCCCCCAGGACACGCAGGAGGAGCTGGATGCTCTGCGCGCCTTCGGCCGGGAGCGCGGCGTGGAGATGGCAGTGTGTGACGGCTTCACGCGCGGCGGCGAGGGCTC
Source organism: Myxococcus sp. XM-1-1-1 (assembly GCF_020037095.1). Classification (NCBI taxonomy): domain Bacteria; kingdom Pseudomonadati; phylum Myxococcota; class Myxococcia; order Myxococcales; family Myxococcaceae; genus Myxococcus; species Myxococcus sp. XM-1-1-1. Next base: position 30,613 of record NZ_JAIQDH010000041.1, read on the forward strand.
GCTGGAGCTGGCGGACCGGGTGCTCGCGATGCTCGACGGCACGGACGCGTCTCCACCCACCCCGCGCTTCCTCTACGACGTGAAGCAGTCCCCCGAGGAGAAGGTCCGCGCGATTGCCCGCACCGTGTACGGCGCGGACGACGTGGCCTTCACCGCCTCCGCGCGCAAGGACCTGGAGACCGTGCGCGAGCTGGGCGGCGCGGAGCTGCCGGTGTGCATGGCCAAGACGCACCTGTCACTCTCCGACGACGCGACGAAGCAGGGCCGGCCGCGCGGCTTCACGCTCACCGTGCGCGAGGTGCGCCTGTCCGCGGGCGCGGGCTTCATGGTCGCGCTCACCGGCGACATCCTCACCATGCCGGGCCTGCCTCGCGAGCCCGCCGCCCGCCGCATCACCGTCCACGAGGACGGGCGCATCACCGGGCTCATGCAGGGCGAGTGACGCGGCTTCGACGGGCGGCCCTCACCTCGCTCTCGTCGAGGGGGCCGCCCGGAGCGACGCACGCTACGCGCGGAACGACGTGGACAGCGACTCGAGCCGTCCCAGGGTGGCGTTGATTTGGGTCACGGCCTCCTCGGCCGTCATGGTGGAGGTCACCACGTCCGCCATCATCGAGGACAGCTGCGTCATCACCTCGGTCATCTGCGCGATGCCCGCGTTCTGCTGGGTGACGGAGGCGACAATCTGGCGCGCGGCCTGACTGCTCTCCTGCACCACGGTGGTGATCTCCTTCAGCGAGTTCGCCGAGGCCAGCACCTGCTCGATGTTCTGCTCCATCTTCTCGCTGTCGCCCTCCGCGATGGAGGTCGTCTGGCGGATGGCCTGGTTGATCTCGAGCAGGATCTTCCCGATGCGCTGCGTGCTCTGGAGCGACTGCCCGCTGAGCGCGCGCATCTCCCGCGCCACCACCGCGAAGCCCCGGCCCTCCTCGCCCGCGCGCGCGGCCTCGATGGCGGCGTTGAGCGCGAGCACGTTGGACTGGTCCGCCAAATCCTTCACGCTGCTGATGATTTCGCCGGCGTGCACGGCCTGGTCGCTCAGGTGCGCGATGCTGCCCACCAGCGCGCCCACGCGCTCGCGAATCTGCTGCATGCCCTCCGCGCTCTGCTCGATGGAGTGCTGCCCGGAGGAGCTGAACTGGTCCGCCTGCGCGGCCACCTTGAGCACCATCTCCGCGCGGCTCGCGGCCATGCTGGAGGTCTGCGCGATTTCGGCGATGGTGGTGCTCGCCTCGGTGAGGCTGCGCGACTGGTTCGTCAGGAAGTTCACCTGGTCCTGGCTCGCCTGCGTCAGCCGCGTGGCCGCCGAGGACAGCTCCTCCACCACGGACTTCAGCGTCGCCGGCACGTCGCGCAGCCGGTCCGCCATCACCTGCAGGCTCCGGCTCAGCTCGCCCACCTCGTCCTGCCGCCCCAGCTCCAGCGGCTGCGACAAATCACCGTCATGCGCGATGCGCCGCGCCACCTCGGACAATCGCGTCAGCGGCTCGGCCAGGTCACGGTGCAGCCACCACGCGAGCCCCGCCGTCGTCCCCATCGCCAGGAGCGCCAGCACGACCACCAGCCACGTCGGACCGCCCGCCAGCGCCACCACGACGAGGACCACGAGGAGCACCGCCGCGGCCACCGGGGACAGCATCACCTTCTGCTTCAGCTTCAAGCGCACCGAACGGCCTCCGTCCCACCCGAGTCTCCACGCACCCCGTCCGCCCCGGCCAGGTTCCGGCAGTTGAAGCGCGACTCCCCGAGGAGCCTGCAGCGCCCGTCCATGTCGCCATCCTTCCGAGGAGCCCCGTGGACTCCCTGAAGCTCGGACGGACCGGTGATCCGCCGAAGTGCAGGATAGCCAACTGAGACCCGGCTGCTAAGGGACCCCCGCTCATTGACACACACCGGCCCCGCGCGGTTTTCCACCAGTCTGGGGTCAAACGGACCCGGGACTTGGGTGGATCATCATAGGGCGTCGAAGCGGCGGGAGCCCTCGACGCGGAGGACGAAGTCGGCGCCGAAGGCACCCGCGGGGGTGAGGGCGCCGGGGGTGGGCTGGGCGAGCAGCTCCTCCACGGCGAGGACGGAGGAACGGGCGGTGAAGAGGTAGCCCTCGGCGACCTCCAGCCAGGCCTGGGCGGAGCGGCCATCCGGGGCGCGGGCCTGGACCCAGACGTACGAGCGGCTGGACGTGCGCAGGTCCGCCCCGGGGCCCTTCACGCGGGCGTCGACGAGCTTCATCAGGCCATCGCGGATGGGGGCGAGCTTCAGGGCGCGGCGGAGGATGGGGTGGGTCCACCGCAGGACGCGGGCGCTGTTGGCGGGGAAGGCCATGTACGTCGTGATGTTGGGGATGCCGGTGGTGTGGAACGCGGTGGAGAGGTCACCCCAGGGGATGGGCATGACGGAGCGCTCGCGGTCGCTGAAGCGCACGCGGCGGGTGCCGTGGCCCATGGGGTAGGGCTCGAGCCGGCCGTTGCGGCGGACCTTGCCGCCCTCGGGGATTTGGATGAGGGCGGACTTGGTGGTGCCGGCGCTGGCCTGGGAGACGGCGGCGATGGCGATGTCGAGCTCGGTGGCGCCGGGGACCTGCTCGCCGACGTAGCGGGCCAGACAGTCGGTGGGGACGACGTCGAAGCCGACGCCGGACATGAACGAGACGCCGCGGGCCTTGGCGTCGGCGTCGTGGCGGAAGGAGTCCTCGAAGACGGGAATCTCGCCGGTGATGTCCAGGTAGTGGGTGGCGGCGGCGAGACACGCCAGGCGCATGGGCTCGCTGGTGTGGACGAAGGGGCCGGCGGCGTGGAGCACGAGCGGCAGGCCGTCCATGGCGGCGGCCAGCTGGCGTGGGTCGTCGAGCGACGCGGGGCGGACCTCCAGGCCGAGCAACTCCGCCAGGGGCGCGAGCTTCTCGCGGGAGCGGCCGGACAGCACGGGGCGGTGGCCGCGGCGCACGGCCTCCTCCGCGATGAGGCGGCCGGTGTAGCCGGAGGCGCCATACAACAGCCAGCGAGGCGAGGTGGTCGAGGTCGTCGTCACGGCTGGCGACGCTACCAGGACGCGCCGCGTCGGGAGGCCCGGCGTATCGGCCGGCCCGTCACCATCTGTTCGCTATCTCGACAAGTCCGCGCGAGGACTGAGCGCCTCACCACCGCGCCACGGCGGCCTCGGAGCGCTGGCTCACGTGCGCGTCCTCCACGCAGACCAGCAGCGCGCGCAGGGCCGAGGGCGACGGCGCGGTGAGCAGCGCCTCACGCAGCCTCGCGTTGCGCAGCAGCGCGCCGATGCGCGCGAGCACGTTGAGGTGCAGGCCCGCGGGGTCCGGCGGCGACACCATCCCCACGAAGACCCGCACGCGCCCGCCGTTGGCCTCGCCGAAGTCCAGGCCCTCCGGATGAATCCCCACGCACGTGACGATGCGCGGCACGCCGCCGAGCCGGCAGTGCGGCACCGCCACGCCCCCCGCCATCGCCGTCGAGCCCAGTCGCTCGCGCGCCAGCAGGTGCTCCGTCAGCTCCTTCGCGGGCACCCGAGCGCGGGCCGCCATCAGCCCCGCCAGCTCGTGCACCACGCCCACCCGCTCTCGCGCCTCCAACGACAGGCGGACAGCGTCGACCTCCAGGAAATCCGTCCACCGCAACATGCCGCACCTCCTCGGGCAAGCCGCCACCGCCCGAGTCGGCGCAGAGATGCATCCGCGCTCGCGAATCCGCATCCCTCCCCGCGAATTCTTCGAGCCCACTACACACTTCTCTCGCGTTTTTCCGGACCAGGTCCGAGCCACCCCGCTCCTCTCAGGTTCTCGGACTCCCCCAAACCAGGACCCGCGACGCCCGAACCCGCGCCGCGCTGCCACGCGAGCAACAACAGCCTCGCCTCCGAGGGCACGACTCAGCGCGCCACGGCCACTTCACCGCGAAGCGGGAGCACCTCCTCCTCCGCGCGAACCAGCAGCGCGCGAATCGCCGCCGGAGAGGCCGCCGCCATCAGCGCGTCACGAACGCGCACGTCATGCAACAACGTGGCGATGCGGGAGAGCACGTTGAGGTGCAGGCCCCCGGTATCCGGCGGCGACACCAGGCCCACGTAGATGCGCACCAGTCCATCCTCGGGCTCACCGAAGGCCAGCCCGCCCCGATGGATGCCCAGACACGTCACGATGCGTCCGGCGCGAGCATGTCGACAGTGCGGCACCGCCACGCCGCCCTCCATCGCCGTCGAGCCGAGCTGCTCCCGCGCCAGCAGGTGCACGGCGAGCTCGCGAGCAGGCACTCCCGCCTCATCCGCCATCATCCCCGCCAGCTCGTGCAGCACGCCCACCCGCTCCCGCGCCCGCAGCGACGGACGGATGGCCTCGACCTCCAGGAACTCGGTCCACCTCAACATGACGACCTCCCACGGCCCGAGCAGTCCCGGGCCCACCACCGTGAACCTCAGAGCGCCGGAGCCGCCACCCGCTCGCGACCCGACAGGACGATGCACGCCGCCAGCACGCGAGCCGTGAACCCATCGCGCTCCTCCGCGTCGAACGCCCGCGCGAGCTGCTCCGGGTCATCATCCAGGAACAACGTGGAGCCGAGCCGGTCATGCAGATGCTCCAGCAACCCTCGGCAGCACGAGCACCGCCGAGCCCCCTTCAAGGCATGCTCCGCACGCCCACGCGCCTCGGCCAGCCGCTCCGCGCCCAGCAGACGCACCGCCTTGAGCGGCGCCTCCCCGAGCAACGAGCCAGGCTCACGCCGAGCCTCCCCACGAACCATCGACCTCACGAATCGACGCAGCACCATGAAGTCCTCCCAAGGACCGGGCCGCACATCGCCCGGCACGAGGCACCTCCATCGCATCCACCGTGCCGACCACCCCCACCACCAGACGCCCGGAATCCGGCCACTTTTCCCCGAGCGAGCCCGGCCCCACCATGCAGACCGCAACCTCGAGGGCCACCGAGCCTCGCGACACGCGAGGTCTCCCTCCGAGCGCCGTGTCATTCCGCTCCGACCGCGATGACTGCAAACCGCGCCCGGCGCCCACGAGGGACGTGACACTCCAGGGCGCTCGCGACGTCGGGGACGCATGCCAGCCCCGGCACGAGGGCGGAATTCCGTGGGAGGAGCTCACCGGAGCGTCGAGCCACCGCAGCGCGGACGCGGCGCTCCGGAGTCGGGGACTGGAAGCGTGTTCGAGCCGCGCTCGCGGACCGCGGTCAGCGAAGGGCCCGACCGTGCAGCCGGGCCTGCTCCTGACAGGTCCCCTGGCACTCGGGGAACAGCAGGAGGAAGCGGGCCTGCTCCCGGCAGCGAGGAATCAGGCCGGGCGGAGACGGCGCCGAGCACAGCTGCTGGAAGCCGTCCCACGACTCCTGGAACACGAGGGCACGCTCCTCGGGCTCCAGGGACAGCACGGCGCGGCGCTCCGAGCCCAACCAGCCCACGACGAGCGCCAGGGAGGCCCCCAGCGCGAGGATGCAGAGCAGGTCCCTCCACCAGGGGCTCGCCAGGGAGGGCGGCGCCGAGGGGGCCTGGGGAGTGGAGTCAGGGACCAGACGGAGCTCGGGACGCATGGGCTCCCCAGGGGCAAACCCCGTGCCGCCAGGGCACGAGGCCACCTCCGAGCAGGGCTCCCATCACCGAGGTCCAGGACCCTTGCATTCGGCAAGCAGGCGCGCGCGAAGCCATGCATCGCGCAAGGGCCCACCCGCTCGACGTCAGCGCACGGCCTGCTGCAACAGGGGCGCGAGCTCCTGTCGGCACGCCTCGTCGCACTCGGAGAAGCGCGTGAGGAACTCCGCCTGCTTCTGGCAGCGCTTGAGGAGCTTGGGCCCGGCGTCGCCCATGCACAGCAGGCGGATGTCGTCGCGGGTCTCCTGGAAGAGCGCCTCGCGCTGCGCGGGGGACAAGGCGTTCAGCGCGCGATTCTCTCCGCCCTGGAGGTAGGCCCACACCCCGGCGAGCACCAGCACGACGAGGCCCAGCGTCACCGTCTGGCGGACGCGCTTCTGGCTGCGGGTGGGCGCCCTGTCCCGGGTGAAGATGTTCTCCGCTTCCCCCTCGTTCCCGTTCGGACCCATGGCCCCATGTTCCACCGGAATGAGGGGGGACGCGCCAGGATTCGTTGTCGCGGGTGTGAAGAAGTGGCGGCCCGGGTTGCAGCCTGCACGACGGGAGCGGCCCCGGGGTTGCGCATCGCACGGTGCGGTGCGCGGAAGTCCCCGAGACGACTCACGAGCCCCAACGAGACACGGCCGGGCGCGGCCGATGCACTTAGAATTGATGCATGGATGCACGGATGGAGCCGACCCCGGTTTCCGGCGAGCGGCCGATGCGGGTGTTGGTGGTGGACGACGAGCGCAACATCCGCCACACGCTGCGGGTCTGCCTGGAGGGCTTCGGCTGCGAGGTGCGAGAGGCGGCCACGCCGGAGGCGGCGCTGGCGGCGCTCGCCCAGGGGCCCGCGGACCTGGCGTTCGTCGACCTGAAGCTGGGGACCGCGAGTGGCCTGGACCTGCTGCCCCGCCTGCTCGCGGAGTCACCGAACCTGGACGTGGTGCTCATCACCGCGTACGCGACGTTCGACACGGCGGTGGAGGCGGTGCGCCGGGGCGCGCGCGACTATCTGCCCAAGCCCTTCACGCCCGCGCAGATAAGACACGTGCTGGACCGCTCACGGGAGCACCGGGCGCTGTCCTCGCAGCTGGAGAGCCTCGAGGGACAGCTCGCGCAGGCGGTGCCGGAGGCCACGCTGGACACCTCCTCTCCCGTGATGCACGCGGCGATAGGGCTGGTGTCGCGAGCGGCGACCTCCGACGCGGCGGTGCTGCTGCGAGGAGAGAGCGGCACGGGCAAGGGCGTGCTCGCGCGAGCCCTGCACTCGATGAGCGTGCGCAGGCGCAGGCCCTTCGTCACGGTGAACTGTCCGACGTTGTCGGAGCAGCTCCTGGCGAGCGAGCTGTTCGGCCACGTGCGAGGCGCGTTCACGGGAGCGGTGAAGGACCAGCCCGGCCGCGTGGAGCAGGCGGAGGGCGGCACGCTGTTCCTGGATGAAATCGCGGAGATGAGCCCGTCGCTCCAGGCGCAGCTCTTGCGCTTCCTCCAGGAGAAGCAGTTCGAGCGGCTGGGAGAAGGCCGCACGCGCAAGGCGGACGTGCGGGTGGTGGCGGCGACGAACCGGGACCTGGAGAAGGACGTGGCGGAGGGACGGTTCCGCGAGGACCTGTTCTACCGGCTCAACGTCATCGAGGTGAAGCTGCCCTCGCTGCGTGAGCGGCCCGAGGACCTGCTCGCGTTGGCGAGGCGCTTCGTGGCGTTCTTCGCGAGGACAGGACAGCGGCCGGTGACGCCGGAGCTGTCGCCCGCGACGGAGCAGATGCTGCTCGCGTACCCATGGCCGGGCAACGTGCGTGAGCTGAGAAACGCCATCGAGCGGGCGCTCATCGTGTGGCCCGCGGGAGTCCTGGAGCCGCAGGCGTTCCCGGACCGCATCGCCGCGGCGGCGGGCACGGTGGTGGCGTTGGGCGGGCCGCACACGCTGGAGGAGGTGGAGCGCGAGCACACGCTGCGGGTCATGGCCTCCGCGCCCACGCTGGACGAGGCCGCGAAGGTGCTCGGCATCGACGCGTCCACGCTGTGGCGCAAGCGCAAGAAGTACGAATCCGGAGGCAAGGCAGACAGCTGAGCCCACGGGCAGCCCGTGTCTTGCGGAAGATGGACAGGTCTCGCACGGGGCGGTGACCAGGGGCACGAGTCCCCGTCATATGAGGCGATATGAGGCGCCCGAGCACGAGCCGGCGCCAGGCCGAGCATGAGCCAACGCCACACCGGGCGCGACCGTGCGCCTCCAGCCTTCCGTGAGACGGGACACCGGGCGCGCGCACCCCTCGCGCCCGGCGTTGCGCGTCAGCCCGGGATGCCCGCGGACCAGCGCTGCGTGAGGTACAGCTCCGCGAGCTGCGCGGCGTTGAGCTCGCGCTCCTCGCCCACGTGGGTGCGCTCGGTGGTGAGCCCCACCTCGCCACCGCCCACGCCCGCGTGCACGCCGACGCCGATGTCACCGTTCACCGTGGTCTTGTCCTGCACGGTGGCCTTGATGTCGACCTTGTCGCGGAGCTGCGTCACCGCCTGGCCCACGTCGCCGTTCGCGATGCTGCTGAACGCACCGCTGCGCGCGATGTCCTGGAGGTTGCCGCTGATCTCCGCCTTCACCTCGCGACCCGCGCTCCCGCCCAGACCGAGCGCCTGCGCGGAACCCTGGCGCGAGTCGGTGAGCGTCAGCTTCGCCTCGTGCGTCTGGAGGGCCGTCTGGCCCACCTCGCGCGCGGTGCCCTTCGGGTCCTTGAGGAAGTCGGCCGGGTTGAAGTTCTCGGGCAGGTCGATGCTCTGCTCCAGCTCCACCTTCAGCGAGCCCTGGACTCCCGCGGAGGCATTCGTCGGCAGTGACGCGCTGGTGCCACCCTCGCCCTGGCTCGGAATCCCCAGGCCCGCGCTCGCGCCCGCGTTGCCCGAAATCTCCAGCGACTGCGTGAGCTTCAGCGACTTCGGCTGGCCGTTCTCCATCTCGATGCGCGCCGTGGTGCCCTGATTGGCGCTCACGCCCGCGCTCGCGCCCGCGCTGAGCACCTCCGGCAGGCCCTTCATGCCCAGCTCACCCGAGACGCTCGCCTCCGCGCCCAGCTGGAGCTCCACCGCGCTCACCTTGTCGCCCAGGCCCGCGAGGTCCGACAGCGGATCTCCCAGCACCTGGTTCACCCCCTGGCCGAGCAGCGGGTTGCTCGCCGAGGCCCCCGCCGTGGCGGCCGAGGCCGCGATGATCTTCGTGGCGCGCTTGGCCTCCTCCGCGGTGTCGAACTGGAACTCCACCTTGGCGCCGGCCGTGGCGAAGGCACTGGCGCTCGCGTCCGCCGCGCCCTTCGCGCCCAGCTTCGCGATGACGCCCGCGCCCACCTCTCCGCTCACGGAGACGGTGTAGCCACCGCCCTCCTCGGCGCTGCGGCTGACGGCCAGGTCGCCCTTGGCGGTGACGCCGACACCGGAGACATCCGCCTCACCGTTGAGCCCCACGGAGACGCTCTCGCCCGGCTTGAGCTGGTCGACCTGGTGGTTGAGGCTGAGCGCCTGCTTGATTTCGCCCGCGGTCTCCACCGGGTCCCGGACCACGTCCGCAGCGCCCTGGAGGACGCCACCGGCGATGTCCTGGGTGATGCCCTGCAGCGGGTTGGGCGCCGGCGCGTCCTGGATGGCCTGCCCCAGCTTGTCGAGCCCGCCCGCCGCGATGTCCGTCGCCGTGTCGAGCACGGGGCCCGCCTTCTGCACGGTGTCGCGCAGGGCGCTGCCCGCCGTGGACTTCACGCCCTCGAAGACGTCGCCCGCGGTCTCGCGCACCTGCTGCTTCACGTCGCGAGCGCCCTCGACCAGCCCCTCGCCCCGCTCGAAGACGTCCTGCGTGCGCTGCTTGGCGACCGACTCGATCTGCTCCTTCGCCTGCTTCGCCTTCGCCGCCGCCTCCGCGGCCTTCTTCGCCGCCGCCTCCGCGGCCTTCTTCGCCGCCGCCTCCGCCGCGCGCTTCGCCGCTTCCGCTGCTCGCCGGGCGGCCTCCGCCGCGCCACCGATGATGCTGCCGATTCCCATGGGGGGGTCCTGGTTGGGGTCCGGCGTCCGCACACGCCTCACGGAGCGGCGCGGACCCTGCCGGGTTCACTGGGTTGGGGTGGGGAAATGCGTCCTGGTCCCCCATTCTCCCGGGCTGGCGGCGGAAGTTTCGTCAGTTTTCAAGAATTCGGGCATCCCTCGTGAGTTCCAGTCCTGCCCAGACTCGGAGTGCGGCCGCCAGGCCCTCTGCTCCGAGTGGAGCGCTCCCCTGCCCTCCTCCGCGCGAAGGCTGGGACGAGGGAGCGTGCACGGCGTGGCGAGTGATTGCCGGGGTCCGGAGCGGTGCGGACCGTTGAGGAGCGACCCCACTGAAAGGACTGCACCCGTGGACGTCATCGACCTGTTGATTCAGCAGCACCGCGAAGTCGACGCGCTGTTCCTCGCGTTCCGCAACGCCTCGGACGACACGAGCCGCAAGGAGCTCTGCATCCAGCTCGCGGAGGCGCTGATGCTGCACAGCACCATCGAGGAGCGCTGGGTCTATCCGAAGGCCACGCGCGTGGTGGGCGACGAGAAGATCCAGCACGCGGAGGAGGAGCACCAGGAGATGACGCAACTGCTGGGCGACATCGTGCGGATGCGCGACGACATGAACGCGGTGAAGCTGAAGGTGGACGCGCTGGAGAAGGTCGTCAAACGGCACGTCGCGGACGAGGAGAAGAACATCCTTCCGCAGGTGGCGAAGAACGTCACCGAGAAGGAGCTCGGCATGTCGTGCAAGGACCTGGTCCGCGAGGCCTCGAGGATTCGTCGCGAGGAGATGAAGGACTGGGGCGGCGCCACGGTGTAGCGGCGGACGCGCACTCCCCCACGGAGCCGCCGAGGCCCCCGCTTCGCTCTCGAGGCAGGCCAGACACACCCGTGTCGTTCCCTCCTGCCTCGGGAGCTGGACCTGGCAAGACCGCGCGTCACCTCACGAGGCCTGCCCCGGCAGGGTGAACCAGAACGTACTTCCCCGCCCAGGCGCGCTGATGACGCCCACCTCTCCGCCATGGGCCTGGACGATCTCCTTCACGATGGACAGCCCGAGCCCCGCGCCGCCCGCGGGAGCCCCTGGCGCGCGATAGAACTTCTCGAAGATGCGCGCCTGTTGCTCCAGGGCGATGCCCTCCCCGGTGTCGCGCACCTCGAAGCGGACGCGCGCGCCATCGCGAGCCACCCGCACCTCCACCTCGCCCCCCGCGGGAGTGTGCTTCACGCCATTGCCCACCAGGTTGCCGAGCACGAGCCCCATCCGCTCCGGGTCCACGTCCACGGTCTCCACCTCCAGCCCCACGAGCCGGGACAGCCGCACCCCACGCTCCTCCGCCGCCGAGCGCTGCGAGTCGAGCGCCGCCTGCACCAACTCCTCGGCGGACACGCGGCGGACTTCGAGCCGGAGCTGTCCCGCCTGGATGCGAGACAAATCGAGCAGGTCATCGACGATGCCCTGCAACCGCTCACAATCCTCGCGCGCCGCGAAGAGCAGGTCCGCCTGTTTCTCCGTCACGGGCCCCACCATGCCCTCGGCCACCAGGTGCACGGCCATGCGCAGGGATGTGAGGGGCGTGCGGAACTCATGGGCCACGGTGGCCACCAGGTCGTTCTTCAGCTCATCGAACCGTCGCAGCCGCGTCACGTCCTGGAGAATCACCGTGGCGCCCACCACCTCGCCCGTCTCGCCATACACGGGGCTGGCGCGAGGCAGGAGCCACCGGTCGCCCTCGGTGAGCGGCACACGCACCGCCTCTTCGTAGCCCCGAGGCTGATAGGCGCCCTTGCCTCCGAGCACGTGTCCCCGCACGCGCTCCAGCACGTCGCGCGCCTCCGGCACCACGCGCCCGAGCACATCCCCGCCGCCTTCGAGCCCCAGCTTGAGCACGTCCTCGGCCGAGCGGTTGACGTTGAGCAGCCCGCCATCCGCGCCGAACACCACCACCGGGTCGGGGAGGCTATCGATGGCGGCCTGGGACGCGGCCTGGGCCTGGAGCAACTCCCCCAGGCTGCTCTGTCGGTACTGCTGGAGCGCCTCGGCCATGGAGTTGAAGTCCTCGCCCAGCCGCGCGATTTCATCCGAGCCCTCCACCGTGGCGCGCACGGCGTAATCCCCGCGCCCCAGCCGCTGCACGGCCTGGGACAGCACGGACACGGGCCGCAGCGCGCGATGTGTGAGGGACGTGGAGGCGAACAATCCGACTGCGAACGCGACCAGCACCGCGAGCACCATCAGCGTGTTCACGCGGTCACTCTGTCGACGCAGCGCCTCGCTCTTGTGCACCATCGCGTCCTGATTGAGCGCCAGGACGGAGGAGGCCGCGTCCCTCACCTCGCGGAACGCGGGCTCGATGCTCCGGAAGTAAGCCGCCTTCTGCTCCTCGGGAGACGACAGCGAGAGGAACGCGTCATAAGCGGCCACATAGCGCTCCCAGCCCGCGCGCAGCCGGCGGGTGGACTCGGCTTCACCGGGCTCGGTGATGTTGCCCTCCTGCAGCCGCAGCTCGGCCTCCAGGACCTGACGCTGCGAAGCCTGCTGGGACTGCCCCCGTTCGCGTTCACCGGCGACGATGAAGAGGGCGGCGCTGTCCATGCGCTCCAACTGCTCGGTCATCCGCTGGGCGGCCAGGACGCTGCGGTAGTTGTCCTGGAGGATGCGCTGACCGGAGCGCCCCAAGCGGGCCAGGGTGATGACGGCGACCAGGCCCACCAGCGCGAGCGCGAGCGCGAGGGGCGCCTGCGCCAGCAGCAATCGCATCCGCAGGGTCATGGACGTTTCTCCTCGGAGGAGGGCTCGAAGGCGACGACATGGATGTCGAAGCCCTCGCCTTCACGGAGCAGCCGCACATCCGCGGCGCGGCCCAGCGCGCGCTTCCACCAGGGCTGGTGCGAGCGGCCCACCATGATGTGGCCGACGCCATGGGAGCGGGCAAAGTCGAGGATGGCCTCGACGGGGTCCTTCGAGCGAAGACGAACCACCTCGGCGCCCAGCTCGCGAGCCTTCTCGATGTTGGCCAGCAGGTGGCGTTGCGCCTCGGCGTCGATGAGGTGGGGCGCCTCGCGAGGCGTCTCGACATAGACGACGAACCAGTCCGTGTTCAGCCGACCGGCCATGCGCGAGCCCCGGCGCAGGAGGGTGGCCGCGCGAGGAGGATGGCTGGACATGGCGACCAGCACCCGGCCCCAGGACGCGCCCTTGCGAGGTTCGTCTTCGCCGGAGCGGGAGGACAGTCCGGAGGTGGCGCGGTCCAGGCTCTCGGCGACCTCGCGGAGGGCGAGCTCGCGAAGGGTGGACAGGTTCTCGCCGGTGAAGAAGCGCTCCAGGGCATGGGGCACCTTGTCCTCGGCGTAGATCTTCCCGGCCTTGAGTCGTTCGTGGAGGTCTTCCACGGCGAGGTCCAGGTTCACGACCTGGTCAGCGCCCTTGAGGAAGCTGTCGGGCAGCGTCTCCCGGACGACGACGCCGGTGGTGCGTTCCACCAGGTCATTGAGGCTCTCGAGGTGTTGCACGTTGAAGGCGCCGATGACGTTGATGCCCGCGTCGAGGAGCGCCTGGACATCCTGGTAGCGTTTGCGATGTCGGCACAGGGGGAGGTTGGTGTGAGCCAGCTCGTCGACGACAGCGACCTGGGGCTTGCGAGCGAGGACCGCCTCCAGGTCCATCTCCTCGACGAGGACGTCGCGATAGGAGTACGTCTTGCGAGGCACGGCCTCGAGTCCAGCGACCAGGGCCTCGGTCTCCTTGCGTCCGTGGGTCTCCACGAAGCCGAGCACCACGTCCACGCCGCGCCGCTTCAGCGCATGGGCCTCTTCGAGCATGCGGTACGTCTTGCCGACGCCGGCCGCGAAGCCGATGTAGAGCTTGAGCCGACCGCGCCGGCCGCGCTCGACCAGCTCCAGGAAGTCCTCCGCACGCGAGCGACGGGGGGTCATCCGAGAACCTCGGAGCGCGACAAACGAATCACATGCCGAGTCAGCTCAGCGCTCATCGACCCGGCCCATGATGAAGGTCGAAGGACCTCGATTCGACAAGGAGACACGACGCCCTTCGAATGCCATGACGGCGAACGTCCTCGACTCTCGACGACGAAGCAACTCCCGTCGACGGCTCCAGCGCCATGATGTCGACCGTCCTCGACGCTGCGGACGACAACCCAGCCCTCACGGGCTGGCCGCGCCCCGGGCAGGCGTGGCGGACGGAGCCACCGCGCCGCCCATCGGGACCCCGGGCTCGACGGCCGGACGACCGAACTGTCGGTCCAGCGCGAGGTTCAGCAACAGCACATTCACCCGAGGCTCGCCGAGCACGCCGAAGGTGCGCCCCTCCACATGCGAGCCCACCACGGCCAGCACGCGCTCCGGAGCCACGCCGCGAGCCTTCGCGACACGAGGCACCTGCCACCGCACCGCCTCCGGCGACAGGTGCGGGTCCAGCCCGGACGCGGACGTGGTGACCAACTCCGCGGGAACAGCGCCCTGCGCATCCGGATTCTCACGACGCAGCCGCGAGGCCTCGGCCAAGACACGGTCCCGGAGCTTCTGCGAAGTGGGCCCCAGGTTGCTCCCCGAGGACGCGGCCGCGTCGTAGCCACTCCCGGCGGCCGAGGGGCGCGGCTGGAAGTAGTCCGCGCGAGTGAACCCCTGACCGATGAGGGCGCTCCCCACGACACGGCCCTGCTCGTCCTTCACGAGGGAGCCATGGGCCTCGGAGGGGAAGAGCAGCGAGGCCACGCCGGTGACAGCGAGGGGATACAGCAAGCCCGTGAGCACCAGGGTGACGACACCAACACGAAGCGCGGTTACGAGAGTGGAGACCATGATGACCAGTCCTCAAGCGAGACCGACGGCCGTGAGCAGCACGTCGAGGGCCTTGATGCCGACGAAGGGAACGATGACGCCGCCAAGCCCGTAGATGAGCAGGCTGCGCCGCAGGAGCGCCGCCGCGCCGAGCGGCCGGTAGCGCACACCGCGCAGCGCCAGGGGGATGAGCGCGATGATGATGAGCGCGTTGAAGATGACGGCGGCGAGGATGGCGCTGAAGGGCGACGTCAGCCCCATGACGTTGAGCGGAGCAATCTGGGGGAACACACCCATGAACAGCGCCGGCAGGATGGCGAAGTACTTCGCCACGTCATTGGCGATGGAGAACGTGGTCAACGTGCCCCGAGTCATCAGGAGCTGCTTGCCCACCTCCACGACCTCCAGCAGCTTGGTCGGATTGGAGTCGAGGTCGACCATGTTCCCTGCCTCCTTCGCCGCCTGGGTGCCGGTGTTCATCGCCACGCCGACATCGGCCTGAGCCAGCGCGGGAGCGTCGTTGGTGCCATCGCCCGTCATCGCCACCAGCTTGCCCTTGGCCTGCTCGGTACGGATGAGCGCGAGCTTGGCCTCGGGAGTCGCCTCCGCGAGGAAGTCATCCACGCCGGCCTCACGAGCAATCGCCGCGGCGGTGCGAGGGTTGTCGCCCGTAATCATCACCGTGCGGATGCCCATGGCGCGGAAGCGGTCGAAGCGCTCGCGGATGCCGCCCTTCACCACGTCCTTCAAGTGGATGATGCCGAGCAGTCGCGAGCCCTCCGCGACAGCAAGGGGCGTCCCGCCCGCGTCTCCGATACGTCCCGCGGCCAGCGCCAGCTCCGAAGGCACCGGGCCGCCCTGCCCCTGCACATGCTTGACGATGGCATCCACCGCGCCCTTGCGGATGCTGCGCGCGTGAGGCTCCACCAGGTCACACCCGCTCATCCGCGTCTGCGCGGTGAAGGGAACGAACGTCGCCTGGTGCGCCAGGAGCTCGCGAGGACGCAGCTTGTAGGTGTCCTTGACCAGCGTGACGATGGAGCGTCCCTCGGGGGTCTCATCGGCCAGGCTCGCGAGCTGAGCGGCCTCGGCCAGCTCCTCCAGGCGCACGCCGGGCATGGGCAGCAGCTCCGTGGCCATGCGATTGCCGAGTGTAATCGTGCCCGTCTTGTCGAGCAGCAGCGTGTCCACGTCACCCGCCGCCTCGACGGCTCGGCCGCTCATGGCGAGGACGTTCTTGCGCAACAGCCGGTCCATCCCGGCGATGCCGATGGCGCTCAGGAGTCCGCCAATCGTGGTGGGGATGAGGCACACGAGGAGCGCCACCACGGCGGTGCCCGACAGCGGCACACCCGAGTAGAGCGCGAGCGGCACCAGCGACACGCACGCCAGCAGGAACACCACCGTGAGCCCGACGAGGAGGATGTGCAGCGCGACTTCATTGGGCGTCTTCTGCCGGGCCGCGCCCTCCACCAGACCAATCATGCGGTCGAGGAAGGACTCGCCTGGGTTGACGGCGATGCGCACGACGATGCGGTCCGACAGCACCTTGGTGCCGCCGGTCACCGCGGAGCGGTCACCGCCGGACTCACGGATGACGGGCGCGGACTCGCCGGTGATGGCGGACTCATCCACGCTGGCGATGCCCTCCACCACCTCGCCGTCGCCCGGGATGAGGTCTCCAGCCTCGCAGACGACCAGGTCGCCCTTGCGCAAGTCAGGCGCGGGCACCCGCTCCTCGCGCCCCTCGGAAAGACGGCGCGCGGTGGTGTCCTTGCGCATCTTGCGCAGGGCCCCCGCCTGGGCCTTGCCGCGCCCCTCGGCGACCGCTTCGGCGAAGTTGGCGAAGAGGACGGTGAACCACAGCCACAGGGCCACGGACACGGTGAACCAGAGGGGCGCGCCGTCGGTGCGCGGCGACACGAGGTCCTTCACCACCAGCACGGTGGTGAGCAGGCTGCCGGCCCACACCACGAACATGACGGGGTTGCGAGCCACATCCCGGGGGTGGAGCTTCTTGAGGCTGTCGAGCAGCGCGGGCTTGAGCAGTGACGCGTCGAAGAGTGACGCGGGCTTCGAGGACGAGGAGCTCATGGCTCAGTAGACCTTTCCGGCCCCGGCGAGGAAGTGCTCGACGATGGGGCCCAGGGAGAGGGCGGGGAAGAAGGTGAGCGCGCCGACGATGACGACGATGCTCACCAGGAGGCCGGTGAAGAGGACGCCATTCGTCGGGAAGGTGCCGGGCCCCGCGGGCACCACCTTCTTGCCCACCATGGAGCCGGCGATGGCGAGCGCGGGGACAATCATCAGGAAGCGCCCGCCGAGCATGGCCAGCCCCAGTGAGATGTTCCAGAACGGGGTGTTCGCGTTGAGGCCCGCGAACGCGCTGCCGTTGTTGGCCGTGCCACTGGTGAACGCGTAGAGGATTTCAGACAGGCCATGCGGTCCCGCGTTGTTGAGCGAGGACACGCCCTGGGGGAGCACGGCCGCGACGGCGGACAGCCCGAGGATGAACAGCGGGAAGATGAGCACGTAGAGCATCGCGAGCTTCATCTCCCGGGCCTCGATTTTCTTGCCCAGGTACTCGGGGGTGCGGCCCACCATCAGTCCGGCGATGAAGACAGAGAGCACGACCATGATGAGGATGCCGTAGAGGCCCGCGCCCACGCCGCCGAAGATGACCTCGCCCAGCTGCATGTTGACGAGCGGCACGAGCCCGCCCAGTGGATTGAAGCTGTCATGCATGGCATTGACGGCGCCGCACGATGCATCGGTGGTGACGACGGCGAAGAGCGTGGACGCGGCGGTGCCGAAGCGCGCCTCCTTGCCCTCCATGTTGCCGACGTGGGCCACCTGCGCGGCGGACACGGCGGCGTTGGGCTGGACCTCGGCGGAGTAGGCGGCGAGCACTCCCACGAAGAACAGCAACGACATGGCGGCGAAGAGGGCCCAGCCCTGCTTCGTGTCACCGGTCATCTTCCCGTAGGTGTAGGTGAGCGCCGAGGGGATGGCGAAGATGAGCAGCATCTGCACCAGGTTGGTGAGCGGCGTCGGGTTCTCGAACGGGTGGGCGCTGTTGGCGTTGAAGAAGCCACCGCCGTTGGTGCCGAGCATCTTGATGGCCTCCTGCGAGGCCACCGGTCCCATCGCGAGCGTCTGCGTCCCGCCCTCGAGCGTCGTCAGCGAGTGATAGGGAGCGAGGTTCTGCAGCATCCCCTGCGAGACGAAGAACAGGGCGACGACGAAGCACAGGGGCAGCAGCACGTAGAGCGTGCCGCGCACCAGGTCGACCCAGAAGTTGCCGAGCGTCTTCGAGCCCTCGGGCCCCGGTCGTCGGGTGAAGCCGCGAGCGAGCGCCAGCGCCACTCCGAGCCCCGCGGCGGCGGAGACGAAGTTCTGCCACGCCAGGCCCGCCATCTGCGTGAGGTAGCTCAGGGTGGACTCACCGGCATACGACTGCCAGTTGGTATTGGTGACGAAGCTGGCGGCCGTGTTGAAGGCGAGCTCGGGCCCCACGGCGCCGAGCTTCTGGGGATTGAAGGGCAGCAGGTGTTGCGCCCGCTGGAGGGTGTAGAGGATGAGCAGGCTCACCAGGCTGAAGGCCAGCAGGGCCCCGCAGTACTCCACCCAGGTCTGCTCACGCCGCTCGCTCGCGCCACTCAGGCGCAACAACCCCCGCTCCACGGGGCCGAGCAGCCGGGGCAACGGCCGCGCCTCGGACTCGAAGACACGGAAGAGATAGACGCCCAGCGGCTTCGTCAGCGCGAGCAGGAGGGCGAAGAACAACAGGACTTGCAGCCAGCCGATGAGAGTCATTGGAGAGGGCCCTCAGAAGCGCTCGGGGCGGAGCAGGGCATAGACGAGGTAGACGGTGAGCAGGACGGCGAGCACGGCGCCGGCGGCGTATTCGAAGGTCATGAGTGGGGACTCCGGGTGAGGCTTGGAGTGGAGCTGCGCATGAGCGAAGTGCACGGCGCGAGGGAGCATCCGGCGGGGTGCACGAAAGCGGGCAGGGTGCGCTCAGAGCCGTTCACAGCCATGGGTGTAGCCAAGCGCGAGGGTGAAGAATCCGACGGTGACGAGGACGAGGACGAAATCCATGGAAGGTCTCCGGGGGCACATCAGAAGAAGGCGGTGGCGCCGAGCACGACGAGCGTCTCGGTGTCCTTCGGCACGGGCGAGCCGTCATCGGCCGTGGCGCGGCCCGCGAACACCGCCTCCGTCGAGCGGTCATGCCGTGCCTCCAGCTTGAGGGTGAGCTGCTCCGCGGGCTTCACCTCGAGCGTGACGGTCCCGCTCGACAAGGTCTGCGCGACGCCGGTCATCAAGCCATCGGCATCCCGGTAGGCCTCGACACGCGCGGCGAGCGCCACGGGCTCCGCGAGCAGCACCCGGGCATTGAGCCCTGCCGCGTACCAGTTCGCGCGAGTTCCCGAGGGAAGACGCTGTGTCCCCACATCTGCGGTCGCGGCGAGCCACAGCGAGGGCAGGACACGAAACGTCGCCACCGCGTCCGCGAAGAGGCGCAGCCCCTCGTCGCCCGTGGCGCCCTCCTCGCCGATGAAGGTGTTGAGGGCCGCGGAGAGGCGCTCGCCCGCGTAGGCCACTTGAGTGCCCACGGCGAGCCCGCGGTTGTTGTCACCCACGGTCTGCCAGCCATTGAGGACTTGAAGCTGCGCGCTCCACGCCGGGTCGAAGGCCCAGGTCCCCTTGATGCCCGTCTGGTAATAGGGCGAGTACTCGCCCATCCACGAGCGGGTGTACGTCCAGTTGAGCTGGGATTGGAACGACTCGAGCCCGATGTGGCTGGGATACAGCCCCGCCTCCAGGGTCAGCGGCCCCGTGGCGAAGGACACGGACGCCTGTTGGACGTAGCGCCACGCAGCAGGTCCAGAGGCGACACCCTCGGGCTCCGCCGAGTGCACCACCTCCGCCCCCGTTCCAAAGCCCAGGAGCACCTTGAAGCCCACGGGAGCGGGCTCGGCGCTCAGCCCCAGCGAGGCCAGGTTGATGGACACCTCGCCATCGCGCTTGGCGGACGTGCCGGTGCCGGGGAGGAAGCTGGCCTTGTTCGCGGGGCGGTTGAAGTTGTGGGCGAAGTACACATCGACGCCGCCCTCGGGCTGGACCCGGGAGAGGAAGCGGGTCGCCGCCGAGTCGTGGGCCGTGGCGTCGGCAGCAGGCAGGGATGCATCGGCCTGCCGGAGGAGCAGGGAGAGAAGCAGCTGAGTGGAGTCGATGGACAACATGGGTGCCCATCCAATGAGCACCGCGCGTACCACACAGCCTCTGACAAATCCGTAGGACTATCGCGGGGTTGGGCAACGCTGGCCGCCGCGCGCATTGCAGCCTGCACGATGACTCCACAGTCGCCGTGCAGTTTGAAGCCCGCACCGAACACTTAAGCCACGGCTTGACAGTCAGGGCGCACAGCGCATACTTAAGCCCATGCTAAACCATGGCGCCGTAGACCGGGTGTTCCAGGCGCTGGGTGACTCCACGCGGAGAGCCATTGTCGAGCGCCTGAGTCAGGGCTCGTTGTCGGTCAGCGACCTGGCGAAGCCGCTCGACATCACCCTCGCGGCGGTCGTTCAGCACCTCCAGGTGCTCGAGGAGAGCGGCCTGGTGCGCACGGAGAAGGTCGGGCGTGTGCGCTCCTGTCACATCCAGCCAGAGGGGCTGCGCGTGGCCGAGGACTGGATTTCCGCGCGGCGCGGCCTGTGGGAGCGCCGCTTCGACCGCTTGGGCGAGTTGCTGGATGGCCCCGAATCCCCCACGCCTTCCCCCCGAAAGAAGGGCAGCTCATGAAGGCACGTCCCGCCGTTCACGGCACATTCAGCATCGAGCGCACGTACAAAGCCTCTCCTGCCCGGGTCTTCGCGGCCTGGGCCGACGTGGAGATGAAGGCCCAGTGGTTCATCGGTCCGCCTGAGCGGTGGCGCCTCGTGAAGCGTGAGCTCGACTTCCGCGTGGGCGGAACGGAGCTGCTCCACGGACAGTTCGAGGGGCGCCACGCGAGTGTCTTCACCGCGCGCTACCACTCCATCATCCCCGACGAGCGACTGGTCTACGTCTACGACATGCACGTGGGCGACAAGCACCTGTCCGTGTCACTGGCCACGGTGGAGTTGCACGCGACGAAGACAGGCGGGACGAGGATGGTGTTCACCGAGCAAGCCACCTTCCTCGACGGTGAGGATGGGATGCGCTCACGTGAGGGAGGCACGACGGAACACTTCGACAGGCTGGGGCGGGTGCTCGAGGAGTCCCGAGACATCGTCTCCTCTCGGCGCTTCGACACCTCCCGAGACCGGCTGTACCAGGCATTCAGCGACCCGGAGCAGCTGTCGCGGTGGTGGGGACCGAAGGGCTCGACGAACACCTTCGAGGTGTTTGAGCTCCGCCCAGGAGGTCAGTGGCGCTTCGTGATGCAGGGCCCGGATGGAGCCCGATATACCATGCACAAGGAGTTCACGCAGGTGGTCCCCATGGAGCGGGTCGTCTTCCGACACCTCCAGGAGTCACATCACTTCGAGATGCGCCTCGATTTCGCGGACGAGGGCCCCAAGACGCGCCTCACCTGGCGAATGCGCTTCGAGTCGAAGGAGGAGGTCGAGAAGGTCCGCGGCTTCGTCGAGGAAGCCAATGAGCAGAACTTCGATCGACTCGCCGAGCTCCTCGCCACGCGGTAAAGCGCGTCGAGGGCCGTGAGGAAAAAAGAAAAGCCCCCGTCGCACGAGGCGACGAGGGCTTCTCAAAAAGAATCCGGCAGCGACCTACTCTCCCACGCGGTTT
>NZ_JAIQDH010000042.1:0-50147 GCF_020037095.1 Myxococcus sp. XM-1-1-1
CTTCGTGGCGCCCTTCTTCGCGGCGGCCTTGCCCGCGGCCTTCTTCGTGGCGCCCTTCTTCGCGGCGGCCTTGCCCGTGGACTTCGCGCCAGCCTTCTTGGCCGGGGCCTTGCCCGCCGACTTCGCGCCGGCCTTCTTCGCCGGAGCCGAGTCCGCGGGCTTCGCGGGAGCCTTCTTCGTCGGGGCCTTCACCTCGAACTCCACGCCCGGAGGCGCCACGTCCGCGCCGGCCTTCTTCGCCGACACCCCACCCGGAGGCGTGGGCTTGGGCGCGGCGGGCTTCTTCGCCGGAGCCGCCTTGGCGACAGGGGTCGGAGCCTCCGTCGGAGGCGGGAACGTCGTCGCGCTGGGAGCCCCGTCGTCTGCCTGCGCCTTGGCCTTCTTGGGCTTCTTCTCGGCCTTGGGAGCATCGGCGGGAGCCTCGCGGCCATCGCCGCCCTCCTTCGCCTTGCCGAACTCGCGCATCGCGTCGTCCACGAGCCCCATGCTCATGTACGCGACGCCCAGATCGTGGTGGTCGGAGGGAGACAGCCCCTCCTTCGTCCCCTCGCGCAGCTTCGCGAGCGCGTCCTGGACCTGGGGGTCCGTCTGGGGCACCTGGCCCTCGTCCCCTCCCATCTCACCCTTCAGCTCCTGGCCCAGGTCGACGCCGCCCGTCTCTTCCTTCGACGGGGCGACCTTCACCTGGGCCGGCTCGGAGGGGGAGGCACTCTCCTCGTCAGGACGCGTGGTGCTCTCGGACGGCAGGTTCTCGGGCATGGAGGGCTCCGGGGCAATCCGCTGCAGGTGATCTTCGAGCTTGGCCTTGCGCTCCTTCAACTCCTCCACGCGGGCGCGATCCTTCTCCACCACGTCCGGAGGCGCCTTGGCCACGAAGTTGGGGTTGTCGAGCTTGCGCAGGACGCTGGCCGCTTCCTGCTCGGCGCGGGCGATCTCCTTGCGCAGCCGGTCCCGCTCCGCGTCCAGGTCGATGAGCCCGGCCAGCGGAACGTAGATCTCCAGGTTCGTCGCCACGAAGGCCGCCGCCTGGGGAGGCTTGGCGCCCGGCGGGCCCACCTGGACGTCGGACAGGCCGGCCAGGGGCAGCAGGTAGCCCCGCCACCGCTCGAGCAGCTCGCGCGTGCGCGCATCCGGGCTCTGCACCACGGCCTTCAGCTTGGTGGCCGGCGACAGGTTGCTCTCACCGCGGATGGTGCGCAGCCCCTCGATGGCCGCGATGACCGGCGCCATCTCCGACTCGGCCGCCTCGTCCACCAGCGCCGCGTCCGGCTCCGGGTAGGAGGCGATCATGATGCTCTCCGTCGGCCGGGACATCGGCAGCTTCTGCCAGATCTCCTCGGTGATGAAGGGCATGAACGGGTGCATCAGCCGCAGCACGCGGTCCAACGCATACACCAGCACCGCGCGCGTGGTGTCCTTCGCCGTCGCGTCGTCGCCGTACAGCGACGGCTTCGACAGCTCGATGTACCAGTCGCACAGCTCCGCCCAGAGGAACTGGTAGAGCGTGGAGGCGGCCTCCGCGAAGCCGTAGACCTCCAGCGACGCCCGGGCCTCCGTCGTCGCCCGCTGCAGGCGCGAGAGGATCCACCGGTCCGCCAGCGTCAGCGGCAGCTCCTTCGGCGAGCGGCCGTCGTACTGGTACCCGCCGCCCATGTTCATCAGGGCGAAGCGGCTGGCGTTCCACAGCTTGTTGCAGAACGCCTTGTAGCCGGCGAGCCGGTCCATCGACAGCTTGATGTCGCGGCCCTGCTGGGTGAGCGAGGCGAGCGTGAAGCGCAGCGCGTCCGCGCCGAACGCGGGCATGCCCTGCGGGAACTTGTTCTTCAGCGTCGCGTTGAGCTGCTCGGGCTTGGCGCCGAGGATGACGTCCAGGGGATCGATGACGTTCCCCTTCGTCTTGGACATCTTCTCGCCCTTCTCGTCGCGCACCATCGCGTGCAGGTACACGGTGCGGAAGGGCACATCGCCCATGAAGTGCAGGCCCATCATCATCATCCGGGCGACCCAGAAGAAGATGATGTCGTGGCCCGTCTCCATGACGGACGTCGGGTAGAAGGTCTTCAGCTCCGCCGTGTCGCGCGGCCAGCCCAGCGTGGAGAAGGGCCAGAGCGCGGACGAGAACCAGGTGTCCAGCACGTCCGGGTCCTGGATGAAGCTCTTGCCGCCGCACTTGGGGCAAGCCTCGGGCGCGGTGCGCGCGACGATGGGCTCCGCGCGAGCGAAGTCCACGCCGCCCACCTTCACCGTCGGCGCATCCAACGGGAGGTCGGTGTCGTCACCCTGACGAGGGCTGCACGACGTGCAGTAGTACGCGGGAATCTGGTGGCCCCACCACAGCTGGCGGCTGACGCACCAGTCGTGGATGTTGCGCATCCAGTGGAAGTACGTGTTCGTCCACGACTCGGGGACGAACTTCGTGCGGCCCTGCTCCACCGCCTCGATGGCCGGGCGCGCCAGCGGCTCGATCTTCACGAACCACTGCGGCGACAGGCGAGGCTCCACCACGGTGGTGCAGCGCTGACAGGTGCCGACGTTCAGCTTGTGCGGCTCCTCCTTCTCCAGGAGCCCCTGCTCCTGCAGGTCCGCGAGCACCGCCTTGCGCGCCTCGAAGCGGTCCATGCCAGCGTACTTGCCGGTGTCCTTCGTCATCCGCGCCGACTCGTCCAGGATGGACAGCATCGGCAGCTTGTGCCGCAGGCCCGTCTGGTAGTCGTTGAAGTCGTGCGCGGGCGTGACCTTCACCACGCCGGTGCCGAACTTCGGGTCCACCAGCTCCGCGTCCGCGACGATGGGAATCTCGCGGCCCGTCAACGGCAGCACCACCTGCTGGCCGGCGAGCCCCAGGTAGCGCTCGTCCTCGGGGTGGATGGCGACGGCGGTGTCGCCCAGCATCGTCTCCGGGCGCGTCGTCGCCACGGTGAGCGTGCGCTCGCTGTCCTTGATGGGATAGCGGATGTGCCAGATGGAGCCGTTCTTCTCCTCGTGCTCGACCTCCAGGTCGCTCAGCGCCGTGCGGCACGAGGGACACCAGTTGATGAGCTTCTGGGCCCGGTACATCAGCCCCTCTTCGTACAGGCGGACGAAGACCTCGCGCACCGCGGCCGACGACTGGTCGTCCATGGTGAAGCGCTCGCGGCTCCAGTCCAGCGACGCGCCCAGGAAGCGGTGCTGCTCGCCGATGCGGGCGCCGTACTTGCCCTTCCACGTCCAGACGCGCTCCAGGAACTTCTCGCGGCCCAGGTCGTGGCGGCTCTTGCCCTCGGTCTTCTTGAGCTCCTTCTCCACCACCATCTGCGTGGCGATGCCGGCGTGGTCCGTGCCCGGCAGCCAGAGCGCGTTGAAGCCGCTCATCCGCTTCCAGCGCGTGAGGATGTCCTGGATGGTCGCGGTGAGCGCGTGGCCGATGTGCAGGCTGCCCGTGACGTTGGGCGGCGGCAGGACGATGGAGAAGGCGGGCTTGTCGGAGGTCGCCGCGGCGCGGAAGTAGTCGCGCTCGAGCCAGAAGGCATAGAGGCGAGCCTCGACCTCGGTGGGCTCGTAGGCCTTGGACAGTTCGGTCGTGTCGGTCATTGAAGACGGCCAGCCCCCCTGAGGAGGGCCGGCGAAGGTCAAGGGGTTACGGCGCGGGGCGCCTCAGTGCTGGGTCTCTCGGTCCTTGATGAGCCGCTCGAGCTCCTCACGGATGATGGTCTCCGCCAGCTGCGGTACGACCTCCCAGGCAATCTTCTCGATGACCTCGCGCGACGCCTTGGACAGCGCCTCGCGAAGCAGGGCCTCGCCCCCATCCGACGACGTCGGGCGCGCCGTGGCGGCCGGACGGGCCGCCGGAGCGGGCGCCGTCGGCGGGCCACCGATGTCGAGGGAGATCTCCTCGGCGCCGCTGGTGTCCGGCAGCGAGTCCTCGATGCTGATGGCCGGCTGGGCGGCCACCGGCGCCGCCGGAGCCCCCAGGCCGAATGGATCCCGGTTGCGAGCCGCCGGCTGCGTCGCCCCACCACCCGCGATGGGAGGCAGCGGCGTGGCACCCGGCGGACGGGGCAGCCCACCCGGCATGCCCGGCCCGGGAGCGCCCGGACGACCGGCCATGCCCGGAGCACCAGGCCCCGGAGGCATCCCCGGACGCGGCGGCATGCCCGGCGCGGGAGCCCCCGGCGGAGGCGGGACACCCGGACGACCCACGGCGCCCGGCGGCATTCCCGGACCCGGAGGACGCGGAGCGCCAGGGCCCGGCGGCATCCCGGGGCCAGGAGGGCGCGCCATGCCCGGACCCGGCGGCATCCCTGGACCCGGAGGACGCGGAGCGCCAGGACCCGGCGGCATGCCAGGGCCCGGAGGACGCGCCATGCCCGGCGGCATGCCTGGACCCGGAGGACGCGGAGCGCCAGGGCCCGGCGGCATCCCGGGGCCAGGAGGACGCGCACCCGGCGCCGGCGGCACGCCCGGACGGGCGGCCACGGGAGGCGCGGCGGCGGGGGCCGGCTGCGGCGCGACGGGCGTGGCGGAGGGACGAATCACCTGCGTGGCGACGGAGGCCGGCAGGGTGTTGGACTTCTGGCCGACCAGCGCCTTCACCTTGTCGAGCAGCACCTGGCTCTCGAAGGGCTTGGTGATGTGGTCGTCGGCGCGGGCCGCGCGGGCGCGGTTCTCGTCGAAGGCCTCGAAGGTGCCCGCCAGCAGCATCACCGGGATGCCCTGCGTGGCCGGGTCGTTCTTCAGCGCCTCGCAGACCTCGTAGCCGCTCTTGCCCGGCATCATCACGTCGGCCAGGACGACGTCCGGACGCAGCTCGCGGCTGCGCGAGATGGCGTCCAGCCCGTTGTCGACCGCGGTCACCTGAAAGTCCTCGGTCGCGAAGATCATGCCGATCACCTTGCGGATGGTGAGCGAGTCATCGGCGACCAGCAGATTCTTGGGCATCGGTATCGGGCCTCGGGGGCGTCGGACCCCCTGAATTCGTTGAGGAATCCGGCCGTGAAAACCTGCTTCACGGCACGGTATCAAGCCTGGCAGCTTACGGTTCGCGCTCCGGGACGATCAAGAAAACATGCGCTGCAGGTCGAGGAACAGCACCGGCTCCGCCAACCCGGGCACCCGGAAGGTCCCCGCCGTCTCGTCCGGCTCGAAGCGCTGCAGAACTCCGAGCACCCGCGTGGCCGTCAGCCCCACGTGACGTCCCGCCAGCTCCGCCAGGAGGAAGAACGGCTCCGGCGCGGGGGGCGTGCCGAGCAGTGCCGGAACCGAACAGATGGGCCACAGGACCTGGGCATGCGGGAAGATACCGGCGACCGGCCCGCTCTGCACGGGCAGGACGCTGAAAGCCTCGCCCCGCTCCACCACCTGGGACACGAAGGCCAGGGGGACGCCGAACAGCCGCCCCTGTGACTCGAAGACCAGCGCCCGCTCGGGCACGGACTCGGCCCAGTGCACGGGGCGCGGGGGAGCAGGCGTCGCGCGGGGGCCCACCCGGTGCGGCAGCGCCTCCGCGATGAGCTCCAGGTACAGCCGGTCCTTGTGCAGCACCGCCCCCCGGCTCAACGGCGCCAGTGAGTCCGCCAGCCCCGGCGGCAACAGGAAGAACGGCGCGCGCGCCACGTCCGCCACCTCCACCACGGAGCGCACTCGCACCGCGAGCGTGGGGCTCACATCCAGCACCACCACCATGCCCGCGTCCGGCTCCGGCGCGCCGCCGAGCAGCGCCGCCAGGTCCTTCACTTCCAGCACGCCTCGCAGGTTGCTGCCATTGCCACCGGGCATCGCCACTTCCATGACGGATGTGGCTTCCACGGCATAGCGGGTCTCCCCGGCTTCGACGAGCAAGCAGAGACGGCGACCGCTTTCGAAGGGCGACACGGGGCGCGACCCTAGCAGCGTTCCATGGGGGGTGCTAAGCCATGCGGGAGATGGCGCGCATTCTCCTCGTCGACGACGAAAAGATCGCCCGCACCCTCTACGGCGACTACCTCACGGCCGTGGGCCACACCGTCACGGCGGTGGCCACGTTCCTGGAGGCCCGACAGGCGCTCGCCGCGGACCGGTTCGACGCGGTGGTGACGGACCTCATCCTCCCCGGTGGCGACGGCATGGAGGTCCTCCGGCACGTGCGGGAGCGGCATCCGGGCGTGGAGGTGGTGGTCATCACCGGTCTGGACAAGGTGGACCCCGCCGTGCGCGCCATCAAGAGCGGCGCGGCGGAGTACCTGGTCAAGCCCGTCGCGCCCGAAGCCCTCCAGCACGCGGTGCGCCGCGCGCTCACCACCCGCGAGCTGATGCAGGAGAACGCCTCGCTGCGCCGGCACGTCGCGCTGCTCGAGGCCGGTCAGCGCCTGGCCACCACGCTGGACCGCGAGAAGCTCGCCGTCGCCACCACCAGCGCGCTGGAGACCATGGCGCACGCCAACGGCATCGTCCTCTTGGAGCGCGACGCCAACCTGGGCCTGCGCGCCCAGGGCACGCGGGGGCTCCCCGAGGGCACCGAGGAGGCGCTGGTGGCGTGGCTGCGCGAGCAGCTCCTCCACGGCAAGGCGCCCAGCGACTCGGAGATGCTGGATGTCCCCTTCCAGCGCGTGAGCTCCTTCCCGGCCATCGAGTCGAACACGGTGCTGGGGCACGCGGTGCTCTTCTACTCGGACGCGCGCGCCACGGACGGCGGCGCCGAGGCCGCCGGCTACCTGGTGCGCAACTGGGCGCTGGCCCTGCGCAACCTGGACCGCTTCGCGGCGGTGGAGGACCTGGCGTACGTCGACGACCTGACGCGCCTGTTCAACACGCGCTACCTGCACCTGGTGCTGGACCGCGAGGTCCAGGCGTCCATCCAGACGCAGCGCCCCTTCAGCCTGCTGTTCCTGGACCTGGACCACTTCAAGTCCATCAACGACAACCACGGCCACCTGGTCGGCTCCAAGCTCCTGGTGGAGACCGCGCGCGTGGTGAAGGGCTGCGTGAGAGACCACGACGTGGTGGCGCGCTACGGCGGCGACGAGTACGTGGTGCTCCTGCGAAACACCGACTCGGGCGGCGCGCTCAAGGTGGCCGAGCGCATCCGGCGCACCATGGAGACGCACCAGTTCCTCGCGCGCGAGGGGCTGTCGCTCAAGCTGTCCACGTGTATCGGCGTCGCGAGCTTCCCGGAGCACGCACGGGACAAGGCCACGCTGCTGGATTTGTCGGACCGGGCGATGTACCGCGGCAAGCGCGGCACCCGGAACGTGGTCTACATGGCCGCGCAGGACCTGGAGGCCCCCCCGGCCGAGCGGCGCCAGGGGAGCAACGGCACCTGAGCGGCACCAGAGCTTCAGGGCCGCATGTTCCCCACGGTGAGGCGCTTGACGATGCTGGGCTCGGGGGCCTCGGCGCCGCCCTTGCCTTCCTTGCCCACCGCCTCCACGGACTCATGCGGGGCACCGGAGATGATGAGCTTGAACTTCTCCACGGCCTCCTGGGCGTGCTGGGCCTGCTCCGGATCCAACCGGGCGATGAGCTGCCAGAAGAGGGCGGCGTGCTCGCGCTCCTCATCCATGACGTGACGGAGGACGGCCTTGGCCTCCTCGTTGTCGGTGGCGTCGATGTGGGCGGCGTAGAGGTTGATGGCGTCCAGCTCCGCCTCGATGTTGAGCCGGATGGAGCGCGCCAGCTCGGAGTCGGTCATCTTCCGGGGCACGAGCGAATGGAACGGGTCGGTCTGCGGCATTGAGGCCCTCCGAGGCCTGGCGGCGGCGTCCAGTCCAGGGGAGGCTGGGGCCGCGAGGCGAACGCTCGGAGCATCCGCGTCCCCGGGGAGTCGGTCAACGGAATCCCTCCTGGTGCGTTGCGTGGAGCCGCCCGCCTCCGTCATGCTCCTCACATGGAGATACCCGCGCCGCTCGCCCAACTGCTCCAGGCCCTGGATGCGGGGGACCTGCCAGCCGCGCGCGCGGCCGCGGCGGCCTTCCAGCGCTCGGGACTCCACTCCACCCAGCTCGCCGCCGAGGTGCTGCACGAGTTGCGGCAGCCGCTGCTCGGCGTGAAGGCGTATGCCCAGCTGCTCGCCGAGGACCGTGGCCCCACGGGCCCCTTGCGGCTGCTCATGTCGCAGGTGGAGCGGATGGAGCAGATCGTCTCCGACTACATCCGCCTGGCGAGCGAGCGGCCCGCGCCGCAGCAGCGTCTGTCGCTGGCCGCGCCCATCTGGGCCGCCGCGAGGCTCTTCAGCGTCAACCCGGACTCGGCGCGAATCTCGCTGGAGGTCGAGGCGCCCGAGGACATCTTCGCGCAGGGCAACGCGCGGCTCATCGAGCAGCTCACGCTGAACCTGCTCAACAACGCGCGCGACGCGATGTCGGGGCGCGGGCGGGTGAAGGTGGTGCTCACGCGCGAGGGCTCGGCGCCGGTGCTGTACGTGGCGGACTGGGGTCCGGGCATCCCCGACGAGCTCAAGGAGCGCATCTTCGAGCCGTACGTCACCGCCAGCAAGCGGGGCACGGGGCTGGGGTTGTCGGTGTGTCGGCGCATCGCGCAGGAGCACCACGCGCGCATCGACCTGGCGCCGCAGGGCGCGATTCGGGACGTGCCGCCGCCAGCGACGGTGTTCCGGGTGCTCTTCCCCGCCACCGAGGCCGCGCCCGGGCGGCGAAAGCGACTGCTGGTGGTGGATGACGAGACCATCATCCGCATGGTGTTCCGCGACCTGATGAGCAAGGAGTGCGAGGTCATCGAGGCCGCGAGCGGAGAGGAGGCGCTGGACCTGCTGCGCGAGGCGCCGGTGGACCTCATCGTCACGGACAAGAACCTGCCGGGCCTGTCGGGGCTGGAGCTGGCGCAGCAGGCGCGGCGGCTGTCCGCGACGTCGCGGGTGATTTTGATGACGGGCTATCCGTCGCTGGTGACGACGCAGCAGGCGCTGGAGCTGGGCGTGGTGGACTACCTGCTCAAGCCCTTCGACGACATCCGCGAGGTGCGCAACCTGCTGCGCGCGACGCTCGCGGCGCCGCCGGCCCAGCCTGGGACCGCGACGCAGGTGAAGCGGGTGGACGTGCTCGAGGACAACCCCACCACGGCGGCGCAGATCGCCGAGGCGCTGGAGCTGGTGGGGCTGGAGGCGCGCATCCTCCCGACGTCGGAGCTCATCGCGTTGGAGCAGCCCGCGGGCGTGGTGGTGAGCTGGGACTTCTCGCCGGCGTATGGGCGCAAGGCGCTGGAGCTGGGCAAGGCGCTGGCGCAGGGCGCGCCCTTCGTGGTGCTCGCCGAGCACCTGACGATGGAGACGGCGCTGGAGTCGCTGCGCGCGGGAGCCGCGGCGTGCCTGCCGAAGCTGTTGTCCGACACCACGGCGCTCAGCCGTGAGCTGAGCCGCGCGTTCAAGAAAGGCGTCCCATGAGACTCGCGCTCCTGTCCGTCCTGTTGCTGGGTGTGGCGTGTTCCTCGGACAAGCCCCCGGTGCAGGGCGAACCGGACGCGAGCGGGCCCGTGGACTCGGGCTCGGATGCGGGCAGCGATGCGGGTTCCGACGACGATGGTGGAACGGGCGCCGATGACGGCGGCTCGACGGGAGACGGCGGCACCGGCTCGCCGGATGCGGGCTCTGGCGAGGAGGACGCGGGGAGCTGCGAGCCCCCTGCCTCGGTGCGCGAATCCCTGCTCGTCCCCGGGCTGAACAATCCGCGCAGGCTCGCGGTGGACGCGACCGACATCTACATCTCCGAGTCGCACTCGCTGCGTCCGAGCCAGACCGAGGGCAACGGGCAGATCCTCCGGGTCCCCAGGTCGGGAGGCGATGTGGCGACGGTGGCGAAGGGCTTCATTGCCCCCAACGCCATCGCCGTCAACGCGCAGTTCCTCTTCGTGTTGGACCAGACGGGACTGTGGCGCGTGGACAAGGCCACGGGCGCGCGCGGCACGGTGCCCATCGAGGCCTCGGTGCCGGATGTCATCTCCAGCGGGACGGACGTCCTCCTCGGACGGTTGGCCGGGCGTGACTACGTCGTGGTGGCGACCGGAGCACGGCGGCTCGTGCGCGTGGACGCGACGGGGAGCGCATCCTCGTCACTGGTGCTCTACGAGGGACCCGCCGGTACCCAGGTCCGTGGTGCGCGCATCGACGGCACGGACGTGTGGTTCCTCGTGACGGGGAACACGGAGCCGGGTCTCTACCGCGTCCCGTTGGACCTGGAGACTCCAGCAGAGCGCGTGAATGCGAGCATCTCCTCGGGCACTTCGCTGGAGCTGACGCCCTCGCGCTTCCTCATCACCGAGGGAGGCGGCGGCACGGGCCGTGTCCTCGCGCTGCCGAGAGCCGGTGGCGAGGCACGCGTGCTCGCGGACGGGCTGCAGGGTCCCCTCTTCCCCGTCGAGCTGCACGGCGCCGTGTACTTCAAGGAGTCCGTGGCCGGTGACGCGGACTTCCTGCGCCGGGTGCGCGGATGCCCGGCGAACACCACGGATTCCGTGGGCCCCGTGGGCACGGGCCCCGGTGGACTCATCGTGGACGGAGACACGCTGCTCTTCACCTCACAGGAGAGCGGCACCGGGGGCGCGGTCGGCCGGGTGCCCTGACACGTCCAGGCCTCGCGTCGCTCCCAGCCGCCGCCGAGGCCCGGCGGACCACGAGCCCTGACGCGCGTCGGCCCCGCCCTCATCGTGAGCCCGTGGGCACCTGGACGCACGTCCCCTGCCCCACCAAAAGACAACGGCCCCGGTGCCTCACACGAGGCAACCGGGGCCGAGGCCGGCTCACCCACCGCCCCCCCGAGCGTGGAGCCCGGGGCGCGGAGCGTGGCTCAGTACTCCATGTCGTCGCCGCCGTAGTCCGGCATGCCGCCGCCAGCGCCGCCGCCCTTGGACTTGCCCTTCGGACGCTCGGCCACCATGGCCTCGGTGGTCAAGAGCAGCGAGGCGACGGAGGCGGCGTTCTGCAGCGCGGTGCGCTCCACCTTCGTCGGGTCGATGACGCCGGCCTTCTCCAGGTCCTCGTAGGTGTCCGTGCGGGCGTTGTAGCCGAACGCGCCCTTGCCCTCGCGCACCTTGTTGATGACCACGGCGCCCTCGACGCCCGCGTTGCTGGCGATCTTCCGCAGCGGCTCCTGGAGCGCGCGGCGGATGATCTCCACGCCGAAGTTCTGCTCACCGCCCGGCTTGAGCGCCTCCAGCGCCGCCAGCGTGCGCAGGTACGCCACGCCGCCGCCCGGGACGATGCCCTCCTCGACGGCCGCGCGGGTCGCGTGCAGCGCGTCCTCGACGCGGGCCTTCTTCTCCTTCATCTCCACTTCGGTCGCCGCGCCGACGTTGATGACGGCCACGCCGCCCACCAGCTTCGCCAGGCGCTCCTGGAGCTTCTCGCGGTCGTAGTCGCTCGTCACGGCCTCGATCTGCCCGCGGATGAGCTTGATGCGACCCTCGATCTCCTCCTTCTTGCCGTTGCCGTCGACGATGGTGGTGTTGTCCTTGTCCACCGTGATGCGCTTGGCGCGGCCCAGCTCGGCGAGCGTCAGCTTCTCGTACGTGTGACCCAGCTCCTCGCTCACCACCATGCCGCCCGTCAGCGTGGCGATGTCCTTGAGCATCTCCTTGCGACGGTCACCGAAGCCCGGCGCCTTCACCGCCGCCACGTTCAGCACGCCGCGGATCTTGTTCACCACGAGCGTGGCCAGCGCCTCGCCCTCGATGTCGTCCGCGATGATGAGCAGGGGCTTGCCGGAGCGCGCGACCTGCTCGAGGATGGGAATCATGTCCTGCATCGAGGAGATCTTCTTCTCGCTGATGAGGATGTAGGGGTCGTCGACCACGACCTCCATGCGCTCGCGGTTCGTCACGAAGTACGGCGAGACGTAGCCGCGGTCGAACTGCATGCCCTCCACGACGTCGAGCGTCGTCTCGAGGCCCTTGGCCTCCTCGACGGTGATGACGCCCTCCTTGCCCACCTTCTCCATCGCGTCCGCGATGATGGTGCCGATGGTCTCATCCCCGTTCGCGGAGATGGTGCCCACCTGGGCAATGGCCTTCTTGTCGGACGTGGGCTTGGAGATCTTCTTGAGCTCCTCCACCACCACCTCGACGGCCTTGTCGATGCCGCGCTTGAGGTCCATCGGGCTGTGGCCCGCGGCCACCAGCTTCAGTCCCTCCTCGTAGATGGCGCGCGCGAGCACCGTCGCCGTCGTCGTGCCGTCGCCCGCCTTGTCGGAGGTCTTCGACGCGACCTCCTTCACCATCTGCGCGCCCATGTTCTCGAACTTGTTCTCGAGATCGATCTCCTTGGCGACGGTGACGCCGTCCTTGGTGACCGTGGGCGAGCCGAAGCTCTTCTCGATGACCACGTTGCGGCCCTTGGGACCCAGCGTCACCGCGACCGCATCCGCCAGCGTACGAACGCCGCGCAGGATGGCCTCACGGGCGGACTGGTGGAAGAAAATCTCCTTCGCTGCCATCGCAACCTCCTGAAGTTACTTGGAATTTTTGTGGGTACAACGCAGGCCGTTAGCACTCGGCCCTGGCGAGCGCCAACATAAGGGGCGGGGCAACGATGTCAACCGAGAAGGGCGGACGTGTGGGCGAGCGGACGGCCCGCCACGTCCTTGGGACAGGGGCGGCCGGGACTACTCGGCGAAGCGCACCAGGGTCAGGAGCTGACCCATGTCCAGGGGCTTGTTGAGGGTGAGGGCCACGCCCTTGCGCAGGCCCTTCTCGGTGACGTTGCCGTCGGTGCTGGCCGTCATGAGGAGCACCGGGATGGCCTGGAAGCGGGGGTCGGCCTTGAGCATCTCCGTGAAGGCGATGCCATCCAGGTGGGGCATGATGTAGTCCGTGATGACCATGCCCACCTCGTTGCGCTCCATGATGTCGAGCGCCTGGAGGGCGTCGGACGCCGAGTACACGGTGTACCCATGCATCTCCAGGAAGCGAGAGAGCAAGGTGCACAGCTCGAGATCGTCGTCGACGACAAGGATGTTCACAGGACGGAATGCCGCACCAACAGGGCGCTGAACCGTAACAGCCGCCCCTGTCGTTGACAACGCACAGCGGGCCTTCTTATGAGCCGGGCCATGGAGAAGCGGACCGGGAAGGCATCGGGGTCGGGGGACCCGAGGGTGCGGTTGGAGGCGGTGGCGGACGCCTTCGAGGCGGGCGATTTCGAGGGCGCCCTGGGACAGGTGGAGGGTCTGCTTTCGGACGCGCCGGAGCTGCCGGAGGCCCTGCACTACCGGGCCGCGGCCCTCACGGAGCTGGGGCGCCTGGAGGAGGCCGGCCGCGCCTTCGGCCTGGCGCTGAAGGCCGCCCCCGAGGACCTGGAAATCCTGCTGGGCGCCGCGGACTGCCTGGTGTGCCGGGCGGGCGAGGACCGCGAGGCGGTGGAGGAGGGCCTGGAGCTGTGCGCCCGGGGCAAGCGCCTGGCGCAGCGCGAGCAGGACGTGGAGATGCTCTACGAGTTCCTGCTGCTGGAGGGCATGGGGCTCAACCAGATGGGCGAGTGCGAGCAGGCCCTGGTGAGCCTGGACGCGGCGCTCGGGCACATGCCGCGCTCGGTGGACGCGAGGCTGGAGCGGGGCATCGCCCTGTTCGAGCTGTGCCGCTTCGACGACGCGCGCGGCGCCTTCGAGGCGGTGCTCAAGGACATGCCGGACGAGCCCTGGGCGCACCATTACCTGGGGCTGATGGCGGAGCGGCGCGGGGACGAGAAGGAGGCGAAGAAGCGCTTCGCGCGGGCGCAGGCGCTGGTGCCCGAGGAGTTCCCTCCCCCGGTGGCGCTGGGCGAGGCGGAGTTCGACCGCGCGGTGGAGGACGCGGTCAAGGCGCTGCCCCAGCACGCCAAGCAGTACCTGGACAACGTCACCATCGCGGTGGAGGACATCCCGTCGGATGAGGACCTGTTGGGGCAGGACCCTCCCCTGTCACCGAGCATCCTCGGCGTGTTCCGTGGGACGCCCGTGGGCGAGCGCAGCGTGACGAGCGCGTATGACCACCTCACCGCGTCCATCGTGCTCTACCAGAAGAACCTGGAGCGCTTCGCGAAGACGCGCGAGGAGCTCATCGAGCAGATTGGAATCACGGTGATGCACGAGGTCGGTCACCTCATGGGGTTGGACGAGGACGACCTGTGGCAACGGGGGCTGGACTGACGGTGGCCGTGCGCGGCGCCTTCATGGCGGCGAGCGTCTGACGGATGCCCTCGGCGTAGGGCGTCTTGGGGACGTCGCCGAGCAGGTGGCGCAGCTCCGAGTCGTCCATGAGCACGGGGGTGGTGAGCAGGTAGTGCATCTCCACCAGCTCGCGCATGAACGGGTCGAACAGGCCGATGAAGCGCAGCATCCCCTTCCCCATCGTGAGGACCTTGGCGGGGCGGCCGAGCTGTCGGTACGTCTCTTCAATCATCTGTCGCTGGGTGGTGGCGCCGGCGCCGGCGAGGTTCCAGGAGCGGCCGTAGGCGCGAGGCTCGTCCATGAGCTTGAGGACGATGGGGCCCACGTCGGGGACGAAGACGAACTCGTGGGGCGTGTCGATGGGGCCGATGAGTTGGGCGCGCTTGCCGGCGAGGGCGGCGACGAAGGCACGGTGGAGGAAGCTGCGCTCGACGTGGGGGCCGTAGAAGTCGGGCAGGCGGAGGATGGTGGCCTGGATGCGGCCGGCGGCGTGCTCGGCGAGGAGGAGGTCCTCCTGTTCCTTGCGCATGCGGCCCTTGAAGGAGTTGGGCTCGCGCGGGTGGTCATCGCGCACGGGCGTGGTGCGAGGCAGGCCGTAGGGATAGACGGTGCCGATGAGGACCACGTGCTTGACGCCCTCGGCGATGGCGCCGTCGAGCGTCTTTCGCATGACCTGCGGATGCAGGTGGAACTGCCAGTAATTGACGCCCACCATGTAGATGAGGGTGTCCACGCCCCGGGCCGCTTCGCGGACGGAGGCCGGGTCATCCGGGTTCCACGTGACGACTTCGGCGAGCGGGTCCGCGCCGAACTCGGACTCGAGTGAGCCCCGGGAGCGGCCGACCACCCGGTAGGGCCGTCCCTCGGCCTTCAACGCGTTGGCCACGCTCTGGCCGATGACTCCGGACGCTCCGAACAACGCCACCTTGCCTGCCATGTCGGACTCCTTTGTACGAACAGCGGAGATTTTGTGAACACCGTTCACTGAACGCCGTTCATTTAATGGTGGTCGTTCGGGAGGTCAAGTCCTAGGGTGAGGGGTATGGGGATTTCGGAGCGGAAGGAGCGCCAGCGGGCGGAGTTGCGGGAGCACATCCTGCGGGTGGCGCGAGAGATGGTGGTGAAGGAGGGGTTCGGGGCGCTGTCGATGCGCAAGCTGGCGGACGCGGTGGAGTACGCGCCGGCGACGCTGTACCTGCACTTCGAGAACCGGGAGGCGATTGCCCGGGAGCTGTGCATCCGGGGGTTCGAGGAGTTCCTGGCGAAGTTGGAGCCCGCGGCGGTGGAGCCCGAGCCGCTGGCGAGGCTGAAGGTGATGGCCGCGGCCTATGTGGCGTTCGGATTGGAGCATCCGGAGACCTACCGGCTCATCTTCATGGAGGATCCCAAGCTGTCGGCGGAGCTGTTCCAGGGCACGCCGGACGGAGCGGGGCCGCGCTCATTTGGCTTGTTGGCGAGCGTGTTCGTGGACCTGCAGGCCGCTGGGAGACTGGCGCCGGAGGCCCAGCCCGCGAGGCTCGCGGAGATGCTGTGGGCGGGGCTGCACGGGATTGTGAGCCTCAAGCTGACGTGCGCCGCGTTCAAGGAGACGACGGCGGAGATGCTGCGGGACACGCTGCTGGAGACGCTGGTGCACGGGCTGCCGGGGCTGAAGCCGGCGCGGAGTGCACGGGCGCGTTGACGGGTGAGGTGGTGGCCGGCACTAATCAGAGGCGGTAGGGCCTCCGGACCTGGTGGCCGGCCCGGTCTTCAAAACCGGTGAGGGGCGCTGAGAGGCGTCCCTGGTGAGTTCGATTCTCATGCTCTACCGCCACTTTTCTCCTCTGATTCCGGGTAATTGGCGCGGTTCGCGGCGAGGGCCGAAGCGTTCGGGCAGGTCCGCGGGCGTTCAGTGGGTTACGTACAGATTGCGTACAGAGTCTGCTGGCGTTCTGGCGGGCGCCCCACTCCGCCAACCGGCTCCCGCAGTCCTGAACCTGCGTAGGAGGACACACCCGGGGGAACATGGCAGTGCCCTTGGTGCCGCGCGTACCGAGGAACACACCCATGAGGGCGTGTCTGATGGAAATGCGCATCCAGTCGGAGGACCGCTAGCTCCTTCTGAAGCTGGGCGTTCGCCCCAACGTTCACTCCAAGCGAACGTCTGGTGATGTCAGACCCCCTAGGTATGTTTGCCGGATGCCCAGCACTCGCTCTCCGACCGGCTCGGTCAAGCCCAAGAAAGCTCCATCTCCAGTCGTCAACCGCAAGGTGCCGCCGGACACCAAGCTGCTCCTCGCGGTCGCTGCGGGTGGCCGCTGCGAGTTCCGTGGCTGCAACCGCTTCTTGTACGAGCACCCCATCACCACCACCGACGGCAACTTCGCCGAGGCCGCGCACATCGTAGGCTTTCGCGAGGGCGGGCCCCGCGGCGACGACGCTGCTCGCCCCAAGGACATCCACTCGCTCGAGAACCTCCTCCTCTTGTGTCAAGCGTGCCACAAGCTTATCGACGACAGGCCAGACGAATTTTCCCGGGACGTCCTGGAGGCCTATAAGCGCGAGCACGAGGACCGGATTCGTCATGTGACCGGCCTAGCCCCTGACCAGCGTACCGTCGTGGTGCAAGTCAAGGCACTCATCGGCGGCCAAGCAGTCGAGATTCCCCTGTCGGACGTGACGAAGGCGGTGGCGCCACGGTACCCGACGGACCGCAAGGGCCATCTCATCGACCTGACTGCATTGAAGGATGGCACCGAGGCGTTCTACGCGGCGGCGCAGGACAAAATCCGTCGCGATGTCGACCGGCTCTACGAGCTTGGCACGGACGTCGACTCCATCCGCCACATCTCGCTCTTCGCCCTCGGCCCCATCCCGCTCCTCATCGCGCTGGGTGCGCGGCTGAGCAATAAGATTCCGGTCGAGCTCTTCCAGCGAC
The DNA here is from genome assembly GCF_020037095.1 of Myxococcus sp. XM-1-1-1. Lineage (NCBI taxonomy): Bacteria > Pseudomonadati > Myxococcota > Myxococcia > Myxococcales > Myxococcaceae > Myxococcus > Myxococcus sp. XM-1-1-1. The sequence continues at coordinate 17,023 of NZ_JAIQDH010000042.1, forward strand.
ACCGGGACACGAAGGACTGGGTATGGAAGGCGGAGACTCCTTCGGCACAGTTCGCCGTCCGCACGCTCCAGTCCGGCACGGACCCGACGAAGGTGGCGGTCGTCCTGCCCTTGAGCGGCTCCATCGCCACCGAGCGGCTCCCGGGGACCATCGACGACCAGTTCACCATCTACGAGCTGGGCCTCGACGGACAGTCGCCGAGCACCGACTTCCTTCGCACGCGCGAGGACCTCATCCGTTTCGAGAGGACGTACCGCCAGCTGCTCTCCCACATCGTCGGGGCGCACCCGAGCGCGAGCGAGATTCACCTCTTTCCCGCCGTGCCGGCCCCCATTGCCGTCGCCTGCGGGCACCATCTCCTGCCCAAAGCCCAGCCCAGCCTCGTCGTCTACGACAACGTCATCACGAAGGGTGGCTTCGTCTTCTGCCTGAGACTCGACCATGAACCTGCTTGATTACCTTGACGCCATCCTTGCCTCACAGACCCTCGACGCCGACGGGCCCGAGCTGAAGGCGCTCCGCCAGCACCGCACAGACGTGGAGGCGCTTCTGCGCTCGAAGTACCCGAGCCCCACCATCCGCTACGGAGGCTCGAAGGCGAAGGGAACGATGGTCCGCGAGGCCTACGACCTCGACATCATCTGCTACTTCGAGAACTACGACTCCTCGGCCGGCGAGACGCTGGAGGACATCTACAACAACATCCGCACGGTGCTGGGCAAGAGCTACTACGTCGTGCCCAAGCCGTCGGCGCTCCGGCTCCAGAGCCCCACGCAGGTGGACTTCCACATCGACGTGGTGCCCGGCCGCTTCACTGACACGTCCAAGTCGGACGCCTTTCTCTACCGCTCGTCCGGCGAGAAGAAGCGCCTCAAGACGAACTTGGACGTGCACCTCGCGCACGTGCGCGACAGCGGGGTGCGCGAGGCGCTCAAGCTGGTGAAGCTCTGGCGCGTGCGCAACCAACTCTCCGTCACCAACTTCGTCCTCGAGCTCATCGCCATCGACTTGCTCTCCGGTAAGAAGAAGGACGACCTCGCCGGGCAGATGACCCACTTCTTCAGCAAGCTCGCCGCCCAGGCGGACACCGTAACCCCCAAGGACCCGGCCAACCCCGAGGGCAACGACCTGTCCGACGCACTCAACCCGCTCGTGCGCGGGGAGCTGAAGCGGATCGCCAACCGCGCCTCCGGCTACATCGCCAATGAGAACTGGGAGGCTCTGTTTGGTCCGCCGCCCGTGACGAGCGACGCGGAGGGCCAGCGCGCCCAGCTGCGGCGCGTAGCCTCTTCCGTCACCGCGCCCACCAAGCCCTGGCGCCGATGAGCCCCTGGAACCACGTCCCGGGAGCCCTCGCGGAGATCGAGGCCGAGTTGGCGCCCGAGTACCCGACTCTCCACGCAGTGGAGCTGGACGGGCACGTGCGCGTCCGGGGGAGCTTCCCGGTGCGCGACGGCGCGCAGGTGCTCACCTGGTTCCAAATCGACGTCGCCCTCCCCCCGGACTTCCCCCGCGCCCTACCGGTGGTGTGGGAGACGGGCGGGCGTATCCCGCGCGTGGCCGAGCGCCACATCAATAGCCCCGGCGACGGGAGCGCCTGCGTGGTGCTTCCGGAGTCCTTCTGGCTAGCCCAGGATGAGGGCGAGGTGTCGCTGCTCGCATTCCTGCGCGGCCCGGTCCACAACTACTTTCTTGGCCAAGCGCTGGTGGAACTCGGTGAGCCGTGGCCCTTCGGAGAGTGGGGACACGGCGTTGCCGGGGTGCGTGAGCATTACGGGCAGCTTCTCGGCACGAGCGCTCCCGCCAGGGTCATGGAACTGCTGCGCTACGCGTTGAGCCCGGCCAAAGGCCACTGGCCCTGCCCCTGCGGGCAGCCGCGCCGCCTGCGCAGCTGTCATGGCGAACTGGTCCGGACGCTCAAAGAGCGAGTGCCCATCACCATCATCCGGCAGGGGCTGCGAAGATTGGAGACGGAAACTAGGGGACCGGTTGTGCCTGCCAACCAGAGCCTCTGATGGACCGAGCTTTGGCGTACGTGATGCAATTCGCTCAGCTGGATGAGTCATCAGTGAAGTAGGACGCGTTCATGCCGGGGCTGGGCACGAGGTCGCGGTAGACCAGCCGGATCTCGAACAACTCAGGCGGATGGGCCGCCTCAATTTCGACACGAAGGCGATTGACCTCGGCGCACTCCTCTGCAGAGAGGTAGAACTCTAGCGCGTAGAGGGCATTCATAATGCGACCCATTTGCCCAAAGGGGCGGTCACCGGACGCCAGGGCTCTCAGCTCACCGAGCGCAGACGTCAAGGCACTGCGCGGGACCTTTGGTCGTAAGGAGGGCAGCAGATCCACCGAACCATCGTCGGAGACTACTACTGCAACGGAACCCCGCCGGTAGGTGACGTACTGAAGGGCAGAGTTGAACCGTGATCCTCGCGAGCGCATTCCCTCGGGCGTCACGACTCCATCGAGAATAACGCCGATTGCGTAGCAGACGCCCGCAGTGTCGAGCAACACCGCGCCATCGATTCGCGTTGCCGCCGCCACAACGCCCGGCTCCAACAGCTTCGGCGTAATGGGTGTCCCCTGTGACTTTAGCCGCTCCGCTTCTCCTGCTGCATCCTGCGTGATGATGAGGATGGCACCATGGCGCGCTGCAAGCACAGAGGAAATGCAATCCCACAGCTGCGAGACGTTCTGCGCGGCCAAATGAGGGAACACTCGATTGAGGAAGACCCCAAAATCAGTCTGCATCAGCCGCACGTGCGGGAACATTACGCGGCGGTTCTCGACTTGAAAGAGCACCGTGTCTGCGTGCCTTAGTTCCCACCGAAGCCGTCCGGTGAAGCGGATTTCGAAAAGATCTTCGCGTGTTGCCTCGTAGGGCACGCGCGACGAGAGGCGACCCAGGCCCCAGATGAACATGCCATCGGATAGCATCGATAGCCCGGCCGCACTCATCTGCAGCACCTTTCGTGCTGCGCGTGCGCTTCTCAGTTCGACGGGTTCCACCATCTCCAACAACGGCTCGATTGATGGGTGTTCCTGCTTGCACACGAAGAGCGTCGCGTGGGTTTCACTGCGTTCATAAGGCTCGGCGGAGAGTGCGTCGCATATCGAGAACAGCGCACCCAGCCCCTCAACTTTCCCCCCAGCAAAGACAGGCACATACATCAAGTTCGACGCGGCCCGACGAATGACTTCCTCTGGGTCGCCGAAGTCGAGATCTTCCCGGATGCTCTCGCCCGCATTCGGGAGTCTCAACGCCCTCGAACAGAGCTTGATCAGCTCGTCTGCGACAGTCTCGATCAACGATGTTGGGATCGACACCCCCATGGCATGTGTCTTGGACAGGGATGGGTAGCGTTCGACGACTGCTTTCGAGAGCGAGAGCACCGGGACAAAGCGATAATCCCCAATGTTGTGTGCGCTACCAACCCAGAAACGGCGCTCCGCCGCGAGCGGTCCTTGCTGCAGGTGCTTCAGGACGGACCTTCCGGCAACCCCGAGAAGCACGCGCTGCTCATGGCGCTCGGCGACGCCAGCCGGCCCGGCAATAAAGTGGTAACGGCCGAAAACGCGCTGCTCCTCAGTCACCTCCTCCAGCGTCTTCGAGAGCCCCTCAAGCGCGTGCGCGAGAGCCTCGGGCTGCTCCGCCTGAAGGATGACCTCTGGAAGGCCGGGTCGACCGTTGCTCAATCCGACCAGGAACACCTCCGCTGCCAGTGATGGCCCGAGGGCGTCAAACAGCGTCTTTGCCCGATTACTCGCGACAGCGCAGAAGTGAGGCTGATACCCCCATACGATGAAGTCCGTTGCAACCAAAGTCCCCTCCTAGGCGCTCACCATGCCGCGCCCAAAGCGCGCACAAGCGTATCGCGACATCAAGAGCACGAGCGCAAGCACATCCCGAGCAGAGAAGCGATCATTCCACTGGCCACCACTGAATGGCGCAGACCGGGAACCTGCTGATTACGAATCGGGGCTGGGCATGGGCAATCTTGGGCACTCCCCTCTGAAGATGGCCCTCTCTGGCCGCCTGTGGCACGTCCCGAGTGGGGGAAAAGTGGGGGAGGAAATCGCCATGAGTCCCCCACCTCGCCACGCCTGCGAACCGGCGGCGGGCCCGGGGCCCCCCCCCCGACAAGGGCCGCTCCATGTGAGGGCACCTCACCTACCAGGGAGTACATCCCCGATGTACCCTCAGGACGAACTGCTGATCGGCGTGGAGAGCACTGCGACTCTGGGGACCTCGGGAGGTATGCTCCTGCTCCCAGCAAGAGCAAGAGGGGGGCGCATGCGTCGAGGCGATCACATCAAGGTGAACCGCGGCATCTACAGCCACCACGGCATCCTCGTTGGAGCCAACGAGGTCATTCACTACACGGGCGAACTCGCCTCAAAAGAGAACGCCGTGGTTCGATTGGACCCGCTCGATCGATTCCTCAGCGGCGGAACACCGGAACTCGTCCAGTACGGAAGGTGCCTCTCCGATGACGAGGTGGTCTGTCGCGCCAGGAGCCGGATGGGCGAGAACCTCTACGACCTCTTCGAGAACAACTGCGAGCACTTCGCCCGCTGGTGTAAGACCGGCGAGCGCCAGAGCGAACAGGTCCGAAATGCAGCGTCGAGCACCGCGGGGACCGTTGGTGTCGGGGCAGCCGCCGCGGGCTCGGTGGGAGTCGTCTCCGCGACAGGTGTTGTCGCTGGCCTGAGCGGTGCGGGAATCATGTCGGGTCTGGGCGCGGTGGGAGGAGCCGTCGGAGCTGGGGCTATCGGTGGGCTGGGCGTGCTCGCAGCCGCGCCTATCGCCGTGACGAGCATTGCCATGAATCAGGTCCTCCGGGATGACCCATCGCTTCCGGAGGACGAACGAGAGGCGCGCAAAACGGGACGGACAGCCACTGTCATCGGAGGAGTAACGGGTGTCGGGGGTTCCGTTGCCGCCATCTCGGTAGCGGGCACAGTGAGCGGGCTCAGCGCGGCTGGCATTACCTCCGGGCTCGCGGCCATCGGCGGAACTGTGGGTGGAGGAATGGTGGCCGGCGTCGCCGTGACGGTTGCTGCGCCTGCCGCCGCAGCAGCCGCTATTGGCTACGGAGCCTATCGGTTCATCAAGTGGCTCAAGGACTGAGCCGGGACGCCCCCAGGCGAGGTGTACGCTGTCGCGAAGTGCCCGGGGTACTCCAACGAACCCTGGGCTTCGTCGCCGTTTGGGGATCCTGACACAGGGGGATATCGCCCCAGTTCCACCATCCATTTCCTCCGCCTACTTCCCGCCAACTCCAGGAGTTAGCACTACTGCGTCACTTCCCTCGGAGGCCCGATAGGCGCGTTCCGAGGGAGGCCGTCCTGACTCTGACGCAGTAGTGTTAGACGACCTGTCCATCCTTCCGGAGTCTTCGCGCTGCTGGGCACCGCGGTGTCCCCTCATGCTGCTCCACTCGGGTCCTTCTTGGACCATGGGTTGGGAAGGCCATGCTGGGCCAGATACTTCACGATGGTCTTGGGATCGTAGCCCGTGGCCTTGCACGCCTCGGCCTGGGTCTTGTGGTTCTTCGTGAGGGCTTCCCACTCCTGACGTGACAGCTCCTCGGCGCGCCTCTTCGGCGGTGCCTCCAGTTCGGCCGCACTCTGTCTCGCGCCATTCTCGAGCGCGCCACCCGGCCGGAGAGTGCCTTCTTGGAGACGCTTCAGGAAGTTTCCCTTCTGGGCCTCAGCCCGGATCCTCTCGACCGCCGAGGGGATGAAGGTCCTCACGAGGCTAAGGATCCCCACGATGAAGCTACCCGCGTCGGTATCGCCCTCGCCCTTGAGGTGCTGAAACAAGGGCAGGCCCTGAAGCTCCATTCTCAGCTTCATCCAGGGGTCCTGCTCCAGCATCGCACTGACGTGCGGCTCGTGCTCCCGCTGTTGCCGCGTGAGTTCGTCCGCACGGAACTGAGCCTCGGCTTCCGCGCTACGGAGCCCGCTCACGACGAGAGGGGGGACATCCTGGTTGGCGAGCACCGCCCAGACCTCCTTCAGGAAGAGCTGCCACCGCTGGGCTTGATCCTGCTGGATGAAAGCCTCCACTGCCTTGACCACCGCTTGATGCTCGGGCGTCTGGTCATCCACTGCCGCGAGGAACTCGGCCAGCTTCTTCAGCTCGGGCGTGGGCTCCGGCCGCTGGACCGTCTCCAACGAGCGGGCGATCTGTTCGACCCGCCAGCGGACGTGCTCCTCGTTGAGCTGCTGTCCATCGACCTCGTCTGAGAGGAAACCACTGGCCCGTTCGTAGAGCGGCAGGGAGAGGTAGGGACGCTGCAGGCGGGCCGGCAGGTGCTCGACTCGGAGCGAGTCCCCTCCCGACAGGGAGATCGCCTCCTCGAGCACGCCCACCAGCTCTCGCAAGTTCCCCGGCCATGTATGCAGGGTGAGCGCATCCCGCGCGCTGCGCGTCAGCAACGGCTTGGCCGTGTGGCCCCGGCTCTGGAGTACCTGGGGGACCACCTCTTTGAAGAAGTTCTCCCGCTCGCGCAGCGGCGGAAGCGTGAGGCTCGACCCGTAGCGAAGCCGATGGAAGAGGTCCATGCGGAACTGTCCCCGAGAGACCAGCTCATCGAGCTTGCGCCACGTGGCCGCGATGATGCGCACCTTGATGAAGCGCTCCTTGTTCTCACCGACGCGGGACATGCGCTGGCTCTGAAGGAAGCGCAGCAGTCGGAGCTGGGCCGCCGGGGGCAGGTCTCCCACCTCATCGATCAGCAGCGTGCCACCATGGGCGGCCTCGATCCTGCCCACCCGCTCCTTGTCCGCTCCGGTATATGCCCCCGGGACGTGCCCGAAGAGCTCGTCATTGATGAGGTCATCCGTCATCCCCGCGACATGGACCACCTGGAACGGAGCCGTGAGGCCAGGGTTCTGCCGCTCCCAGAGGGAGTGGATGCCCCTGGCCAGCAGCTCCTTTCCCGTGCCCGTCTCCCCCTGGATCAGGATGGGCAGGGGCCGCGGCTGCCCCTGCTCATCCTGTCCCTGCGCTACAGCCAGATCCCGGGCCTTCGACAGCTCAAGGAGCGTCGCCAGGTCCGTCGCGAGGATCTTCGCGAAGGCATCGTCCTGCTGCTTTCGCTCCAACAGCCACTGCTTGCACTCCGCCAAGTGCTGGGCGTCATGCCCCAGAGCGACGACATCCCCCCCGCCGCGCTTGCGGGCAGCCAGCTGCGCGCCCGCCAGGAGCGGAGCAGGGGTGGCCGCAGCCTTCCTCCAGTCCGGGGCCGCTCCGTCGGCTCGGGCGAAACCGAACAACATCGCCAAGGCCCGGGAGGCTTCCTCCCCGCTGCCGCGGATGACCCGCCGCAGGTGCAGGCGGACGTGGAGGACCACCTCACTCTGGAGGGGAGCGTCGGGCAGAAGTTCGTCGATCTGGACCATGGTCTCTCGCTCTTAGCGCACGGCGTCGATGGTGATCACCGGGTTGCGGTACTCGTCGTGGATCGCGCGGATGCGCCAGCCGTGCTCCACCTTCTGGATTCCCTCCTGGAGGCCCTTCGCCGCCCCCAGGCCGGCTCCGATGGTGGCGCCCAGCTTGGGATTGTCGAAGAGCAATCCCACCAGCGCTCCCAGCAGGGCCCCCTGTGCGGCCTTCTCAATCCCCTGGGGGCCGGCCACCAGCAAGTAGTCCACCAGCTCGGGGGCACTGCCGGGATCAAAGGTGATCTGGTAGCCCGCCTCTCGGACCGCCAGTTGAATGGCCTCGCGCACCGTCTGGAGCGACTGGTAGCCCCTGACGATGAGGCCACCAGTGGTATCGATCTGCCTGAGAAGCATGAGGGCTGAATCCTTGGACATCGCTAACTCCTGGTTGAGGGTTCAACCATCCTCATTGCCTATAGCGTGCCAGGAGACACTCCAGTCTTTTCAGCCGGTTAGACGCGCCGACGCGTTCGCCCTCCTCTCTTCGGTTCCCGGCCATCTGGGAATCCCATGAACAGGAGCCAGAGTCAGGGCGGATTCCCACGAAGTAAGCCACCGGTCCTGCCCAGGCCGCACGAGTGCTCTGGTGGTGGTACCCCAGCGCGTTCAAGAGAGGGGGCCTCCCCCGAAGGTGGATAAGAACCCGGAGAGGTGCTCCACCGCGGTCTTCACCCGCGAGGAGATGGAGGTTCTCATCTCGAACACGCGCCATCCGGAGGACCGGTGCGTTCTCTACGCGCTCCTCTTCCTGATCGGAATGCGCAGCGGCGAGACGGTAGCTTTGCGGTGGAACGCTTGGGACACTTTGGCCCGGCCTCTGGGACGCTTCCTGGTGTCCAGGGCCTTCCACCGCAAGCAGCGGCGGGAGAGGGGCGTGTAAACGGAGCGCCCTCGCGAGGAGCCGGTCCACCCCGTACTCGCCCGTGTCCTTGACTGGCCACAGATATCGGCCACGCCCGCTGTGCTTGATAGGCTTGGATTGTCAGCCGTCAGCGGAGGTGCTCTTGAAGGTCTTCTGGTCATGGCAGGCGGATTACGCCGGCGAGGTAGGTAAGGTGTTCGTGCGCGAAGCGCTGGAAGATGCGCTGAAAACGGTCGCCGCGGACCTGGAACTTGAGGAGAGCGAGCGGCCCGAGGTGGACCACGATGTGAAGGGCACTGCGGGGATGGTAGACATCGCCGCGACGATTCTCGGGAAGATTGAGAATGCGGCTGTCTTCGTGGCCGACGTGAGCACAGTGGCCAAGCGCCAAGAGAACGGCCGGCATCTGCAGAACCCGAATGTCCTTTTCGAACTCGGCTACGCGATGAAGGCGCTCGGCCCTGAGCAGGTTCTGCTGGTCGCCAACACCGCCCACCTCGGGGGCCGCCCCGAGGACTTGCCGTTCGACATCCGGCACCGGAGCGGACCCGTCACCTACCGACTGCGAAAGCAGGACGATCCGGCGAAGAGGGCTGAGGTGCACGAGGCCCTGGTGAGCGAGCTGGCGGTACGGTTGGGGGCCATCCTAAAGCACGTGCGTGGAAGCGCTCCGCCCGCGAGCAGCATCACTCCACGTGCACCTGGCGCGGACAGGTCGGTCTGGTTCAGCGCCGATGCAAAGCTCGAGCACCGCGACCTCATGCGCAAGGGTCAGATGCACGAACTCTCGATCTGGCCGGGCCCGTGCGGCTACATGCGCATCATTCCCGCCGGCTGGCCGAAGGAGGCGCCGACAGCACACGAGATTGAACGCATTCCCACCGAGCTGCGACCGCAGCCGCTCGGGGCGTGGAGCAATGGGAACTCGGGCCCCAACAGCCTGGGCTTCCTCTGGCGTGACATCCTCTCCAGGCGTGACCTCTTCTCTGGGAAGGTCGAGTCTCAATCCACCATTGCGACGGCGACTCAGTGGTTCGACGAAACGGGCGAGCTCTGGGGCTTCGACCGCAACATCTTAGCGGCCGGATCGGGGGATGCGCCCTTCCTCACTCACCTTTACCTAGTGCGGCAGTGGGGCGAGTTCCTATCGCGCGGGGTGAAGATGATGCAGCACCTAGGGGCGCGCATGCCTCTGGTTGTAGAGGCGGGCGCGACCGGCCTAAGTGAGTTGCGCTGGGAAGCGCAGTTTCAAAGCGAGCAGGCGCGCGGGTTGAAGGCGGAAGCCTTCTCCCAGCACGAGAGCACCACGTGGACGGACAAGGAGCAACTGCAGTTCCTCGTTCAGGCGTACAACCGCGTACGGGCCGCCTTTGCGCTGCCGCCGGCCTCCGAGAAGTTCGTCCAGGACGCCCTCCGCGGCCAAGCGGCAGGGTAGCGCAGGGAAGCCTCGGGGTGAGGCGGCCCGAGGCGCTTGGCGCCCAGCCGCTACCGCCGACGTCTCAACCGGTGGGGTGGACAGAAACCATGTCCGGGGGCTTAGGAAGAATGGGATCGTAAGCAGGGGCGAGCGCCCACGGCTGACGACCTCGTCGTTCCCTACCGGCGCGGAGAGCACCCGCGCGCCCCGTCGTCCACGGGCAGCTCCGGGAAGAACCCGAGCTGCTCGGCCTGCGAGGCCGGCGGGTCCACGATACCGCCACACCTTCATCAGCTTGGCATTGGCGGACAGGGCGAACCGGAACAAGCTCGCTTGGGTCACGCACGGACCGAAGGGGGACATCGTGAGCCTCTACGCGACGCTCCCCTGGGAGTCGCTCTGCACGAATGTGGCGAGGCCGAAGGTGGAGCTCCGGCTTCCGTCGACGTCGCCGACAGGAGACGTGCTGTCCTCGGACGAGGCCCGATAGCTACAGTCGAGCTACGGTTGGAGCGACAAACAAGAAGCATTGCGGCGGCAACGAAGATTGCACGAGGACCGGATGACAAAGTCGGTGAAACTGGAAAGCTGGGAAGGATCACTCCTGGACTGGATTGATTTCGCCTGCACCGAGTATTTCGAGCCGGACTCGCTCCGCGAATACCAGCGATGGCTGACGGACCAGCTCGCCAAACCGGATAACGTCGTGCCGTTCAGGCTGGTGTCGGGGCGTGCACCCAAAGGCACTGAGTTCGTCCGGCGTGACGGGACCGTCCTGTACGCTGCCGACAACGAGCCCCTCGCTGGCCTGTGGGGGCTCGTCGCGCAGCGAAGAGGCGCCCCCGGCGCAGATCTGAAAGAGCTGCTCTCGCGCAGGCTCATCCCGGGCTCGTGGCCACCGAATCGGAAGCCGACCCGTTTCAGCTGCCGCTGGGGGCCGGCGCCGCTCCAGCTCAAGGACCGGGGAATGAAGATCGCGCACCTGCTCGATTCGGGGCGAAATTCAATTCCAGTTGAGCCAGAGCAACTCGCTCGGCGCGCACTGCTGACGCTCAGCCTCGTGAACTGCTTCCCGATGCCCAATCGCAGCTGGGTCGAGTTCAGCCGGAATGGAGTTGTGACCAGTGATCTCGCGGAACTGCCCGAGGTGCAATCGCTCCTGCTTTCCTACATTGCGGAGCATATTGGTGGTGCAGTGCATCTTGGGCCGCTCTTCGCCGCATTCGGGCCGGGCTGCCGGATCGCGCTGGATGTGGCCTGGCGGCGAAAGGCCGCCGCGTATCGCTTCGCGGTCCGGCCCAAGACTGCCAAGCCGGAGGATTCGCGTCGCCCAAAGCCACGGGTCGGCGCCAAGCGTGCAGCGATGGATGGCCCGAGAGCGTTCGTCCCGAGCAGAGATATTCTCCCGGACCTGCACGCGGTCATTGCCGAGTTGAGGCTCTGGCTGTCCACGCATCCCGGTGTCGAGCGGCTCGATGATCGCGCGGGCGGCCCGAATGGGACACCATACGTCAGATTCGAGGTTCGGCATCTGGCAGATACCGATCTGGTCATCGACCGTCCCCACTTCCCGGGCTCGGTGTGGAGGGCCTCGGACTACACGGGAGTGTTTCACCTCAACGGCGACACGAAGGTGAGCGCCATCCTTCGACTCATGGAGATGGAGGAGAACGGGCTCAAGCTTGACGAAATCATTGAGCCGGCCGTCACGGAGCCGAGGACTTGGAACGGGCGACTCACTGGAGAGAATCCGTGCTTCGTCCTTGTCGGCACCGACGGCGCCAAGGGGCTGTACTGCTACACCAAGAGGGGCGTTCGCGCTTGAGCCAGCCCCGGCGGCCGCTCGAATCCGCCTCGGACCTGTGGCGAAGCAGTGGCGCGCATTCCGTAAGACGGCACGAGCAGGAGCTGAGACTCAAAAGACTCCAGTCCGATCTCGGTGGCACGTCACGACACGCGTATCAGACACCAACCTCATCATGCTCGCAGTCCAAATCCGGAAACAAGGTCTCTCGAATGGGCCAGCGACTGAGTGCAGGAACAAGGCCAGCCTTCAGTGCCACCTTGAATGCTCGATTCCCCCTACCGAACCAGTCCCTTGAGAAATGGTACGTAATAAACACCCGCGGGAGTAGCTGATCGCAATCCTCTCTGGCTAGCAGCAGGTCCCGAAAGGCTTTGTAAAACGGCACCACGTTTCGGATTGCCGCCGGCGGGTTCGGCTCGGGGATGCGAAGTTCAGGCCACCCTTTCCTCCATTTGCATCCCGTAACACCGAGAATCCAAAGATTGGCCCTCGTCAAAGCCAACAAATCTACCATCAGGCGAGCCATCGCCACCTGCGTATCACGAACGGCAGCCGGCTCGAAGGCATCCAGTCCTGTGGTGACTCTCGATGACAGCGGTGTCTTGTTTAGAATCATCACGGACTCATCAAAGAAGTCGGCGCCCAATGTTTGTTCGGCAAACCAGTGGGCACTCCGTTCTTCACGACTGCTCAGATACCGACGATGCATCCTTTCCTGATCGCCCGGATTATCAGGGCAGATGATCCATTTCACGCTCCGAAGGAGTTCCGGCTCACGCAGGTACTTGTTGAGATCCCGGTTCCATACACAGTCGCGCCAAGACAGCCGGTACCGGTCGGTCCTGGGCCACTTCCAGACAATGTCCCGCTTGAGGCCATAAAGAAGTGCGGTTGCCTCTCGAACCTGCTCGTCAGTCACAGTACACACTCCACCCGTCGAAAAAGCCTCGACTCCGTCATGAAATCGGGGCCTGCGTGTCGTTCCTTCTGACACTGGCGCAGCAGCGCACCGATTTCGGAGCCGGTGAGACCGTCGCCCGTATCTCCGAGCACCCCGCAGAGCGCCTCGAGCATCGCCGTGTCCAGGCTCGGCACTGCCATCACCCACCGCCCTTCTGCGGCGCGCGTGTCCGCGTGCCGACGACGATCGCAGGACGATCCGCGCACTCGAATGAGCCGTTCTCCTCTACGTACTGCCCCCACCGCAGCGCGTACTGAGCGCGAGGAAGCAGGAGCAGGTCGTCTGTCTCACCCGCACCGCCAGCATCGAGGCCCACACCGAGCGACACGCCGCCGACGTCCGTCAGCACGTAGCGGTTGTGCAGCTTGTCGCCACCCGCCTTCTGCCGCCAACGGACGAACTCGACCGAGACGCCGCTCGGCAGACGCGCCGCCATCTTGGCGGCCTCTTGCTCGAAAAACTCCAGCGTCGACTTCTCTTTGCAATGCACCCGCACCATGTCGAGAGTCAGCCCGTTGTCCACAACGATGCCCATCAACGCTTCGAGCACCATTCGATGACGTGCATTCTCCGGGCCGAAGTGCGGATCGACGAGGTGGAGCTGACGGCAGTTGGTCACCATCGCCGAGAGAGCAAGCGCCAATGCCTTCGGCGTACGCGAAGGGGACGCGCCGATCTCGCACGCCCAGCGAGAACTCCCCACGTCGAGCTGGTCGGGGACCAGTACGCCCTCATGGTTTCGCGGGTTCTGCGAGGCGACGATGCCGGCGAAGGGGCTGCGCGTCCACTCATGTTCGGCGTTCGCGAGCCACGTCAGCAGGTCGTCGTAGACCTCGTTGGCGCGCCGATGCTTGTGCTCGCCGAAGAGCCGGAACAGCTCCTCGATGCGCTTCATGTCCCCCTGAGACAGGTCGAGTGCCCTCGCGGCGTTGTAAACAGCCTTCTTCCACTTGCTGAACGCGGGCAGCTCAAGCAGCACGCGCGGCGTGCCGAGCCCGAACTTATCGTGGATGAAACGGAACTCCTCGCGGCGTCCCCAGGTGGCCACGACCTCCGGCTCGAGCGCGAAGGCGTGAATCACAGGAGTTCCTCCATGCGCTCGGCAAAAAAGCCCTTGGGCCAGCGATCGACGAACTCCCCGCGCTCGTCGACGCGCAGGCGGCGCACACGAACTCCGCCCGGGTTCGCTTCGACGTAGAGCACGCTCAACTTGTCCTCGCTGAACGCAGGCGCGTCCTCGGCCAGCTCTTTCTCGGTTGTCTCGCGGATGCGTCGCAAGAGGCGCAAGATGAGGTGCTCGCTGTGGGTCTCGACGAGCAACGTGCGTCGGCTGCCCTCGCGGCTCGCTGCTTCGATGAGCAGGTCACCCAGCCCCACCTGCACGGCAGGGTGCACGTGGATCTCGGGCTGCTCGACGAGCGTGAGGCCACCACGCCCTTCAATGGCGGCAACGATGACGGGAATGAGCTGCGAGATGCCCGCGCCCACCTCCGACGGCAGCACGAACGAGCCCGCGCCGGTGTCGAGGAGCAGCCGGCGCACGGTCTTATCGACGTGGCCGCCCGACAGGTCCTCGGCGTCCGCGTTGCCTTCAAAGAGTTGCTGGACGACGACCTGGCAGCCCGCCCCGAGGCGCCGGAGCCAGGCGTTCGTGCGCTCGATGAGCGTGAGCCGGTCGGCGAGGAGCAGGTCCCATGCGGCGAGGCCGTCGGCCCAATTTGTGATGCGTCCCGCGCGCTCGTAGAGGAAGCCGCGCGGAGGGATTGTCCGCAGCGGGCCGATGTACTGTGCATCGCGCAGGAACGCCGCGAGCTGCGCCGTCGTGCCGAGCACCACCATTTCGAGGAACGTGCGCACGTGCTGTGCAGCGCGTTCTCGTGCAGAGATGGACTGTTCAAGCGCCTCGACGCGCTTCTTATCGAAGGAAGGCTGGCGGCGAAGCGAAACGAGCTCCTCCTTGTCACCTTCGATGTCTCCCGCGGGCAGCACGCGTAGCGCTTCCGAGAAGCCAGGCAACGCTCCCGCACGCGATCGCGCGATCGCAAAAAACGGCCGCCACCGTAGGTCAGCTTTGTTGGCGAACTCGGCCTCTTTCCCAAGTGCTCGTGCGAGTAAATCCTGGGAAACCGCTACCGCCGAGAGTTCATCGATGGTTGCCTCGAATTGGTGCCTCTCCTCTTGGAGGAGGTCGTCAATATCCAGCCAAGGATGACCAGCCTCAAGCGCGGGCCACAGATGCGGGTGCGACGTTCGGAGCGTCGCAACGACAGGGTGGCCGAGGTTGACCTGAACGTAGAGCGGCTCTCCGGCTCTCAGCGATTCACCGTTCGCCATCCGAACAAGTGGCTCGGAAATGCCGTTGGCTCCGATCGTCACCCTATCGATGATTGGCCCCCGAAACGTCGGAGTCCGCCGATAGCGGACCTCCAGTTCCAGCCAAGCGGTCTCGATCATGTCGTCGAAATCCGGAAACGGGAAGTCGCTGAGGTCGCGCCCGAAACGCTCAAGTGCTCCGGGCGTAGCGAACTCGGCGCGCAGCACGATGGCACGCTCGGTCTCATGACGGTGCACAAGCCGGGCAAACCCGCCGAGCTCGAGCACGTTGCCGCCCAGTTCGGTGCGATCGACGTCGGCCGAGCCGCGCTCGATCAGCTCATGCAGGTAGAGCAGCGCCTGCAAGACGGTGCTCTTGCCCGCGCTGTTGGCGCCGAAGAGTAGCGTTAGCGGTGCGAAGTCGATGCGCTGACGGGCGGCGATGCCCTTGAAGTTCTCGATCTCAAGGGAAGTCAGCATGCGGGGCCCCTGGAGAACGCATGTTCGACAAGAGAGCTAAAGAGGTGATCGCTTTCAGTGTGCGCGACTGCTGCGTCAGCATGCGCATGACGAACACGCGCTCTGAACGCTCGAAAAGCCCCTTGCGCCTCAACCGGTGGCCGAATCAGGCGCATCTTTCGAATTGCCGAGAGGTTCAGATATTGCTGGGCGCTCCCGGCCTCGAATGTATGCAGGTAGCGCTTGTATGTTGGCGTGGTCATCTGCGCGACGATGAACTCAGGCAGAAAACTATCGCCCGGAGGAACACGCAACCTCACGGTTCCACTTGCCGAAAGTACAGCAGGCCCGCCAAGGTCTGGAGCGACGCAGACATCGCCGACAGTACCTTTCGTCGTGATCAGCACGTCGCCGGGAAGGACTTCACTCCGCCGAATCTCCTCGAACTTTGCGGGGGTGACGTACTTAAACTCCGAGAAGTCGAAGCGGTCGTCATAGATGTTCCAGTTGCGAACGACCTTCACCCCAGCGTCGACGTAGTGCTCGGGCTTGAGGGACGAGCCAAAGGGACCATCGACCAGTCCGGCTCCGCGGGCACACAACTCATCAATGGTCTCGGTAGGCCACCCCTTCGGGTTCGTCACCGGGTCGCCGAACATCCCCAGAAACGCCGAGCACAAGAGTTCCTCGATGAGGGAGATGGCCTCCTTGCGCTTGCGGCGGATGGCGTCGGCCTTGTCGAGGATGTCGGCGATGCGGCGCTGCTCGGCGAGAGGCGGCGCCGGAATTAACAGTCGGGCGACGTCCTTAGGATAGAGATGGATTCCCTTTACGAGGTCACGAAGCGACCGACGCGCTCCTAACGACCGGACCCAGTAATGAACGAATCGAGCATCTGCATCGGTCGGTCGAATTACAAGCCACTCGCCGGTCGCCAGCGAACCCGCCACTTCTGCGCCGGCAAGGGCTATCTTCGACGCTACGTAGTCTGCATTGTGCGCGGCATTGAGGATCAGCGTGTCGCCTTCACGGACCATACGGTCCCGGAATTGCTCCGCGAAGTGAGGCTCCACGAAGGATTCGTACGAGCCACGAAACTGGCCATCGTCATCGATGTCACGAATCTTAAGTACAGGGTGACCTTGTGATCGTTGGTCAGTCTTCGCCGGCGTCTTCCCATTGAAGACCCGCGCAACCCGCTCAAGCGCGACGGAGGTCGTCACAGCATCGCCTCCAGTTCGTTCAGGTCCTTCGCGATCTCCGCTTCGAGCGCGCGCAGCTTGGCGACGAGCTGCCTGGGCGGGGCGTATTTCACCTCTTCGTGCTTCGCTTCTTTGTAGCGATTGACTGAGAGATCGAAGTCCTTCTCCTCGATCTCCTTCACGGGCACCAAGAAGTGCTTCGCGGTGCGGTCGGTGTCCTTCTTTGCGCTCTTCTTCCTCCAGCACGCGAGCGCATCGGGCAGATCGTTGTCGCTCACCGGGTCGCGCTTGTCGTCGAGCGAGAAGCCGTCGGCCTCGACATCGTAGAAGAACACGTGGTCGGTCTTGCCGCCCTTCGTGAAGAGCAGGATCGCCGTCGACACGCCGGCGTATGGCTTGAACACGCCGGAGGGGAGCGAAATCACTGCTTCGAGCTGGTTGTCTTTCACCAGCATCGTCCGCAGCGCTGTGTGCGCCTTCGATGAGCCGAAGAGGACGCCGTCCGGCACGATGATAGCGCTCCGGCCGCCCTTCTTGAGCATGCGCAGGATGAGCGCGACGAAGAGCAGCTCGGTCTTCTTCGTCTTCACCGCCTGGGTCAGCGTGGGGTGAACGTCTCCCTCGTCGAGGCTGCCCTTGAAGGGCGGATTGGCGAGGATGACGTCGAAGCCGCCGGTCGCCTGCTTAGGAAACTTCTCGGGGAACGAGTTCGAGAGCGTGTCCTGGTAGTGGATGTCCGGGTTGTCGACACCGTGAAGCATCAGGTTCATCGACGCGATGCGGAGCATGGTCGCGTCGAAGTCGAAGCCGTGGAACATCCCGTTCTGGATGTGCTCGCGGTAGGGCTCGAGCAGGTCGCCGGTGTAGATCGTCTCGCCGTTCTCACCCTTGAGCTTGCCCTTCACCGAGGTGTGGGTCTCGACCAGATACTGCATCGCGCCGACGAGGAAGCCCGCCGTGCCGCACGCGGGATCGCCGATGGTGTCCGTCGGCTTCGGCTCGAGCAGTTCCACTATGAAGCGGATGATGTGGCGGGGCGTGCGGAACTGGCCGTTGATGCCCGCCGTCGTCAGCTTGCTCAGGAGGTACTCGTAGAGATCGCCCTTCGCGTCGCCTTCGGTAATCGGCAGCTTGTCGATCATGTTCACTGCCGAGACGAGTAGACGGGGCGACATGATCATGAGCTGGGCGTCGCGCATGTACTCGGCGAAGCTCGTGCCACCGTTCAGCTTGCGGAAGTGCGGGAAGACTTCGTCGCGCACGACGCGCAGCATCTCGGCGGCGTCCTTCTGCTTGAAGTTCTTCCAGCGCCGCGGGTCGTTCGGACCTTGGAAACGCCCCTGAAAGGGCTTCTTGAGGCGCTCGGCCTTGCGCTCGCCGGTGGTCTCCATGACGTCGAGGAGGCGCGCGAACATCAAGAACGAGATTTGCTCGATGACGGTGAGCGGATTGGTGATGCCGCCGGTCCAAAACTCGGTCCAGAGCTTGTCGATGTCGCTCTTCAGCTGTGTGGTCAGTGTGCTCATGATGCCTGGCTTGCTGGGGGCCGGTCGTTCGACGCGGTGCGCTTGGGCTCGAAGACGCTGAGGATGGCAAGGAGCTCATCCATGTCTCCGGGCTCTTGGAAGAGGCCGTCCATGCTCTCGGCATGGAGGGTAGTGAACGGTGGCTCGTAGAGCCGCTCGAGCTCGATGCCGCCGTTCTGGGTGATGTGGTTCTGCAGCAGTTGCAGGAAGCGGAGTTGCTGCGACGAGAGGCGCAGGTGCTTGTGGACGAACGCCGAGAACGCCTGCTCGACAGCCGCGGCATCGAGTCCGACCAAGCCACGGAACACGGTGAGGAGCGATCTGCGCGTCTCCGGGTCGTGCCCCGCCAGGTGCTTCACGTTGGCCTTGTCGTCGACCTCGAGGACGAGGCGCGCCAGCTCTTCGAGCTCGTCGTCGCGCACACTCTTGCCGGCCCGAATGCGCTGCAAGGTCGGGTTCTCCGTGAAGTGTTCGCGCAGCACCGACTCGACACGCCGCTTGTACTCGACGAGGTCGAGGCCCTCAAGCTTCGGGATGTAGGTCTCGGCCACATGACCGTCGTCGGTGACATCGAAGACCTGCGGCGCCACGCGCGTCGTGGGCGGGAGCTGTTGGTACTTCATGATACCGCGCAGCTCACGACGCAGCCCCTCAAGGTGGTGCACCTCGACGGCTGCCCAGAAGTCCTTGCTCCGCACCTGCTGGATCGCCTCGGCCTTGGCCTTCACCGGCGCGAGGTTCTTCGCGAGCAGCTCGACTGCCTCTTCGACGCGGGCGCGCAGGTCCAAGACCTTGGGCGCGCTCGGGCCACCTCGCAGAAGCTCGAGTTCGAGGCGCGTCATGAGCAGATCGAAGCGGTAGGCGTCTTCGTCGCCGCGGATGCTGCGTAGGTGCTGGAGGGGCGCGACGATGGAGAGCAGGTCGGCCTTCGTCGCAGCGGAGAAGTGGTGGACGCGGTCGCCATCAGCGAGCAGTTCGAGTTCCTTCCACTTGTCGCGCGTGTCGATCGCGTTCGTGTCGCGCACGGCGCGGATGTCGCCGAGAATCAGCGCGGCCGCGGCCTCGAAGGTGGTCTGGTCCATCTTGTCGAGCGCGACGGCGGCCAGCTCCACGCGAGTCTCGAACAGGTGCTGGAGCAGCGACTTCTGCGGCGAAGGCTGTGTCTCCTTGTACTTCTCGTCGAAGAACCAGAAGTTCCGCCAGTGGTCGAAGATGAGAAATTCGGTCTTGTCGCGACCCGGCCCGAAGAGATCCTTTCGCAACCGCGTGCCACGACCGATCATCTGCCAGAACTTCACGTAGGACTTCACGGGCTTCGCGAACACCAAGTTCACGACTTCGGGTACGTCGATGCCGGTGTCGAGCATGTCGACGGAGATCGCGATGGTCAGCTCGCTGTCGGGGTTCTTGAAGTCGTCGATGAGCTGATCGGCTTTCGGCTCCTGGTTGTCGATAACGCGGCAGAACGTCGAGCCGTACTGCGGGTAAATCTCGCTGAAGACCTCGGCGAGGTGCACGGCGTGGGCGTGGCTGCGTGCGAAGACGATCGTCTTTCCGACGTGGCTCCCCGTCGCTTCGCGGATGCCGCCGTCCATCAGCGAGCGCCAGATGACGCGCGTCGTGTCTCTGTTGAAGAAGTACTTGTCGAGATCCTCGCTGTCGTAGTCGACTGACGCTGCCTGCGGGTCCTGGTTTTCGAGTTCGGCCTGCTGCTCGTCCGTCATGTCCTTGTAGCGGAAGCCGTCGCGGCGGAACTTCGTGCTCACCGCCATCACGCGGAAAGGCACGAGGAATGGAGGCTTGCTCTGGATCGCGTCTTCGAAGCTGAAGTGCGAGGTCGGATCGCGGTCCTCGCAGCCGAACAGCTCGTAGGTGTTGCGCTCGATGAAGCGCACCGGCGTCGCCGTGAGGCCCACCTCGAGCGCATCAAAATACTGAAAGAGCGCGCGGAACTTCTTGTAGATGCTGCGGTGTGACTCGTCGGCGATGATGAGGTCGAAGAAGCCGACGTCGAAGTCCTCGAAGCACTTCATCATCGCCGGGTAGGTGGCGAGGTAGATGCGCTTGTCGCGGTCGTTCGCGGTGCTGGCGTCGACGATGACGCGCGGCTCGCCCGGCATGAACTCCTTAAAGACGCGGTCCGCCTGCTTGCGCAGTTCGCGCCGGTCACAAAGGAAGAGGATGCGCTTCACCCACCCGGCTCGCATGAGAACGTCGCAGAGCGAGATGGCGACGCGCGTCTTGCCGGTGCCCGTGGCCTGCACGACGAGCGACTTGCGGAACTTGCCCTCGAAGCGCTCGCAGACGCGCTTGACCGCCTCAAGCTGGTACATGCGGTTCGCGATGGCGAGGTTCGGCTCGACGGCCGCCATCGGCCTCTTGTTCGCGCGCTGGTGCACCAGGTACTCAAGGCTGTCCTTCGAGTAGAAGCCGTAGACTTTGCGGTACGGATAGCCCTGCGCATCGTCCCAGAGGAACACGTCGATGCCGTTGGTGAAGAAGATGACCGGGCGTACACCGGTCTCCTTCTCGAGGCAGGTCGCATACATGCGGGCCTGCTCGCCGCCAGCGCGGGCGTCCTTCGCGGTCTTCTTCGCCTCGATGACCGCGAGCGGCTTTCCGTCATCGCCATAGAGCACGTAATCGGCGAAGCCCTCGCCCGTCGGCGTTGGCATCCCGGTGAGCCGCACCTCCTGGCGCACCTGCTCGGTGTTCGCGCCGCTCGCGCCGACGTTCCAGCCCGCTGCGATCAAGGCCTGGTCGATGAGGCGACGGCGGGTCGTCTCTTCGTTGAACTGGAGGAACGAGGCGACCTTCTGGCCCTCCTCCTTCAGCTTCTCGAGCTCGGTGGCGTGTTCCGTGGCAGCCCGCTCCGCCGCGAGGCGCTTCTGGGTCTCGGCCTCCAGCGCGGCGAGCACCGACTCGTACTTCGCCTCGGCGAGCCGGAGCTTCTCGAGCGCGTCCTTCGTCTTGGTGGCACCTGCGGGCTCGGGCGGCGGCGGCGCGTATTTGGGCGCGGCGCTGAGGTCGCCTCCATCGACCTGCACGTGGAACCAACGGGCAATGTCGAAGAGCTGCGCGAGGCACTCAAGGGAGAGTTGACTCGTAATCGGCCGACGCGGGTGCGCGGCGTGATTGCCAGCCTTGCGCACGGCGTGGAGCTTGTTCTGCACGACCTCAGGCACCGACTG
The DNA here is from genome assembly GCF_020037095.1 of Myxococcus sp. XM-1-1-1. Classification (NCBI taxonomy): domain Bacteria; kingdom Pseudomonadati; phylum Myxococcota; class Myxococcia; order Myxococcales; family Myxococcaceae; genus Myxococcus; species Myxococcus sp. XM-1-1-1. The sequence goes on from NZ_JAIQDH010000042.1 coordinate 38,216, forward strand.
CCGGAACGGCTCGGCGGTCATCAGGTCGTTCAGGTTATCGGAGAACGGAGGGCGGAGCCGATAGCGCTCGTAGATGGCGGTGACCGCGTGCTCGACGAAGCTTCGCTGCTTGATGAGCGAGCTCGCAGGGTCCTCGTGGGCGTAGCGCTCGGCGAAGCCGGCGAGATCGGCCAGGACCGCTCGGCGCGGACGCAGGAATTCGAAGTTATTCGACTTCATGTGCGGGACCTCGGAGCCGACCATGCCGACACTCTGTTCAACGACCGTGCCATCAGCTCTGCACCTCGTATTTCACGAGCCAGTTGGTCAAGGTCTGGTAGCTAGGGAGGCCCACTAGCTCGGCGGCCTTGGTCTTGTTGCCGTGGGCCTCGTCCATCGCGCGTCCCAGGTAGTGGCACGCGACCTCCTTCAGCAATTCCGAGAGGTTGAAGCCCGATCCGAGCGGTCGCCCCAGCACCTCGGGGCGCGTGGTGACGGCAACGGGCAAGAGGGCCTCGCGCACGTCTTCCGAGGAGATCGCCGCGCCGTCGCTCCAGATGGCAGCGCGGCGCAGGGTGTTCAGCAGCTCGCGGACGTTGCCCGGCCAGGGATGGGTGAGAAGAAGATTTCTTGCGCCAGAAGAAAGCCTCTTCTCCTTGAAGCCAGGCTCGCCGGCGGCCTCGCGGTTCACCTGAGCCATCAGATGGTCGATGAGAATGCCGAGATCGCCGGAGCGCTCGCGGAGTGGAGGGATCTTCAAGACGGCGACGGCGAGCCGGTAGAAGAGGTCTTCTCGGAAACGTCCCGAGGCGATCTCTTCGGTGAGGGTGCGGTTCGTCGCGGCGATGATGCGGACGTCGACCTTCGTCGGCTTGCTCGAGCCCAGGCGCACGACCTCACCCTCTTGAAGGGTGCGGAGCAGCTTCACCTGCGCGGGGCCGGGCAGCTCGCCCAGCTCGTCGAGAAAGAGTGTGCCACCATCGGCCGCTTCGAAGTGTCCTGTGCGCTGCTGGGTCGCGCCGGTGAAGGCGCCCTTCTCGTGGCCAAACAGCTCTGACTCCACGAGTTCGGCGGGGATGGCGCCGCAGTTCACGGCGATGAAGGGGCTGTCCTTGCGCGGGCTCGCGCGGTGGATGGCTCGCGCGAGCAGCTCCTTGCCGGTGCCTGATTCGCCCTCGATCAGAACAGGCACGTTGCGGATGGCCACGCGACGGGCGCGCTGGATGAGGCGGTCCATGACGCGGCTCTTGTGGACGATGTCGGCGAACTCGGGGGCTAAAGGAGCCTCGCCGGGGCTGACGAGCCGCAGACGCTCGTCCGGCTCTCGGAGGAGGTCGGGCAGGAATTCGGCCGAGATGTCGAAGGGAACCGAGGCGGTGCGCACTCCGTGCTCTCGCGAGGACTCGATCAGCTCGGCCGGGAAGCGGGTCTTGCCAAGAATGATCCACACGGCCGCCATCGCCGGCGTGCCGGGGCTCAGGTGGAGCGAGAGGGCCGTTTCGCGCAGTCGGTCGCCCAGCGCACGCTCGATGCCGCGGACGGCGGCCTCGTAGATCTCGCCGAACTGCGTGGGGCCCGACAGCTTTTCCGGCACCACCTCGATCCGCGTCGAACAGCGTCCCGTCAGCCACTTCACGTAGGGCTGAACGACCTTGTCGTCGTAGTCCGAGAGCAGGAAAGCCTCGTCGAAGCTCCGGCCCGTAAGCGCCTGCGCGATCGGACCAATACCCACCGCCTCGCTCTCGGTAGGTGCTCGGAGATCGGTCTTGCCAATCCAAGCGACGAGAACCTTGCGCACCGGGCGACACTACAAGAGGCCTTGCGCTACGACAAGGAGTCTTATCGTCGGCGCAGGCGCCAACCCATGGAAATCACGCTGCCACGCCCACTCTGAACACCCGACCATCGGCTTGGCCCGGTCGCTGCAGTGGGGCCTCGCCATGAAAAACACGATTCGCATCCAGCCCCTGCAGGTCTCCGTTCTCTTCGCTGCCGACGAGGTGGCGCTCGATCTCCGCGACCGTCGCCCCGACAGCATCACGTTGTTCGGAGAGCTCGACGAGGCTGGACGTGACCAGCTCGCGCACGACGCCTGGACCATCGGCCTGCGCGCGCTCGCCAACGCGCACGCGGCAGCGCAGGAGTCAAAGCTGAAGGAGGTCGGCGCGACCCTGCTCGTCGACATCGATCGCCAGTTGAAGCTCCACGTCGAGCAGCAACAGCAGACGATGAGCACCGTGCTCGCGCACTTCTTTGATCCCAGCGATGGCCAGGTCACCCAGCGGCTCGCGGCATTCGTCGATGACCAGGGCGTCCTCGCGCGTTTGCTCGAGAAGTACCTCGGCCCGCGAAACAGCGTGCTTGCCGAGGCACTCGCCAAGCAGGTGGGAGAGACGAGCCCCCTCTTCAAGAAGCTGAGTCCCACTGACAGCACGGGCCTCGTGAAGGTGCTTGAGGCCCAGCTCCGCGCCGTGATGGGCGAGAGCCACGCGGCGCTGGTGCGCGCGCTCGATCCGCTCGCCGAGGACGGCGCGGTCGCCCGCTTCCTCAAGAGCTTGCGCGACGAGCTGAAGGGCGCAGACGAAGACCGGCAGAAGCAGCTCGCCGCCGCACTGGCTGCGCTCGACGCCAATGACGAGAACTCCCTTCTGAGCCGGCTGGTGCGGGAGACCCACGGCGCGCGCCAGGAAGTACTCGCGGCGGTGAACCCCGACACGCCCTCCTCGCCGATGGCGATCTTGAAGGCGAGCTTGACCAAGCTCTTGCAGGAGCAAGGCAACACCCAGCTCGTGCTCGCCAAGCGCCAGGAGGATCGACAGATGCAGTTCGAGAAGGAGGTTCGCGAGGCGCTCACGCGCATCGAGACCAGGCGCGCGCAGGACCAGAAGAGCACGCGCGGCGGCCTCGTGTTCGAGGATGCGGTCATCTCCTTCCTTCGCGCAGCGACCCAGGGCGCGCCGTGCGTCTTCGACGCCACCGGGGCGAGCACGGGCGTCGGCCGGAGCAAGAAGGGCGATGCCGTCGTTCGCTTCACGGAGGAGAGCGCCTTCGCCGGTGCCGCCGTCGTCTTCGAGGCGAAGCGTGACGCGACCTACACCGTGCAGAAGGCGCTCGACGAACTGGACGCGGCCCGCAAGAACCGCGACGCGGCAGCCGGCGTGTTCGTGATGGCTCGATCGCACGCGAGTGACGTCTTCCCTCGCTTTGCGCGCTACGGGAACAACGTCCTCGTGGTGTGGGACGATCGGGACCTGACCACCGACGCATACCTGCACGCGGCCATCCTGCTCGGCATCGGCCTCGTCACCCGCACCAAGACCGCGGGCGATGCCGGCGACATCGCTGCTCTGCGTGACATCGAGATGCGCATCGAGGGGGAGCTGAACCGCCTCGAGAAGATGGAGAAGCACAGCGACGCCATTCGCAAGAACGTCGACGGGCTCGGGGACGAGATCCGCAAGGCCCAGAAGGCGCTCGACCTACTCCTCCGCAAGGCACAGAGCACGCTGCGTGCGCTGAACGTGGAACTGACCGACGAGGCCGCCGAGGCGGCGAGTCCGCTCACGTTGCCGAAGGGATCGTTCGAAGCTGGCGTGCTGGCGCTTCCAAGCGGTGGCGAAGCGGCGTGAGAAGAACTGGCAGGCGCATCACGTCCTGGCGTGCGCCACGGCGCGGAGCGTCCGCTCACTCATCGGCTCAGCGCCGTCGGCGGCTTCGAGCTCGAGGACCTGACCCTTCGTTGATATCCTCAAGCGTGCCATTTCGGAACAACTGGGCCTGACCACCAGACGCGGACGCTGGCCCGGCGCGGGCTGCTCCAAGAATTCAAAGAACGAAGGTCCCGGTGGGTATCAGCACATGAGCCCAGGAAATGACTTCTGGGCCTCAGCCAGGAGCTTCCGCATGGCCGTGATTCCCCTCCCCCCCGTCATCATCAACCACCTCGGAAAACTGACTCTGGGTGCCGCAGCAGCCGCCCTCGGTGGGCGTGCTTATGCCCATCGCGAGCGCATCAGCCGGTGGCTCGATGACGCCGACCTCGGCATCACGCCGCGCGTCGGGGACGCGATGCTCAAGGGTCTCCACAGCGACCTGCCCCCGGGTGAGTTGGAGAAGCTCGCGTCCTTGAACACCAACGCGGTCGCCGAGTTCAAGGGGCTCATCAACGACGTCCACGAGGAACTCGGCTCGATGGCGGCGACCCTCCAGGAACTGCGCGAAGAGATCGCGAGCCTCATGGCCCGCCAAGATACGTTGGAGGCCCTCGTCCGCGGCAGACCACACGAGGAGCGCGCCTCCAACGGCAAGGAGGAGTCCTCCTCCCCTGCCCCGCGCCAAGCGACGGGCCGAACCACCGCGACCAGCGGCAAGCGCAGGGGCAACGGCCCCGTGGGGCCCGACTCTCGCCCTGCCTGAAGCGTCCACGAAGCTCACCCCACCCCACCTGCGCCTTGCTGGCGCGCTGCTTTCAAGCGCGTCACGCGGGGCTCCGGCCTCCGTGCGCGCATGGAGGACACCGTGAAGCACATCCTCACCATTCTGCGTAGCCACCGCCTCGTCCGGCCGATGACGGAAGAGGAGGCAAAGTCCATCAGCCTCGAGTTGCTGCGACCGATGGTCCGCGAGCACGAGCTGGCCATGAAAGCCGCCCTCGACGACGAGGGCGGCCTCGCTACCCTCCTCCACCTCGGGTGGATGAGCCTTTACGCGGTAAAGACGAGCCTGACGGTGAGCAGCATCCTTCTCCATCTGCGCCTCCTCGTGGGCAGCAAGAAGGAGCGGATGGACATCATCACCGGCTGCTTGGATGCGAGCTTCGAGTTGATGCAGAAAAACCCGAACAGCTCGCAGGAGCCCACCATCCACTGAGGAAGAGCCCGCCATGGCGACGTTCGCGCCGTGGCGGCTCGCCGGGCCTGAGGTTCAAGTGGTGCCCGGGGCGCTCATTTTTGCCGACAGCACCAGGACAGCCATGCGGCAGTCAGCAAACTACCGACCGCCGGTTCACCGCCCCCCCCGAGATGCCGCAAAAGGGACGCCGTGATGGCGCAGCGCTCACGGGAACGCCACGCCGCCAATCGTCACGGTCCTCGTCCCGCCCGCCTCCCACATCTTGAGGGTGAAGGTGCTGCGGGCCTCCTCCTCGGTGGCATCGGCCTCCACCACCACGAATCGGTTCTCTCCTGGCGCAATGGGTGCGTCCTGCCAGACCGGTAAAACCTTGAGGGTCACGCCCCTTTTATCCTCCAGAGTCAGCGTCGCCCCCTCGGCCGTCCACGTTGGGGCCCCCTCCGGGTTTTTCAGCTCCACCGCGAGAGCCACGCGGCTGGCGGAGCGGTAAGCCGAGACGGCCAACACCCGTAGCGACATCGTCGGGGGTACGGTGAGCGTCGGGGAGATTTCTTTGGAGGCGACCCCCTCCTTCCCCATGGCCCCCGAGGCCAGCAGCCCCCGCAACCCGCCCGGTCCGGACTTGTCGGCGCGTAGGCGGGCGACGTCCTCCCGGAGTTGCTGGGCCTCCGCCTCCTTCGCCTTCAACTCTTGCTTGTAGGACTCGGCGGTGCGCTCCCGCCGGTGCACCTCCACTAGCGAAGCGGCCTCTTCGGCATGCGCCACCAGCATGAGGCTCGCGCTGGACGGGGCTGCGTTGTCCGCGAAGCGCACCGTCAACCTCAACGACTTTCCCAAGGGCACCTTCTCCGAGGGTACCAGCTTGAGTGTGCTGGCGCCGGGGTCCACCATCGTGAAGCCGTCCGCCCCTTCCAGCGTGACAGACCCCGGAGCAAGCTGGGCGTCGAAGCTGAACACGGTGGTCTGCCCAGGGCTGATGCAGACCGGCTGCGCCTCCCCCGCGGGCAACGCCGGAATCTCGATGTGGCGCACCGTCAAGCATGGAGCGGCGAGCGCAGTCCCTGTGAAAAGAACCAGCGCCAGGAGGAATACGGGCGAGGAAGCGGTCACGGGAGGAAACCTCTGGAGTACGGAGAGGAGCAGCAACTTGCTGCGTTGCCTCTAACATGCCGCGCCCAGCGCCCGCCCGGGCGGACGGCTCTACTCGAACTCCCTCACCGCCTTCAGGTCGACGGTGGAGAGAACCGTGGCGGTGGTGGGGCCACGCTTGCCAAGGTCGATGAGCCCGCGTCCGCCTTGTCTGTCCCACAGCTCCAGGCACACGGGGATGTCGATTGTCCCGTCCTTTGAGCGGGCCCGGGTGAGCCGCCCGTAGACGCGCTCACCGAAAATGAGCCTGCCGGACAGCCTGGAGTTCTGCGGCATGTCTCCCAGCCCGCGTGCATAGCTCACGTTGACCATGCCCTCGGTGACGGTGGTGGGCTGGACATTCTTTGCCTCGAAGAAGAAGGTCCCGAGCCCCTCGTTCCCCACACGAATCCCCAGCTTCTCCATGGCCGCCACGGCACCGGGAGGGCACGGCTCGGGCGGTGGCTCGGGACGAACCTGTGCGCCCGTGCAGGCCAGTGCCGCGGACGTAACCCCCACGCAGAGGGTCTTGCCCATGGAGCCCAGGCCCGTGGACTTGCTCTGCGTGGTGGGGGTGGAAGGTCGAGCAACCGTCTTCTTCACGGAAACCTCATCCTCAACGTGCGTCGCGGGAGTGGCAACGACCGCAGGGGTGGGAACCGCCTCGGGCGGAGCTGCGGTAGAGGCAGTCTCGGGTGACTTGACCTGCTGCGCCACTTCATGACCTGGCAACCCATGAGGTAGCCCGGCCACGGCGACCCGAGGAGCTTCGGGCATCGCCTCCACGTGAGGAGAGAAGGGCCACCAACCGAGCACCTTTACCCCGAAGATGCCGACAGCCAGCGCGACCACGAGGACGAAGTACGGCCATCCGCGACTGCGCGGCCCGCGCACTCCCGCGGACTGCGCCTTGTCCGGTACGACCTCGGAGCGCCTCTCGCGAGCCATGGACATGTGCAGGAAGCGCTTCAGCACCGGCTCGCGAGGTGGCGGCGTGCTGGACTCGGTGGGCCACTGGGGCCGACGGATGCGCCGCTGCGCTACGCCCTGCCCTTCGGCCGGGGGCAGCTCCTCCCACTCGAAAAGGCTCGCCTCCCAGGCCGCCGCCAGGCCAAAGGTCACCGCCGCCACAAGTGCCTCGTGGACCTCCTGGCCCGTCTGGAGGCGCTCCCGCGGGCTCTTGGCCAGCAGGCGCATGAGCAGGTCGCTCAGGGCCCGGGGAACCCTCCGGTTGAACTCCGAGGGCGCGGGCGGCACGGTGCTTTCAATCGCCGCGTATAGCAGGTCCACCGGCAGGTTCGGGCTGTAGGGGTAATGGCCCGTCACCACGCGGTAGAGCAGGACGCCCAGCGCGTGCAGCTCATCGGTGGGCTTCGTCTGGTAACGCGCCCCGCGCAGCTGGTGGTGCGTGCGCAAGAAGGTCACCGCCTCGGGGCTGAGCAGGTGCGGGGTGGCCGGGGGCAGCACCGAGAGGGTCAGGGTGTCGGCGCCCGCGAAGTAGCCCACACCCAGGTCGATGAGGATGGGCTCGCCGTCGCTCTGCCGGATGAGGATGTGCTCGGGCTTGAGGTCGCGGTGCAGCACGCCCCGCTCGTGCAGGGCCCCCAGGGCCAGGGCCACCTTGCCGGCCTTCTCCGCCAGCTGGCGGAAGGACGGGTTGAGCGTCTCGGCCCAGGTGTCCAGCGCCAGCCCATCCACCCAGCTCATGACGAAGTACGGGTTGCCATTCGCGGGATGCGGCCAGCGCCCGATGGCATGCAGGCGTACCACGTTGGGGTGCATCGCCTTGCCCATGAGCAACTGCTCCTCGCGATGGGTCCGCTTGTCGCGTCGGTGCAACGCCAGCTTCAGCGCGTACCAAGCGCCCGGCTCGGCCACATGCTCCACCTTGTACACGGCCCCGTAGCCGCCCGCGCCCAGGCGCTCCACCACGCGCCAAGTGTCGATGAGCGTCCCTGGCCCTAGCTCATCGAGGTGTACCAGCCAGCTCTCGTCCCCTGCGGCCATGACGCGCCACCTCCCTATCGAGCGGCATAACCTAGCAGGTTGGGGAGACACCGCTGCTCAGGAACGAATTGCCCCACGCTCCGTCGGTATAAGTACGTGGCGGACGACTCCGCTGGCGCCTGGCCTGCGGCCCGTGCGTCTTCCTCCAATCCACCACCGATGAAGTGCACCGCGAGCGCGTGGGCGTGGCGCACCAGCTCCACGTCCTCACGCCCGGGGTCCGCCTTCATCACGAGGACACGATGCCCTACGAGCTCAATCAGATGACGTACGTCGGCAAGGAGCCCTGGCATGGCCTGGGGACGGCGCTGCCGGCCAACGCCGACTACGACTCCATCGTGCAGGCCGCCGGCTTCTACACGGCCATCGAGCGAGATGTCTTCGCGCCGCCCATGGAGAGCCCCATCCCGGACAAGAAGGCCCTCTTCCGCGAGGACACGGGTGACTACCTGGCGACCGTCAACCGGGGTTACGAGATCATCCAGTTCGAGGAGGTGGCCCGCACGCTCGTGGAGGCCGCCGGCGGTGTGCGCTGCATCTTCCACACAGCCGGAACGCTGGGCCGCAACGGCGTCCGTGGATGGCTCCTCGGCGAACTCCCTGAGCCCATGCGCGTGCGCGGGGATTCCAGTCCCATCAAGCGCTACATCCTGGGCTACTGCGGCCACGACGGCACCACGGCGATCACGCTCAAGAACGTGGCCACACGCGTCGTCTGCCAGAACACCATCGGCGTCGCCCTCGGAGAACGCGACGGGGCCGAGTGGCATATAATCCACACCACGAGTGCCCGGGTCCGGCTTGAAGAGGCGGGCCGTGCGTTCCGTCGCCTCGTGCAGGGCTATGAGCGCTTCGCCGCCCTGGGCGATCATCTTGCTATGACCCGTTTCTCTGAACACCAGCTGCGCAATGTGCTGGATGTGGTGCTTCCCCTGCCCCAGGACAAGGCCGAACACCCTCGCCTCGAGAAGGCACGCAACAAGGTGGTCCAGCTCTTCCACTGCGGCACCGGCATCGAGGGACCCATTCAGAACACGGCGTGGGCCGCGCTCCAGGCCGTCAGCGAGTGGGCCGACCACCATCGGAACACCCGGTCGGTGAAAGGCAAGCCCATCGAGGCGATGCGACTGGAGTCCATCTGGATGGGCAAGGCCGCGGCCATCAAGAAGCTGGCCCTCACGAGCATCATGAACGAGGCCCGCGTGCGTCTGCGTGCGTAGGGCTTTCGTCCGTAGGATACTCGTCCTACAACATACCCAGGTCGTAGCGGGCGTCTCATTCTACGCCCGCATTCTTTTGCCCAGCTACGCAAGCGAACTCAACGACCTGCGGCCAGGAAATCACTAGCGACCGTTCATGACTCTTTCGCAGGAGAGTCCGGGCCTCCAGCTTCGGGAGGTCCCTCCTCGGTTGAACTCAGGCCACCACTTTCAGGGAACCCATTCATCCAAGCAGAAATCGTAGCTGCATGCTCCGCGACCAGAATGTCGAGATCGACCTGTTCTCGGAGCACCAGCGGGACAACCCACCATGTCTCGTTTTTTGATGTCCGGCACTTCAAGGGCTGCATAAAACCAGCAGGCAGATCGCCGAAGTGTTGCTCACGAAATCCCGGCACCTGAAGAACAAGAGCACTCTCGCCAGCAGTTGCCCATGCGTCTGGCCAGAATCCAAACCACCACCAACGACCTAGCGCTCGCAACACATATCCATCCCACTCAGGCCCAGCGTACCGACGCGACTTGATCATGCCACCATTCTGCTCCTCCAAGGTGGAAACGATGCGACCAATGAGCCTACGCGCCCTCAACAAGGCACGGGCCACCAGTGGGTCTCCCAGCAACTGGGCTTCCTCCCGAGTGAAGGGGCGTTCTGGCTCCCCCATCCGATAGGCGACAAGCTCCTTGAAGTCATGCAGATAAACGCGGAGCCGCAGAGAGCTGACTTGTTCAGACGTTTTTGCGAGAACCTCAGCCACCTTTTCCCAATCAAGAACGCTCAATTCGGCGGACGTCACGGCGGCCTGACTTAGTTGTTGTAATGCCGTTTGCATCAAGCCCCGTGAGCTTTGGCTCGGCGCTAGCAGGAAGAGATGAGCCTTGCCCCCAGGATGAGCGATCTGCCATCTTTGGAGTTCTTGGGAATACGGCAGCAACTGCCCTTCATGAAGCCAGGAACTCACTTTCGCCTCGAATAGGCAGTAGCGTGCAGGCCCCTGAATCACAATGTCAGGACGGCCTCCTGGCACCGTCACCTGCGTTCGGGCCTTCAAGGAAACCAACTCCGCTTCTGAGACTTCGATGCCGCAGAGTTCCCTCATAAAGGCACGGAGCACCTCCGGTGCTTGGAGCAAATGTACCAATAATTCTGTGAAGCGATCCTCCTCCTTGCTACCGAGTACCGCAAGAATTGGCTGACCAGTCCAACTGGACGATGACATTCAGTCCTCCTTGATGCGCAGGCACGCGGTTTTTAGCACCATATCCGTGTGCGCACAGCAAGGTGGTCTGTCGCCCCGCTCCCGTCACAGCCCCATGGCTCACGGCGTCTGCGAAGCCAGCTCGATGCGCCGCCGAGGACGCCCCCGCCACCCCAGGCACTCCTTCGCGTTGCACCCCCACCCTCTCCCCTCCAGGCACCCGACGGCGCCGACCTGCCTCTGGCACGCCGGACACCGGAAGAACGTACGCCAGCCACCGTGACAGCTCGTGCTGGGGACCCGCAGCAACCCCACGATGCAGCGGTGGCCAGCGGCATCAAGCGTAACCTCGCGGAGCCCCCGCCAGATTCGCGGGGGGAAACGCACGCGCAGCTGGGCCAAGCTGAGGCGGGCAACGAGCTGATCGGCGTAGAGCGCCACAGCTAACGCATCCCGGTGATGTTGACGTTGTCCGTGCGGGCCATCACCACGACCGAGCGCTGCGGCCCCTCCTCCTCGCGGCGTAGTTCGGCCAACAGAGCTGTGAGCCGGGCGGTGGTGGAACGCAGGAGCTTGTCCACCATCGTGACGCCGGCTTCGTCGCGGCGGGCCAAGCAATCGCCCAACATCTGCTCGAGGTTCGTGAGCTGTAGGGAGGCCCGGGCGACAGCACGGGCCAAAGTGCGGGCACGCACTTCGCGGCTCGCTGGGCCGGAGAGAGCCTCGGCGTGCTGGCGCACGTGCTCCACGAGCTCGCCTGTGTCCCCGGTGACGAAGGTCGCCGCCGCGGCTTGGTCGAATCCCGACAGGCCAACGCGCGGAGGCTGCGGTTTGCTCAGCGCGGGCGCGGATTGATTGTCAGTGGCGGGACGGAGCTGAATCAGGTTGTCAGAATCCGCAGAATATTGGTTGCTCACCTAATAATTGTGACACACGGAATGCAGCCCGCAGATCCTCTCACACGCGCGAGGGGGGACGTGTCGCAGGAGGAAGACACGTGGCCCCAGTCAGGGCTGTCATAGCTATTTCCTACAAATCACCGCGACTCCTCTAGGAATGAGGACTCTCAAGGGCTCGCCACCGAGCACGGAGGAAGGACATAACCAATTGAATTTTCAGGGCTTTCTTGTCGTATAACAGTCGTGCCGCTTACAGCCGAGGGGTCGTGATGGCCAAGGTCGGGAAGCCGAGGGACGCAGCGAGGACCGCGGGGCGACGCAGCCGCCGGGTCCGCCGGTGGAAGGCGCCAGGGTCGTCCAGGGGCTCATTGATGGGTTCCAGGCGGCGGCAGGAGCCCTCCCCCACCCCTCGCGCGTCCTGCGCCCTCCTGGAGGCCCTTTAGGCCGTGCATTCGAGACCAGCGGTCAACGCCAGCCCACACCCCCGTCGGCTCATCAAACGGGGCTCCCCGGGCGAAGAGCAACAGCGGCACGCCGCGCCTTATGGAGCGGTCAGCCCTGCGTGGGCGGACGGTCGTGTCCCTATAAGTGTGTAGTCGGCGAGCAGGGACGAGCGGGAAAGAGGGAAGCTCCTCGGTGAAACCAACCG
>NZ_JAIQDH010000043.1:0-42396 GCF_020037095.1 Myxococcus sp. XM-1-1-1
ACATGACCCTGCTCAACTCAACCCCAGACACTGCCGCTGCTTGACCCCGCCAAGGAGCATTCCTCCCCCGAACCCCCCTCCGAACAACTACACACGATTCGGGACTTGACCGCCCTGGGCTCCGGCACCCGCGAACCGAGTTCGGGGCGCCCCAGACGACCGCACGGTCGCCGTAGTGCGGCGAGCCTTCGTGCCTCCATCCTTGCCCTACCCCTGAACGGCGAGGGCTGATAGCGGGTGAATCACCGCCGGGTCCTGCGGATGGTGCAGCTTGAGGGGAACGGTGATCATCGGTGGGACTTCGGTCCCATCGTAGAACTTGGAGGTGGTCCGGGTGGATTGATGGCCGAGAACCGCCGCAACGACGTCCAGCGGCACACCGCCCTGAGTCGCCTTCACGACCGTCCCCTCGTTCTTGGCCCACGTCGCGAAGCTGTGCCGCAACTCACCGGGGTTAAGAGGCTGCTGGCCGATGCGGGCCGAGGCGTATCCAATGGATTCGCGCACGGTGTTCCTGCTGGGAGCCGAGCCCCGAGCCTGAAGTCGTTGTGCCGCGGCCAGCGCCTGGGCGTCGAGGCTGATGATGTGGACGCGGCCGTTCTTGTGCAGGAAGCGTGCGGTGCCCGCGATACCGGACGGGTCGTTGATGACGCGCAGTTCCCCCTTGCCAGAGGCCAGGCGCTCGATCTCCGAGTTGTGCATCCCGGTCTTGGCGCGCAGGCACAGCACGTCGCGAACCACCTGCGAGTTGAGGGCGCCGTACAGCCTCTCGACCTGCGCCATGCTGTAGCCTTTGGCCCGCAGGCCCTTCTCCGCCACCGCCGGCGGCACTTTCATGCCCAGCGAGGGGTCCTCACCTGCCTTGATGCGGTCTTCCTCACGAAGCCACGAGAAGAAGCTCTTGAGGATGATGATCCGCATCTTCTTGGCCGTGTCCCACCGGGCGAGCGCGCGGCGCAACTCCAGCAGCGTGACGGAACCCAGGTCCTTGCCGGCCAGCACCACAGCCCATTGCGACAGGTACGTTCGCGCGTCTCGCCGGTAACCTTCGGTTCGACCCTTTGCGGCCAGGTGCGTCAAAAATCCCTGCACGGCCTCCTCGTCCAAGTAGACGGCGCCGCCGTGCATAACGGCCACCGCGTGGTTTCGCGTTCGGTACCCGTGAGGGTCTCGGTCGAAGAGGGCCAGTTCCGCGAGCGCTGCCCGCTCGTTCCCAGCATCGAGCTTGATGCTGTACCTCACGCCGGATACGGACCGCTCCAGCTGGTAGATCGTCTCTCCGGCCTTGTTCAGGTACGTCCGGCCACCGGCCCACTTTCCAGTCCACTGCGGCATCGCCTCGTCCTCGTTCTACGTACTACGTACAACCTACGTACACGAGGCATATTCCGCACGGCTTTCAGAGGGAACAGGACCAAGCTTCAAAACCGGTGAGGGGCTGCGAGAGCAGTCCTTGGTGAGTTCGATTCTCATGCTCTACCGATAGCGAACTCAGAGGTTTGTGCCCTGTGAAATGGCAGAGGCCGCGCCTCAGCAGGCGTCAGGGCAGCTGAAGCGAAGGTGACCACCCCTTCGCAAACCAGCCGTAGGCGCCATCCGCTCGTCCAGTGACTGGACACAGGATGGATGATTCCCTTCGGTCTGACGCAGGGCCTCGGCGATTGCCGCCATCCGATTCCACGCCTGCTCGTCGAACGTTCGACTGCGAATGACACTGGGGATGGGCGCGTCGTTCTCGACCAGACCCCACTTCGCGCGATCTCGCTCCAACGGGGTCCCTCGCAACAGCATCAGGGGGAACGCCTTCACCACGGGAATCCGTTGTCGAAGGCAGAAATCAACCGTGCCACGAAACGACTCCAAGGTCTGCTCGGGCAGACCAAAGATGACGGAAACCTCGAACGAAATGTCTCGTTCGTGGAGCTTGTGGATGCCCTCCACGACGCGCTTGAGTTGATTGCTCCGATCTACCGCTCGCGCCTCCTGCTCATGGATGGTCTGGAGGCCGAACTCGAGCCGCACATCAAGCCCCTCGCACGCATCGAGGAACTCATCATCCAGCGTGGAGAAATGGCACTGCAATGACAGCCGCCCCCGATACTCCAGTCGCCGGAAAGCCCCCAGAACAGCAAGGGAGTGGCTCCCGAGATTGAAGAGCGGGTCCAACACGGCGATGTCGTCCACACCCGCGCGCACAAACAAATCAATCTCCTGCTCCAGCCGGGCCAGAGGAATGTCGCGGCGACGCAGTCGACTGCCTGCCTCGCGGTGCTGACAGAACGAACATCGGAAGGGGCATCCGCGCTGGGTCTCCCAACGGATGAAGCGTTGCCGGACGGAAGGCTCGATCACTCCCTCCAGGAACGGCGATGCCAACCGGTCCAACCTTGCCTCGGCCTGCAGGCAGGAGTCAGTCTGCCCCGCCCAGTGGACACCCATGACCTGAATGCGCTCGGAGGTCGCGGCGAGAGCCACCATGGCCTCTTCACCATACCCGCGCACGAATACATCCGCCTCTGCATAGAAACGCTCAACGCCAACTCCCGCGTATGAAATCTGAGGCCCACCGAGGACGATGCGCCCCATGAATCCTCTCTGCCGGAGCATGACCAGGAGCCGCTTCACCACCTGGTCGTTCCACACGTAGACACCAAAGCCCACGTCCACCATCTCCGGTGCGAGGCTCAGGGCATTCTCGAGGATTCTCTCGAGAACGCTCGCGGCGCTGAAGCCAGGTTGATTGATGGCGAAGGAGAACTCTCGCACGTCCATCCCCGCATTCCGCAGCGCCGCGACGATGGAGGCATGCCCCAGCGGAACCCGGGGATCCTTTTCTCGGGTCCAATCGATGGAGACCAGGACGACCCGACGAGCCCGAGAAGAGGCGAAATGAGCCTCCGCGCCTTGAATGGACATGAGTCCCCCCGAACCTGGTTCGAGCGAAATGTTCAGCGATGGCGACAATGACAGTCAACCCAGACGCAGCATGACCCTTGGAATTCAATCGACTGTTGGCACCTGCCCCCAATCGAATCCCCTACATCGACTCACCACCCTGACAGGCTGGGTGGCTCGCGCCCCGGCCACCGGCGACCCCGTGTTGTGTTTTGACCCGGGCCCACTTGCCTCAGACAGAGTCCGAGCCCAGAAAGACATCGACACCACCGATTCACACCCATGCGCTCCGCTCAGTGAATCGGGTATGCTTCCGCCTCGAATTTAGTGAGGCAACGATGCTCGCAGCAGAACTTCACGGGAAGCTCGGGGATGGAACCAATGCGCGGGACCGCATGGAAGATGTCCTGACGTCGAACGTCTTTGGCCTCCTGCGCTGTGTGGAACATTCGAAACTGCTGATTCCTTGGCTTTCACGGTGCCTCCGAGCGGAGGACTCTTCGCCTGAGCTGATTGATGAAGCCTTCGACCGCGCGGACATCCGTTTTTGGCCACGCTTGAACCGGCGAGAGCTGGATGTCCTGATCTTGCTCCATGGCTCACGGGCATTCACGTCGTGGGCGTCGAGTGCAAGTATGAATCGGGTAAGAGCGGGGCACTCAGCGATGCCTCCGGAACAGCGCTGGAGGCCACCACTCCCACAGGAGACCAGCTGGCCGATTACATGAATGCACTCGCGGCCGATGCCGTGCGCCCACGCCCCTACCCTCCAGAAGCCGTGCACCGACGGAGTCTCATCTATCTGACCGCGCACGCCTCTGCGCCAAGAGACGAATTAGAAGCAAGTCTCCAGCTCCGCCATCCCACGGCATCAATTGACCTCTACTGGCTCGCGTGGCGTCAACTGACTCCCCTCCTTCCGCAGGAGGCAGTCGGCTCCGATGTGTCCGTCCTCCTCTCGGACCTTCGACGAGTGCTCGAACGGCGTGGACTCTCAACCTTCACGGGATGGCACGCACCGACCCTCGCGTGGAGCCTGTTTCAAACAGAACGACTCTTCCAATCCACCAGGGACGGGAAGTTCTTCGAGCGGATGCCCGCGCCGTCTCTTCCTGCGGATGCAACCTTCTGGAAGGACCAGACACGGAGAGGGGCTTGAATGTGGATCCGAATCTCGGCGAGAAAATCTACCAGGCGTCTTGCTTCATCAGCGACATCTACAAGCAGGTCCGGACCCTTCTTGTGGCCTGCGATACCCTGTTCGCGGATGCAGGAATCGCCCCCATCAATGGAAACGAGGTCGAACTCCATCGTGCCAGGAATCTCGATGCGCCCGCCGCCTGGAATCAACAGGCCGTGGGGCGACTCTATGCGCCGAAGAAACGCCCTGACGGCACGGTCTCTGCCTTCATCGTGGTGGAAGTACATCTCCGACCCAAGAGCGCAACCCACGCCCTGCTTGTACTCGCGTATGCCGAGCCCTCCCTACCCGTCATCCCCCAGGCGCTCTCGAGTGAATACAAAGAGGGTGAGTGGCTGGAGGATCTGCTCGTGAACCACTATCCCGCGCAGGCCGAATGGAATGGACTGCGCGCTGCGCATCCTCGTCACCTATCGCTCGCCGATGGCCTTCATCTCAAAGCGTGGCCCTTGACGGAGTTTACCGACGAGGAAAGCCTGGGCCGGGCCCTGCGCTCACAGCTGGCTCTCTGGGCGCCTGACCTGTTCAAGTAAACCGACGCGGCCCACAGGGCGAGGCCCGTATTCCCTGGAGCGAGGTCCGCTCCCCGCGCCCAGACTCCGGGCAGTCCCAGGCACCGCCAAAGCTGTCGCTCAGGGATTGTGCTTCAAGACGGGGTGGAATCCGCCTTCACTCCGTCCCAGGGTACTTGGAGTGCTTGCGACGCACAGATTCCGCCACTCGGTCGTGACACAGAGAATCGCAACAACGATGTTTCATCACAAAGCATCACGACAGAGTGACGCCTGCGTTCCTCCCACCCAGCGAGGGGTAAGACATACGCAATGCGGGCGGATTCTCTCTCGCAGAAGATCGACCTCGCGGAGGTCGGCATGCTGGGCGCGGGAGAGTACCTCGTTGCGGGCTCGGCCGCGGTCGTCGGTCCCCTCGCGGGCCGTCCTGGAGTGAAGACCCTCCAGCGAGGAACTTCGGACTTCATCCAGCACGGCGGCAACGCGACGAGCCCCTCCGCGGACGCCGTGGCGCTCAACCGTGACGCCGGGCGCGGCCAATGTCATCACTGCGGCCCCCGTGCCGTGATGCACGTCCGATAACCGGACGACGAAAGCTAGGGCCGCGCTGGAGACTTCAGCGCGCCCGGGCATTCACCGTTCATCGACCCTCAAGAGCGAGACCCGGTAGCCCATCCGCATCAGCTTGTCATGGGCATAGGTCAAATTGAGCTGGCTGAAGAACGGCAATGAGTGAGGCCAGTTCGACTTTCGCTTGGTGATGATGGCGAATACCACCTCGAATTTCGAGGGGTCAGGCCTCGCGTCGGGAATCAACGTACCCAGCGCAGGCTGCCCCTTCACGACTTGATTCCGGGTGTGACTCCGGTACTCCCGGTCCATCCAGAACGAGTCGGCGGATACAACACCCTGCGCGAAGAGGTGGCTCAGCGTCGCGGAGCGCGTCTTCCTCTTCACATGGACGAACTGGCAATCCTTCGTGAACAGATCACACACTTCGATTCGGGTCTTGCTCCCATCCACGAAGACGTTTCGCCGATCCATCAGCGCGTAGTTCTTCGAGGTCTTCGCCACCTGGCTGTTGTAGTCGTCCTCGTGCTGCTCGCTCCCCGCCGGAGGGAGCACGAGCTTTGAAGCGGAAATCTGTCCCAACTTCGTCTTCACTCCATCCGCGAACGTCTTGTCGACCTGGAACCAGTCTCCTCCGGAGAGGACGTAGACCTTCCCCTCCAGTTCCGTCTCGAAGACGAGAGTGTCGAACACACTCCACTTGGAGAGCGGGACCTCCGAGCGCGTGTCATGGAGCCTCACCACATCTCGCTTGAGCTTCTCGAACGAGAGCTCGTCCTCGTCCACCGTGCGGAGATACTCCTCCATCTGCAACTCATGGCGCGGAGTCGGCTCAGCCTCCGTGGAGAAGGAGAGCCCCGACGATTCGTGCCAATCGATGATGTCGGGAGGGGCCAGATGCAGGTCATCGTGCTTCTTGGAGCGGATCGTCTCGAGCAGCACCATGGAGAGACTCGCGATCACTGACGGGTCGCGCACGGCCCGCAGCTGGTCGAACCAGGGGAAATGCTCCCGGTACGCGTTGCTCTGGTAAGCCGCCAGCAGCTCCTCGCACTTCGCCCCCAGGTCTTCGACCTCCAGCTTGGCACTCAACGACAAGGAGTCCGAGCCCGCGATCAACTTCGCGAACGCCTCGTCGATGGGCTTCCCGGCGATGACCCGAGGGATGTCCTGATGCAGGTTCAGCGCGAACTCCGTCATCGGTGAGTTCCGACTCAGCTGCTTCCGAGTCTGCGTCGTCAGGCTCTCGACGCTTCGCACATCGACGCTCCGGAGCTGCTTCGGGTCCACCGAGTTCAGCACCACCTTGATGCCGAAGTCCCGCTCGAAGCAGTCGACCTTCAGCAAGTTCCTCCCGTGCCCCTGCGTGAAGACCATCCACCGCTTCTGGACACGAACAAAGAGCACCGCACTGATGTTGTCGTTCTTCAGCTCCGGAAGGCGCCCCTCCAGCATCGGCGCCACGAAGCCCATCCAGGCAGCGGACCTGGCGCGCTTGGACTGCACGTAGAACTCCCCCGTGAAACCAAGGCCGCGCTTCACCCCTATCTGAGTCACCGAGGCAGGGTCCTTGAGACAGTCCTTGGGACTCTTGAACTCACTCTTGATCAGCAAAGCGGTCAGATGTCTGACGCGCTTCCGCGACTGAGCCTTCTTCGTGGCCATTCACTCCCCCAATCGAATGTCGTGTTTCGATCTGGAGGATGGGCCTCAGGGGTTGGGATGTCTCTACCACCCCAGGGGTACGCACGGGGTGGCGCTAGCCGGCGCGGCGAAACACACCATCCAGCGCCCGGAAGCGCTCCAACGTGCTCGCGGGAATCTCGTCGAGCGCCGCCACGAGCGGCAGCGTGAAACGGTGGAAGCTCGCGTCGTACAGCGGCTGCCCCACGAACCGCGCGCCCATCTTCCTGGCGAACAGCGACGGCGCCCGGGGCATCCGCAATCCCGCCAACAACCCCTGCCCCGCCCGCTCGCGCTCCGCCGGCGTGTAGAACGGGCTCCTGGGGATCGCGGGCGACTCATGAGGCACCGTCGACCTCACCCGCCAACGCGGACTCACCCAACCCCGGTGCTCCGCCACACACGCAATCAGCCGCGCGTCCTCATGTGAGTCCGTGTCCATGTTGGCCGCGGCAACCCAGTGCGTCACACCTCGCCGCCGGCTCTCCGCGTAGATGCCCGCCTGCAGGTGCGCCACCGCCTCCGTGTGCCGCCACTGCTCCAGCACGCAGAAGCGCGCCGTCTCCGCGATGACCCGCCCCGGCCCCACCAGGCTCGACAGGTCCAGCTTCTGCTCCATCTCCACCCCAAGCCGCCCTCCCGTCGCCAGCGCCACCTCCGGATTCGTCAACAACATCCGCAGCGTCGCCACCGGCGCCCGGTCCGCGTAGACCACCAGATGCACCGTCGTCTCCAGCGTGTCGAAGCAGCTCACCTCGCGCCGCGTCGGTGACGGCTTGCCCCCCAGCAAGCGCAGCTCTCCTCCGAAAACAGCCCAGCGGATCCGCAGCGCGTCATCCAACTCGCGCTGGGTGGTGGCGACTCGGCAGTGCATGGACGTCATGGGTCCCTCCTGAAACAGGCCGGCGACATACCGACCCCGTCCCCCTTCTTCGGCGCCGCCGCCCCGACTGCGCCCACCACCCCATGTCTCGTCCACCGCGAGCCATACCACCCGGGAGGTACAGACATTGCTTCGCTCCGCGACCAACCTTGTGCGGACGTGAGCGAGACACGGGCCGTCGAACTCACCGAGCCGGTAACGAAAGGACACACAGTTCGATGTCAACCCGAGAGCGGGCATGTGTTCCCGGCGAGGAGTGGGGATGAGACTTCCAACACCAACGGAGGAGCAGGAGCTTCACGAGCGCGTCCTGAAGGATGAGTCATTGGCGCACAAGGAGGTCTTCGAGGTCTTCGTCGACCCAATCACTGCGCGTCTGTGCAGGAACCCGATCTACTCCAAGGAACAGGCCTGGGACGCAGTCATCGATGTCATCTACGACTACCTGGACCATCCTGAGCGGTTCGTCCCTCAAAGAGGTCGGCTGTCCACCTACCTGGCCGCGGCCGCCAAGAAGAACCTCACGGATCGCTATCGCTCCCGAGAGGCCAGCAACCGCCGGGACCAGGAATTCGGGGCCGTTTTCGAACTTCGCGCGAGGGCACCGAAAGAAAGCCTGGAGGTCACCGTGGAGGCCAGGCTCGCTGTGAGACGCATCGAAAATGAGGGAGTACCAGAGCGAGACCAGGTGCTCATCGGACTGATCCTCCAAGGGGAGCGCTCCACGCGCGTCCTCGCCCAGGCCATAGGGCTGCCCCCTATGTCGGATGAGGACCGCAAGCGCGAGGTGAAGCGGAATCGAGACCGCGTCATGAAGAGGTTGGAGCGCTTCGGAAAGGAGGACCGAGATGACGAATCCTGAATGGCTCGAGCGAGCGGCCCGACGCGGCCGGAGCGAGCCCTGGTCAATGGCCTACACATTCGAGCAGTACAGACAAATCGAGGGCATCAGCGAGGACACGCTGGCGGAGGAGCTGGGGTGCACCCAGGAGACGCTCCACTGGATGTCCCTGTGCCGACGCCCCGAAGGCGACAGCTTCAGCGAGCAGTGCACTGCCATCGCCCAGAAGTTCGGAGTGGACCGTCTGACGCTGATGCAGGTGATTCGCCACGTCGACGTCATCAATGTCTTCTCCAACGGCACACGAACCGGGTCGACGACCCCCATCCGGATGGCGGCCCAAGACCACCTCCCGGATGAAGAAACGGACACGTGATGGAAAGCTGGCTGCAAGAAGCGGTGGAGGCCTGTGCACTGAAGGACTGTCATGCGTCCGTCCATGACCTGCTCGACTGCTTCTGTGGCCAGTTCCACATCCGCCCCGTTGCCCTCCCCAGGTTCACTCCGCAGACAGCCCAGGACTGGCTGTCTCGCCGGAGCCCGGGGCAGTGGTTCACGACACAAGATCATGACCTCCATGGCTTCATGGCCTGGTGGCGCGGACACGGCATCCTCTTCTTTGACAATCAGCGCAAGGAAGCGGAGCAGCGCTTCACCATCGTCCACGAGGTCGCACACTTCGTCCTGGAGGAGTGGCTCCCCCGCAGACGAGCCCTGAGCATCTTCGGCCCTGAGATACTCCCGGTCCTCGATGGCGAGCGGGCCCCCTCTCCCGAGGAGGCCCTGACCCTGTTCTTCGAACAGGTCCCACTGAATCTGCGCACGGACCTCATGGCCCGTGATGGCTCGGGGGGCTACGCCAGCCGGGACGTCGTCGTGGCCGAGCACCGTGCGGACCGGGTCGCCCTCGAGCTGCTGGCGCCCGTGGAACGCGTCCTGCCTCTCGTGAAACAGCACTCGCGGGAGGACGCCATCAACAGCCTGCGGTTCCAGTTCCACCTGCCGGTGGAGAAAGCCACCGAATACGTCGATGGGCTTCGGCGGCGGCTGCGCGTGTCCCGTTTTTCCATCGCGGAGTTCCTGGGAGTGGAGGAGGGGTAATCCATGTCGAGTGACTTGCCGCCCGAGGCGGACGAACTGAAGGAAGAGTTGTTTGGCGATGCGGACTACCGTTCGGCGTTCGGCGAGGACCTCGCCTCGACGTTGGACCTCGACCGGTGGTCCACGGGGCTCGACCTCGACAAGATCATGGAGCGGTTCCGCCGGGAGATCGCCAGCGCCGTCCACAAGGAGGGCGAGCTGCGCGCCATCGTCCGCAGCGAGCTCTTCCCTCGGCTGGCCACGCGCCCCGATGCCTTCCCGGACGCCGGTGTCTACAAGGTCACGCCAGAAGACCTGTCCCTCGTCCACGAGCGCCTGCTGTTTCGCAGCAAGGTCGACGCGGTGACCGGAACCCACGTCTCCCATGACAGCCTGCCCATCGGCATCTCCCAGATTGGCGTCGGCATCGTCAGCTACCAGGGCACCTCGGGCGCCTTCACCAAACGCCTGTTCCGCAAGGAGATGGCGTCCCAGAACACCAGCAACCCCCTCCAGGAGGCGATGGACTTCATCGACATGCGCCAGAACCGCTATCAGGGCAAGCAGGACACCCTGTCGCGCATGGCCCGCCGTGGCATCCAGGCCTATGCCGAGCGCGCCGCGCTCGTGGAGAAGGCCACCGCGGAGTGGCGCATGGGCTCCGGCAATCCGTGCGCCCACGAGCTGCTCTCCGGCTCGGGGTACATGTCACTCCTGGACCGCTCACTCACGGTGCTCGAGCGGCTCATCCACGAGCACAAGAAGTTCGTCTACGTCTCCGACTCCCTCACCGACAGGGGATTCCTCACGATGGGACTCGCGCTGGACGCTGGCGAGTATGCCCTCCTGGAGACACTCAAACGCGAGGGCACGCAGATCGTCCGCAATTGGGAGTACGGCGGACGGAGCAAGCACCGCGCCTGGAAGTTCGTGAGAGACTCGAGCCCCTGCGTCGTCAAAGGCATCTTCCGCGTATCGGACCACTCGGCGCCGCGCTTGTTCTACGCGCACAAGGACCACGCCCACGAGGCCGCCTGGGTGGCCATGGCCGACAGCATCCTGCGCCCCGAGCGCGGGTTCCCGATGCTCCTCGATGTCGCGGCGGTGACGTGCCGCGGTGTCTTCGGGGTCGATGGTTTCCTGGGGCTCGTCGAGGACGCCTACACCCAGGCCGGAGCCAATCTGCAGTTCATGACCGAGCGCGGGATGCGCCGTTAAGGGGGGACCACGGATGTCCAACGATGGCAAGGAACCGAGGCCGCAGGGTGCAGGCAACATCAACGGGAAGTCTCCCTCCCTCCAGATAGTGAATGGCGCACGTGCCGTACCTCCACGCAACGGCACGCCACCGCCTCACGGCGCCACGAGGACCCCACCGCCGAGCGCGCAGCGAGAGCCGACTCCCAACGGCGCGGCCGGCCGCCCTCCGCCTCCGAATGGCTCGGCTCACCGGCCCAACCCTCCTCCTGTGTCCGTCGGACGTGCCCCGTCATCGGTGCAGGCATCGGACCGCGCCGAGCCTCCTGGGGCGCCGCCGCCCACGAAAGCGCCCTCCCCCGGCTCATCGCCTCCTGCTTCGACAACCACCTCGTCCGCCCTGAACGGCGCCTCCCGTGCCTCGGGTGGTCCTTCAACCAACTCGGGGGCGGAGGGCCCGTCCCGCACCTCGGGAGGCCCCTCGAACGTCTCCGGGCCTCCGACCTCGAGCGCGGAGGGTGCATCGCGCTCCATGGGAGCGCCTCCTGGCGCAGGCGTCACGTCTCGCGCATCAGGAGGCCCCGCCCCTGTCGCTGGAACCTCCGCCGACACAGGCGGTGCCTCTCGTGCCCCGGGAGCCACCTCCCCTGCTTCGACGCGCGCTCCCGTCCCTCTCTCGGCGAGGGGCCCCTCGATGCCCCCCAGCGGGTCTGAGAGCGTCATCCGCGAGACGCCCGCCTCGGCCCGTGCCGCGCTCGAGGAGCTGAAGAACGATTCCTCGGCGACGCGAGTCGACCCGGAGCTCGAGTCCGCCGCGGGCTTCACCCACTTCGACACGGCGTCGAGCGAGGACAACCTGCTCACCGTGCTGCTCACCCGCGCGGACCTGCACCTGCTCGCGTCCCAGACGCTGGTGCGAGTGAAGTCCCGCGAGGATGGCCGCGCCTACCTGGGCGTCGTCGTCAAGGGCCCCTTCGCCGAACCCAACGCGGTCCCCGCCAACTCGACGATGGCCGTCGGCGTCGTGACGCACGGCAAGAAGCTCACATACACGTTCGACTACCACGGTCGCGCGGAGGTGGAACTGCTCGGCGAAGAAGTGGAAGGCACCCTCAAGCCGCCCCGCTTCCGTCCCCGCCCCCAGAGCCCCGTGTTCGTGCTGACAGATGAGGAGAGCGAGCGCGTGCTCGGGGTCGGTGGCGACATGTCCCTGGGTGTCGTCGTCGGCTACGAGCAGATGGAGGCTCGAATCAGTCCTAGCGACAAGTCCGTCCTCCCCCGGCACACCGGCATCATCGGGACCACGGGCGGCGGCAAGTCCACCACCGTGGCCACGCTCGTCCACCGCGCTCAGTCCCAAGGCATCGCCACCATCGTGTTCGACGTGGAGGGTGAGTACACCCACGTGGACGAACCCACGGACCATGAGCCCATGCTCGAGGCCCTCAAGCGCCGGGGCCAGCAGGCCGAGGGCGTCCGCGACCTGCACATCCACCACCTCATCGGTCGCACCAGCCGCAACCCCCGACACCGCAACCTGCACCGCTTCTCCCTCAACTTCTCTAGCCTCTCGCCCTACGCCCTCGCGGAGATTCTCGGCCTGTCGGATGCCCAGCAGGAGCGCTTCCTCAAGGCCTACGACGTCACCAAGCAACTGCTGGAGGACTTCGAGCTCTTCCCGCAGACGGACGAAGAGAGGCGCCAGGCACTCGAAGTCGACGAGATGTCCACGGGCTATCCGAAGATGACCATCCAGCACCTGCTGGATGTCGTGAACGCCTACATCTACAGCCTGGGCGACGAGAACCGAGGGGAGACGACTCGAAGCCGCTCACGAAGCCGACGCAGGGAGACGACAGCCGAGACCTCCGAGGGAGAGGAAGAGACCGAAGAGGCGGCGGCGCCCACCGGTCCCGTGCTCCAGAGCGAGTTCAAGGCCAACCGTGGCACCGTCATGAGACGCGTCATGGCCCAGAGCAGCCGCAACGCGGTGAGCTGGAAGACGCTCTACGGCAAGCTCCACCGTCTGCGCCGGCTCAACATCTTCGACATGGGCTCGGTGCCCGGCCCCGCCTACAACTCGATGCTCGCTCCGGGCCGCGTCTCCGTCATCGACCTGTCGGACACGGACTCGCCACAGCTCAACAACCTGGTCATCGCGGATGTCCTCCGCGGCCTCCAGGAAGCCCAGGAGGTCCGCTACGAGAAGGCCAACGCCCAGGACCAGGCCGTGCCTCCCGTGCTCATCATCATCGAGGAGGCCCACGAGTTCCTCTCCGCCAGCCGCATCAGCCAGATGCCCGTCCTCTTCGAACAGGTGGCTCGCATCGCCAAGCGCGGCCGCAAGCGCTGGCTCGGACTCGTCTTCGTCACCCAGCTCCCCCAACACCTCCCCAACGAGGTGCTCGGCCTGCTCAACAACTTCATCATCCACAAGATGACCGACAGCACCGTCATCTCCCGCATGCAACGCACCGTGGGCAGTATCGACGAGAGCCTCTGGAATCGCGTGACACGGCTCGCGCCAGGACAGGCCCTGGTGTCCTTCAGCAACTTCGCACGCCCGCTCATGGTCGCCGTCGACCCCGCGCCCGTGAAACGCCTGCTCGTCGATTGAGCACGGCACTCCACGTCGTGCCCGCGTGACACCGGGCACGACGTGGTCATGGGCCGAGTCAAAGCAAGCCTCGGCGCTCCGCGAACCGGTTAGCTGCAACTCCCCCACCAGGCGTCGTCGAGCCCGCCCCGGTCCCAGCAGAACCCATTCATCCAGTCCGTGCACTGCCCGTCCACCAATTGGACATTGTAGTAGCGCGTGATGGCGTTGCGGCACCGCGCGTTGCAGCACTGCCCCTTCGAGTTCTTCATGGCCTCGACGCCGTCCTTGCTGTCGCCGACGGACATCACCTCTTCCGTCGTCTCCTGCGGCAGCCCGGGGTCCGCCTGCTGGACGTCATCCAGAGGCCCACCACAGCCCGTGAGCAGCGCCGCGACGAAACCCGTGACAGCAATCCATTTCATTCCCATCATGATACACCTCTCGCATGAAGAGACGGCCAAGCCGCCTCAGTTGAAGACACTCCTGGAAAACGACACACCTCGACCACCGACGTCACGACCCGTGACGCCGTGAAGCCATGCTCGGACGAGCCGGGCACATGGACTGCTCCGCCTCGCGAGGCGCAGCCACAAAACAAGGCACGGCCGCCGCCGACCTCCTCGCGGTGCCCTCGCCCACCTCAGCGGAAGCAAGACAAGCAAACCACGACTCTCATGGAAATGCAATCCGATGGCGTGATAGTCGTTGCCTCAGTCAACCATCCAATCCCGCGAAGACCTGGAGGCGAGAGCCCTCCTGGCCCGCGCGTCCATGTGACGCGGTCGGCCAAACTTGACGCGCGCGGCGTCACGCAGGGATGACCACGCACCGGGGCCTCGCTCCGAAGGAGCCACGCGCCCCGTGTCCAGGCCATGGCGGGCGTAAGCCACTCGACAGGCACGCATTCCGACGGTTCCCGCCACCTTCTAGCGCTCGCCCCGCGGTGACGCGCATCGGGGTCCGAGGCCTGCATGGTATGACGCGCCACCATGCCGCCCTCGGAGACCGAGTCCTACCTCCTCGACTACCACCGCCGCCTCGCCGGAGTGACGGCGCGGTGGTTCTCCCGAACGCCCGTGACTCGAGGCGACCACCGCTTCGACTCGACCTACGCGCTGCTCGCCGCCGAAGTCCCCTCGGACTCGCGCGAACACACCGTGCTCGACCTCGCCTGCGGTGATGGCTACCTGCTGGAGCTGCTCACCCAGCGTGGGCCTCACCGCCCCCGACTCCTCGGCCTCGACATGAGCGCCGACGAGCTCGCCCACGCCCAGACCCGACTCCAGGGCGCCGCCTCGCTCCATCAGGGACTGGCGCAGTCACTCCCCTTCGAGGACAACAGCCTCGACGTCGTGCTCAGCCACCTGGCCCTCATGCTGATGGACGACTGCGAACAGGTCCTCTCCGAGGTCCGCCGCACGCTCAAGCCCGACGGCAAGCTGTCCTGCGTCGTCGGCGGAGGCTTCGCCCCCACGGGCTCGCTGGCCGTGTTCCGCGAGCTGATGAAGCCCGCCATCGAGGCCCAGCCGCGTCCCCTGCTGAGCCTCGGCGACAAGCGCTTCCGCTCCACCGAGGGACTCCAGCAGCTCTTCGGCCTCGCCTTCCAACACGTCGACGTCCTCGACCTCCTCGTCCAGGACGGCGGTTCCCCGGAGCATGTCTGGGACTCGCTCGCCCAGACCTATGACGCGGACCAGCTCTCCCCCACCACCCGCGAGGACGTCCGCAAGGCCTTCCTCTCCGCCGTGGAGCCCCTGCGGGACTCCGCTGGAAACATCTCCTGCCACTGGAGCATGAGGCAGGTGACGGCACACGGCCCTCGACGCTGAAGGCAGGGGTTGAGGTGACGAATGCGTGGCCTTGTCGTCCACGCGACAAGGTCACCGACTCGTGATGCGGTGGGCGCGGCGCGCCGTGCGACTCAATCTCCTTCGCCCTCCTGGCGATTGGAGACATGCCCATGCAGCGCAGGAACTTCCTTCGACTCACCGCGATGAGCAGTGGAATCCTGGTCCTGGGACCCGGCTTCTGGCGCGCCGCCTATGCCGTCCCCGCCCGACCGGGGCCCGGCCCCTATGGCGCCATCTCAGGCTCACCCGACGCCCAGGGCCTGAGGCTCCCCGCGGGCTTCACCTCGCGCATCATCGCCCGGACCGGACAGAACGTCCCCGGCACGGGCTACACCTGGCACCTCGCGCCGGACGGCGGCGCGTGCTTCGACACCGGTGACGGAGGCTGGGTCTACGTCTCCAACAGCGAGATTCCCCTCCTGGGCGGTGTGTCCTCCATCCGCTTCGACGGCGGCGGCAACGTGGTGGACGCCTACCGCATCCTCTCCAACACGAGCATCAACTGCGCCGGAGGTCCCACCCCGTGGGGCACCTGGCTGTCGTGCGAGGAGTGGGACCTGGGCCACGTCTGGGAATGCGACCCGCGTGCCCCCTCCCAGGGCCAGCGCCGCTCGGCCCTCGGCGCCTTCACCCACGAGGCCGTGGCGGTGGACCCCGTGGGCCAACGCCTCTACCTCACCGAGGACCGCCCCGATGGCCGCTTCTACCGCTTCACGCCCTCACAGTGGCCCTCGCTCGGCGCCGGACGACTGGAGGCCGCGAAGCTCCACGGCAACGCGCTGGACGGCACCGCGAGCTTCACCTGGGTGAAGGTCTCCGCGTCGCGCTCCGCCTCGCTCCAGCTCGAGCGCTTCCTCACCACCGCTTTCAACGGCGGCGAGGGCTGCTGGTACGACAGCGGCACCGTCTACTTCACCACCAAGGGCGACAACCGCGTGTGGGCCCACACCCCCGCCACCGGCCAGGTCGAAATCATCTACGACGACGACCTCTACCCGGACTCGCCGCTCCGAGGCGTGGACAACATCACCATGTCCCGCTCGGGTGACCTCTTCGTCGCCGAGGACGGCGGTGATTTGCAACTGTGCCTCATCACCCCGGGCCCCGAGCGCACCGTGGCCCCCTTCCTCCAGCTCGACGGACACTCGGGCTCCGAGCTCACCGGCCCCGCCTTCAGCCCCGATGGTCGGCGGCTGTACTTCAGCTCGCAGCGCGGGACGGACGGCACCACCGGCGTCACCTTCGAGGTGAGCGGGCCGTTCCGCTGAACGGACGCGACTCCCCGCGCGGTGGCCGACATCGCGCGGGGAGTCCTCTCGCCTCAGGGCGAGTAGTAGAACGCGTTGCCCCAGATGAAGGCGGACTTCCCGGGCGGCGGCGTGCCCAGGTAGCAGTTGGCGCCGTCGAACCAGCCGTACTCACACACGTTGTTCGGGCCGCGCGTGACGTAATAGTTGTTGGCGTGGATGAACGGCGAGCCGTCCTGCGCGGGGACGGCGGCCACGTAGCAGTTGGCGCTATCGAAGCCCGCCTTGATGGTGTTGCCCAGCCAGCTCACGTCACCGGGGCAGGCGTCACCGGGAACCCCCACGATGAAGCTCGAGCTGCACACCGTCTGACCCGCCGTGTTGGCGACGTTCATCGTCACCGTCGAGTAACGACCCGGCAGGGCGCCGGACGCCATGATGAAGCTCAGGTAGAGCGTCGTCGAAGAGCCGATGAAGCCCTTCGTCCCGTTGCTCCAGCTCACGCCCGGCGCCGCGCTGAACGCCAGGTTGATGAGGCCCGCGCTGCCAGAGAACGACGCCGTGATGATGTACGTCCCGTAGGCCAGGCCCGAGACGTTGATGGTGTCCGCGTACGACGTCCCCGGCGTGACCGTGGTGTTGGTGGGCCAGCTCGTACACTGGGCCTCGGCGCGCACCGGCGCCCCCAGGACGAGCGCCACGGCGGCGACGGCCACCAGCGAGCCAAGACGAGACAGACCCATGCGTCCACGAGACGATGAAGAAGCAGCGTGCATACGACCTCCAGGTGATGCGCGCACTTTGCTGTGATTGATGACTCAAAAACAAGACACAACATCAACATTCCACAACAACCCATTCCGACCTGTGACGCTCGACGCTACACGTCTGACAGCGACGTCCCGGATATCTGATGACACATTGAAACTGTAGCGCCCCACGCCACAGCCAAGTCACCCCTGTCAGTCTTCATCTGTAACACCACTTGTCACAACCGAGACACGAGCACCCGACCGACGCACCGGGAGCCCGCCGGTCAGGCATCGCGCGAGGACGCCACACGCCGCATCGCCGCCCCTTTCCCGGCCCCAGGCCTCGGAGGAGGGAGCGGAGCGCGCGATGCGGCGTCGAGCCCGCCCAGCACGTCCCCTTGGCGGCGAGCCCGCGGGCCCTCGATACATCCAGTCCCAACCGGGGGCCTCTCGCTCCGGGTGTGTCCCGAGGGTGTCAGCCCGTCACGCCGAGCCGTCGACCAGGCGTCGCCCCTCCCAGAAAGGGCGCGGCACGGGCGGGAAACTGGCGTATGGAGCGCTCCATGGCGCGGAACATCGATGGAACCGAGATCAGCCGGGTGATGCGGGCCGAGATGGCCCAGCAGGTCGCCGAGCTCCAGTCCCAGGGAATCACCCCGGGGCTCTCCGTGGTGTTGGTGGGCAACAACCCCGCCAGCCAGGCCTACGTGGCGAGCAAGACGCGCGCGTGCGAGGCGCTCGGCATGCGCGGGCAGACGCTCAACCTGCCCGAGGACGTCTCCCGGGAGGAGCTGTTCGCCGTCATCGACCGGCTCAACCAGGACCCCGCCGTCCACGGCATCCTCGTCCAGCTCCCCCTCCCTGCGCACCTTCCCTACAAGGCGGTCCTGGAGCACATCGACCCGGACAAGGACGTGGACGGCTTCCACCCGCGCAACGCGGGCCTGGCCTTCGTGGGAGACCCCCGCGCCTTCATCCCGTGCACCCCCGCGGGCATCCTCGAGATGCTGCGCCGGGAGAATGTCCCCACCCGAGGCAAGCACGTGGTCATCGTGGGCAGGAGCCTCATCGTCAGCAAGCCGCTGGCCTCGCTGCTCATGGCCCCCGGCCCCGACGCCACCGTCACCATCACCCACCGGCATACGCCGGACCTGGCCTCCTTCACCCGCCAGGCGGACATCCTCATCGTCGCGGTGGGCAAGCAGAACCTCATCACCCGCGACATGGTGAAGCCCGGCGTCGTGGTCATCGACGTGGGACAGAACCGCGTCGAGGACCCCGGCTCCGCGCGCGGCTTCCGCATGGTGGGCGACGTCGACTTCGACGGCGTCAGCCAGGTCGCCGAGGCCATCACCCCCGTCCCCGGCGGCGTGGGCCCGATGACCATCACCATGCTCCTGGCCAACACGCTCCAGGCCGCGCGACAGTCCGCCCAGACCCGCCGCGCATAGCCACACCGGGGAGTCCGGCGCGCCCCATCCCGGGGTGCGCGCCTGGGCGCGACGCAGTGTGAATACATCGACGCGGCTTGCGTCGAGTACCGCACGTTTGCCGGCGCGACGGCCGGTCAGCGCCATTCACGGACTCCCCACCATGACGAAACATGTCCTCGCCCTCGCCGGGCTGTGCCTGTGGCTGTTCACGCCGGGCACCGTCCACGCCGCGCCCCGCCCGTTCGACTTCTCGCCGCGCCACCAGTCCAGGGCCCTGCGGCTGATGTCTTCGCCTTCCGCGAGGGGTGTCATGGCGGAGGGCAATCGCCTGCGGGCCCTGCAGGCCGACGTCTACGAGGACGACACGTTCATCCCCACGCATGTCTGGCTCGTCCCACTGATCCTCACGGGCGGAGGGCTCGTCGCGGGAATCGCCGTCTGCGCTTCCGGCGCGGTGGGCGACGGGGATTGCGGCAAGGCCATCCTGGGCGGAATCGTGGTCGGCGCGGCGCTCGGCCTGGGCTACCTGGAGCTGCTCGCGGACCTGGAGGACGACGAGGATTATGAGGACTACGGTGGCTGCGTCGACCAGGCGTCCTGTCGACAGGCCCAGCGCGGCGGCCCGCGCCCCACCCGGAAGGCCCAGCTCGCGTCCTCGCGAGGCCCGCAGCTCCGGCTCCCCCTGGGATTGATGCCCACGGTGGGCCGGGTCAACGACGCCGCGGTGCTCGGCCTCGGTCGCACCTTCTGACGCCCACGGCGCTCCGGGCCCTGCTGGCGACGGGCGCGGGCCCTCGGAGTGGTTTGACGGACGCTTCGCCCAAGGGACTCCTGCCCGCGAGAAGGGGCGCCGGGAGCTACTCGTCGTCGAGGGTCTCTAGCCTGATTTGCGCTTGGTCTCGGTAGAGCGGCACGACCTCGACATCCAGGACGTCCTCCAAGAGACGACGGGCGGCCTCTGGGTTGCCGGCTTGCTGGTACTTGTTGGCCTGAATCAGCACGCGCCCCAGTCGGAGGGAGCCCTCACGGATGCGGCGGGCAATCTCCTCAAGGAGCACTCGAGCTGTCGCGTCGGTCTGGAGGGCCTGCTCCGTAGCGGACGCGGGGAGTGCAACCTCTGCCGCGCGGACGCGAAGGGTGTCCCTCAGCTCGTCCGTCAAGACCAACTCCTCGCCGCCCTTCAGCACGCGGCGCTCGAGGTCATGGATGTCATCCCAGTTCATTGGCGTGGGCATTGGCTAAGCCTCACCGGCCTTGACGGCACAGGTTGAAGGGCCACTGGCGCTGCCCCTCGCAGTTTCGGAAGCACGCATAGCAGTCACCTGTCCAGCGCGGCTTCTTCTGGTCCTTGCACAGGACGTAGAGGTCCATGCATTGCTGCTTCCACCCCTCGTCCGGGTCACCCTTCTCCTCGCTCTTCTCGCCGGACTCATCGAGCGCCATCGCCGCGCCGATGTACTTGCCGGCCTCCGCTGCCGTCAGGCCTCAGGCTTCGGGGTTGCCCACGTTGCGCTGGAGGCAACAGGTCACCGTATCCGTGCATGTGGCCTGCGCGTAGGGCCCGCTCGCGCCAGAGCGGGCGTGCTCCGTGGATGCACACCCGAGCGTGAGGCCGACTGCCACCGTTACCGCGGCCCATTCGCGACACGTCTCTCCGGGAGCAGGCACAGGCTCGAACGTAACCAATGATGGACCTGATTGATAGGTCTTGCCTGGAGCAGTGAGATAGCGGGGCCCTGCACCTTTCAAGGGGAACGCGCGCCGTCGTACTGGAGGGCCGCGCTGACGCTCGGGGCTTGGTGCCGCATGCGCCGCAGCGATAGGCCCGACAGCCGCCGGCGCGCAGGGCGAGTCTTCCTGGTGACGTGCGGCACGGCGAGCTTCTACCCTCTACGCGAGAGTCGAGAACCGCAGGCAGTTGTACGCATTGGGCTTCACGTGGGTCGCAGCTTCTGACCCCACGACACTCCGGGCCGCACCGACGACGAGCGCGGTCGGAGTGCCTCTCTTCCGAGCGCCCCGGCTCAGTACATGAAGTTCAGCGCCGCGATGTCCGTCGAGGTGAACTCCCCGTTCGTGCCCAGGGGCACGCAGGTGTTCATGATGGACCCACCCGGCGTCGCGCTGGAGGGTGTCCCGGGGATGAGGATGGCGCCTCCCGGGTTCGCGCCCTCGCGCACGGGCGTGCCGCCGCAGCTGATGGCGGTGTTGTAGAAGTCCGTGTGGCGAAAGCCAATCGTGTGGCCAATCTCATGCGTGAGGACGTGCTCGATGACATCCAGCGGGTACGTGGACAGGCCCGTGCCGATCCAAATGGTCGGATAAGGCAACCCTCCGGAGGGATAGCCGCTCGCCCCGCTCGGGCCGCTGGGGAGCGTGGAGTTGACGACCACGTTGATGGTGGCGTGGCTGCCGGGCGGACACGCCGAGGGGTCTGTGAGGCACGGATTGGCGGTGTAGAACGTAAGACGAAGCCCCAACGCGTTGTAGTTGGCGACGGCCTCCGCCAGGCCCGCGGCAATCGTCGACGCGATGGGTGACGGGAGCTGGACCGTGACCTTCCTCACCGCGCTGGAGACCAAGTTCGTCGTCCGGTAGTGCTCCGCCTTCGAGCCTCCCGTGTCGAGCATCTCCCGTGAGGCCTCGAGACTCACCACCGCGTCGCCCCCTACCTGGACGACGCCGTCGACCACCTGGATGTCTTCGCCCCGGAACCCCGCCGCCACCAGGTTCTCGACCGTCTCCAGCGTCTCGTCCGCGAGCACCGGCTCGACATCCCCACAGCCGGCCATCCACGCGCAGCAAAGCCATGCAGCAGCAATCGCCTTCTTCGCCATCGACTTCTCCCGGTCAGCGTTCGAGGTGGGCGTGCCATTTACAGAGGCACGGCATCAATCCAAACCGACGGGCCACGGGAAGTCCACCAGCGGATGGACGCAATCGCAGACGCGCAGGCCGGGCTTTGACCCAGGCAACGCCATGTCACCATGTGCCCGCGGCAAACGCCCATGGCGGGCAGAGGAGACACCTGTATGAACTGGCTCGATTTCCGTCGTCTCACGCGCGCGGGCTCCTGGAGCCTCGGCGCCCTTCTCACGGTGGCGGGGCTCTCGACGGGCTCGCTACTCTTGTCCCCGGCCGAGGCCTCGGCCGATGACACCAACCCCTGTCCCTTCTCGGACGTGCTCTGCCTGTTCGATGGAGAGGACTACACCGGCGCGGTGTGGAACGTCCGGGCCTGGCCTCCGGGCACGTCCACCTGCGTGGGCCTGCCCGAGCACGGCTGGGAGGGTCGCGCCGAGTCCGCCATCAACCGGGGCACCCAGAACGCGTACCTGTTCCCCAACGAAGACTGCTCGGGCTACCCCGTGACGCTCCTGCCGGGCGAGTGGCTGAGCCCGCTCGAGTTCGCGCCCAAGAGCGTCTTCGTCTTCTGAATCGGGGAGGCGTGCGCCAGGGACGAAGTCGCCGCCCTGGCGCACCGCCTCACGACGACGCTACTCTGCGGAGACGTCCTGGGCGGCGCGCTCCCACGAGGCGTCGACGTCCTCGGAGGACATCAGCACCTCCTCCTCGCCCTCCCCGTCCACCAGGTACGGCGTGCACGTCCCCGGCTGGTGGTACTCGGTCTGCCACCTTCCGCAGTTGATGATGCGCGTGGTCCAGGGCACGGCGCACGTGGTGTCACACGCCTCGAACTCCTCGCAGATGACATCACAGTCCGGCGGCAGCGCCAGCGCCGACAGGGGGGACAGCACGCACGCCGCGAAACCCGCGAGCAACGTCTTCGACATGAGCTTCATTGGGTCCTCCAGGGTGAAACGTCGAGTTGAACCAATCAAACACGCCCCAGCGGGACGGAACTCACTGCTCGGCGGCATCCTGCTCGGAGCACTCCCAGGCCGCATCCACCTCGTCGGTCTCCTCGGACGAGAACAGCGGCTCCTCACCTGCCTCCGCCGTCAGGCCCGGCGCGCACGCCGCGCCCGGGTCGTAGTCCTCGACCCAGACGCCGCACGACACCACCTGCATGGTCCAGGGAATGGCGCAGACGATCCGACACGGCGTGGTGGCCACACAGCGGACATCACAGTCCGGCGGCAGCGCCAACGCCGAAAGGGGGGCCAACGCCAACGCCGCGAACAACGACTTCGAGATGCGGTTCATGAAGCCTCCAGAACGACACATCGGATTCGGACATGCCGTGTCACGTCACACGGCGGCGGGACTATCCACCCCAGGCCGGGAAACATCAAAGACAGTCGCGCCGGGTCGGACACCACTCCCCAGCATTGATACAGGGCAACGACAGACGCGGCCCTGGCGGTTCCGTCCCGCCGCAAGACTTCACCCACGCGGCAGTTCCCCCGGCCCCACCCACCAAGCACAGTCACCCCGGGATGACGCAACACGTCGTAAGTCTTTCGGAATCCGGCCGCGTCGACCCTGTTGACACACCGCCAACAGCGCTCCAATATCCCTTTCATCGAAGTGATGAGGCCCCCACCATGAGCTACCAACACATCCGGACCTCGGTCTCGGACCGGGTTGCCACTCTCGAGCTGAACCGTCCCGAGGCGCGAAACGGCTTCACCATCACCATGGCGGACGAGCTGGCGGACGCGCTGACCCAGGCGGACGCCAACGAGGACGTGCGCGTGGTCATCCTCACGGGGGCCGGCAAGGACTTCTGTGTGGGCGCGGACCTGAGCGGCCTGTCCTTCGAGGTCGCCAACGGAGGCCTGCCCGAGCCGGGGTGGGTGGAGCCCGCGACGCGGGTGACCCGCCGCCTGTTCTCCCTGCGCAAGCCCGTCATCGCCGCCGTGCGGGGCGCCGCGGTGGGCGTGGGCTCGACGATGCTCCTGCCCGCGGACTTCCGGCTGGCGGCCAAGGACAGCCGCTTCGGCTTCGTCTTCAGCCGCCGGGGCATCTACCCGGAGGGCGGCTCCAGCTGGTTCCTGCCCCGACTGGTCGGCATGGGCCGCGCGCTCGACTGGATGGTGAGCGGCCGGCTCATCCCCGCGGACGAGGCGCTCGGCGCGGGGCTGGTGCGCTCGCTCCATGAATCCGACGAGGTCCTCGGCGCCGCGCAGGCGCTGGCGCGCGAGCTGGTGGAGTCCACCGCGCCCGTGTCCGTGGCCGTCATCCGTCAGTCCCTCTACCGAATGAGCGCCCTGCCCAGCCCGGAGCAGGCCTTCTCCCTGGACAGCCAGCTCATCGCGAGCCTGGGACAGAACCCGGACGCCGTGGAGGGTGTGATGGCGTTCCTCCAGAAGCGCCCCCCCGCCTTCACGCGCACCGTGGAGCAGGACCAGCCGGCCTTCCTGCCGTGGCGGGAGCACAAGTCATGAGCCCCTCCCCCGCCCCCCGCTGGAAGCGCCTGGAGCCGGACGAGCGCCGCGAGCAGATCCTCGAGGTCGCGACGCGTCTGTTCGGTGAGCGTCCCTACGCGGACGTCTCCACCACGGACATCGCCAAGGAAGCGGGTGTCGCCCGCGGCCTGCTCAACCACTACTTCGGGCAGAAGCGCGACTTGTACCTCAAGGTCGTCAAGCGCATGCTCCTGATGCCCGGCCTGGAGGAGAAGGTCAGCAACACGGGCACGCTGCGCGAGCGCGTGGAGCGCAGCGTCCGGTGGTACCTGGACACGGTGGCCACCCACGGCAAGACGTACGTGGCCGTCACCGCGGTGGGCGGCATCGGCGCGGACCCGGAGGTCGAGCGCATCATCTCCGCCGCGGACGACGTGGCGGCGGCGAAGACGCTCGAGTTCCTGGGGCTCAAGGTGGAGGTGGGCAGCGACGCGCGTCACCGCGCGATGATGCGCTCCTACTCCGGCATGGTGAAGGCCACCATCCGCGAGTGGATTCGCGGCGGGACGCTCACGCGCGAGGAGGCGCACCTGCTCTTGAGCGAATCGCTCATCACGCTCGTTCGCGACGTCATCCCCCAACTGAAGAACATGCCGCCCCGCGCGGAGCCGGAAGCCACGCCCGCTCCGTCCGAGGGTCCGAGCGACAAGGAGTCCTGATGAGCCAGAAGCCTCTGTCGGGACGCACGTTGTTGATGTCCGGAGGAAGCCGCGGAATCGGCCTCGCCATTGGCGTCGCCGCGGGGAGGCTGGGCGCCAACGTGGTGCTCCTGGCCAAGACGGACACGCCCGACCCCAGGCTCCCGGGGACCGTCCACACGGCGGCCGCGGACATCGAGGCCGCCGGAGGCCAGGCGCTCGCGGTGGTGGGCGACGTGCGCGAGGAGGCGGACGTCCAGCGCGCGGTGGACCAGGCCGTCAAGCGCTTCGGCGGCATCGACTTCTGCGTGAACAACGCCAGCGCGCTGGCGCCGCTGAAGACAGACGAGCTGCCCCTCAAGCGGTTCGACCTGATGCAGCAGATCCAGGTGCGCGGCACCTTCCTGCTCACGCGCGCCGCGCTGCCGCACCTCAAGCGCTCTGCGCACGCGCACATCCTGTCGCTGTCGCCGCCCGTCAACCTGGCGCCGCACTGGCTGGGCAAGCACCCGGCGTACACGGTGGCGAAGTATGGGATGACGCTCCTGACGCTGGGCTGGGCCGCGGAGTTCGCCGAGGCGGGCATCGCCGCCAACGCGCTGTGGCCGCGCACGCTCATCGCCACCGCGGCGGTGAAGAACCTGCTCGGCGGGGATGACTCCATGCAGCGCGCGCGCACGCCCGACATCATGGCGGACGCGGCGGTGGCCATCCTCCAGCGCAAGCCGCGCGACTGCACCGGCCACACCTTCATCGACGAGGACGTGCTGCGCGCCGAGGGCGTCACCGACTTCAGCCGCTACGGGGGCGGCGACGACGTCATCCTCGACCTCTACGTCGACCCCTGAGGAGCACCCCACACGCCGCATCCGCAGTCGCCGCGAAACCAGACGCAGGAGGAGTCCATGGGTACGTCGCTCGCAGACCTGGAGGCGCAGTGCCAATCCCTGGCGAACAAGCTCACCCTGCCGCTCTTGCTCAAGCGCAACGCGGACGAACTGGCGGACGAGCCGGCGCTCACCGCCGGTGACACCACGCTCACCTGGGCCCAGATTCGCGCCCGCACCGCGGCGCTGAGCCGGGGCCTGGGCGCGCTCGGGCTCCAGCGCGGCGAGCGGATGATGATCATGATGTCGAGCCGGCCCGAGCACTGGCTCATCGACTACGCCGCGGCCCACCTGGGCGCCATCCCCTGTACCGCCTATCAAACGCTGAGCACGGAGCAAGTAGGCTACGTCGCCCAGCACAGCGCGGCCACGGTGGTGGTGCTCGAGGGCGCGGAGGAGGTGGCCCGCTGGCGCCCCATCCTCAAGTCGCTCTTCTCCCTCAAGCGCATCGTCGTCATCGACGCAGCGGCCGTGCCCGCCGGAGACGCGCTCTATGTCTCCTTCGCGCAGTTGGAGGCGGACGGCGCGGCGCTGCATGAGCAGGCGCCGCAGGTCTTCGAGGACACCTGGAAGCCCATCCGTCCCGAGGACCCCATCGCGATGATGTACACCTCCGGCACCACCGGAGACCCCAAGGGCGTGGTGCTCAGCCATCGCAACGCCTTCTACGAGGCCATCTGCGTGGACGCGGTGGTGCCCACGCCCATGCGCGCGCCGTCCATCGCCTACCTGCCGCTGGCGCACATCGCCGAGCGCGAGCTGGGCCTGTACCGGATGCTCTTCAAGGCGCTGCACGTGCACGTCTGCTCGGACCCGGCGGGCGTGGTGCCGCTGATGGCCAAGGTGCGCCCGCCCGCCTTCTTCGGCGTGCCCCGCGTCTGGGAGAAGCTGGCCGCGGGCCTGCGCGCGAAGCTGGGCACGCTGGAGGCGCCCCGCCGCGACGCCATCATGGGCGCGCACGCGCTCGCGCTGGAGGCCTTCCGCCTGGAGGGCTCCGGCCAGAAGGTGTCCGAGGAGCTGGCCGCCAAGGTCGCCGTGGCGGAGGAGAAGGTGCTCAAGCCCCTGCGCTCCACGCTGGGCCTGGACGCGCTCCAGTGGGCCAGCAGCGGCTCCGCGCCCATCCCCGTGGAGGTGCTGGAGTACCTGGGCGGCTTCGGCATCCGCGTGCTCGAGGTGTGGGGCATGAGCGAGACAACGGGCTGCGCCACCATCAACCTGCCCACCGACTTCCGCGTGGGCTCGGTGGGCCGCCCCGTCCCCGGGCTCGAGCTGAAGCTCGCCTCCGACGGTGAAATCTTCGTGCGCGGCCCCGTGCTGTTCATGGGCTACCTGGCGGGGGACGGGCGCATCGTCAGCGCCACGGACGAGGACGGGTGGCTGGCCACCGGTGACATCGGCACCATCGACGCCGAGGGCTTCCTCACCATCACCGACCGCAAGAAGGAGCTCATCATCACCTCGAGCGGGAAGAACATCGCCCCGTCCCGCATCGAGGGCTTGCTGCGCGCCCACCCGCTCGTGGGCCAGGCGCTCGCGATTGGCGATGGCTGGCCGTATGTCACCGCGCTCATCTGCCTGGACGCGGAGGTCGCGCCCGTGTGGGCCAAGGCCCGGGGCCTGCCGCCCATGTCCGTGGCGGAGCTGACGAAGGACCCCGCCATCCGCTCGGAGCTGGAGGCGCTGGTGGCCTCCGTCAACCAGCGGCTGTCGCGCGCCGAGCAGGTCAAGCGCTTCGAGGTCGTCAACGAGACGTGGTCGCCGGCGACGGGCGAGCTCACCCCCACGCTCAAGCTCAAGCGCCGCGTCATCCTCCAGCAGTACGCCGAGCGCATCGCCACCTTCTACGAGAACGCCTGAGCCCTGCCGCCATGCACGCCAGAACCCCCGAGCAAGCCTCGTTCGCCGCGTCCATCGATGCCTTCTGCCGCGCCAGGACGGGCACCCGCGCCCAGCGCGACGCCTTGACGCAGCACGGCGTGGAGGCGCACAACGTCGAGCTGTACGCGCAGATGGCCGAGCTGGGCTGGCTCGGCGTGGGCATCGACGCGGAGTACGGCGGCTCCGGCGGCGGCATGTCGGAGATCTGCCTGTTCGCGGAGCGCACCGCCTACGGGCTCGCGCCGGTGGGCGGCTACGTCACCACCGCCGTCGCGGCCGGGCCCTACGCGAGGTTCGGCACGCCCGCGCAGAAGCAGAAGGTGCTCACGGGAATCACGCAAGGGCGGGTGGAGGCCATCTCCATCTCGGAGCCCGGCGCGGGTTCGGACGCGGCGGCCATCACCTGCCGCGCCGAGCGCGCCTCGGGCGGCTTCGTCGTCAACGGCCAGAAGACGTGGTGCTCCAACGCGCACATCGCCGACCACCTGCTGCTGGTGGCGAGGACGCGCGGCGCGGGCCCGGGCTCGCGCCACGAGGGGCTCACCATGTTCTGCGTGCCCACGAGCACGCCGGGCGTGGAGATTCGCGGCATCCCCACGCTCAACGGCAAGGAGGTCAACGACGTCTACTTCACCGACTGCTTCCTGCCCGAGGACAGCGTGGTGGGCGTGGTGGACCAGGCGTGGCCGCAGCTGATGTCGGGGCTCAACAGCGAGCGGCTCATCCTGGCGGCGACGATGCTGGGCCGGGGCCGGCGCGCGTTCGACGACGCGGTGGCGTACGTGAAGGACCGCCAGCAGTTCGGCAAGTCGGTGGGCTCGTTCCAGGCCCTCAAGCACCGCATCGCGGACCTGGCGCTGGAGCTGGAGTGCAGCGAGCTGCTCCTGTACCGCGTGGCGCAGATGGCGGACGAGGCCCCGGAGAAGATGCTCCCGCGCGAGGCCTCCATGGCCAAGCTGAAGGCCACCGAGACGGCCAAGCGCGTGGCGCTGGAGGGCGTGCAGATGATGGGGGGCTACGGCTACGCCACCGAGTTCGATATGGAATCGCATCTGCGTGCCACGGTGATTTCCACCGTCTATGGTGGCACCAGCGAAATCCAGCGGGACATCATCGGCAAGACGTTCGGACTCTAGACAGCAGTCACGACAGCGCGGAGACAGACTATGACGGCACGTCCTCGGTGGAGCTCCGACGAGCTCGAGCAGGTGCGCGGCCTCGCGGCCACCTATTTCACGAAGGAGGTCCTCCCCAACGTGCCCAAGCACGTGGCCCAGGGCTTCCCGGACAAGGCGCTCTACCGCCGGGCGGGCGAGCTGGGCCTTCTGTGCATGTCCATCCCGGAGGCATACGGCGGCGGCGGCGGCACGTTCGCCCACGAGGCCATCCTCCTGGAGGAGCAGGTGCGCGCCGGGGACCCGACGATGGGCTTCGCGGTGCACTCCACCATCGTCGCGCACTACGTGCTCGCGTACGCCTCCGAGGCCCAGAAGCTCAAGTGGCTGCCCAAGCTCGCCAGCGGCGAGTGGGTGGGCGCCATCGCCATGACGGAGCCGGGCACGGGCTCGGATCTGCAGGCCATCTCCACCCGCGCGGTGCGCGACGGCGACTTCTACAAAGTGAGCGGGTCCAAGACCTTCATCTCCAACGGCCGCGTCTGTGACTTCCTCATCATCGCGGTGCGCACCAGCGACGTGAAGGGCCATGCGGGCATCTCCCTGTTGTGTGCCGAGGTCTCCGACACCACGCCCGGCTTCGAGCGGGGCCGCATCCTGGAGAAGCTGGGCGGCCACGGGCAGGACACCACGGAGCTGTTCTTCGACGAGCTCCGGATTCCGGCCGTCAACGTGCTGGGCGGCGAGGAGGGCTCGGGCTTCATCCAGCTGATGCAGCAGCTGCCCCAGGAGCGGCTGGCCACGGCGGTGCTCGCGCAGGCGAGCATCGAGCGGGCCGTGGCGCTCACGGTCGACTACACCAAGCAGCGCCAGGTGTTCGGCAAGCCGCTTTTCGCTCTGCAGAAC
Source organism: Myxococcus sp. XM-1-1-1 (assembly GCF_020037095.1). Classification (NCBI taxonomy): domain Bacteria; kingdom Pseudomonadati; phylum Myxococcota; class Myxococcia; order Myxococcales; family Myxococcaceae; genus Myxococcus; species Myxococcus sp. XM-1-1-1. The sequence goes on from NZ_JAIQDH010000043.1 coordinate 29,540, forward strand.
ACGCGCTTCGAGCTGGCGGAATGCGCGACGCTGGGCCGGGTTGGACGGGCGTTCCTCGACGAGTGCGTGGAGAAGCACCTGGCGGGGGAGCTGGACGTGGCGTCCGCGGCCATGGCCAAGTACTGGCTGACGGACCAGGCGAGCAGCGTCGCGGACCGTTGCCTCCAGCTTTTCGGAGGGTATGGGTACATGAAGGAATACCCCATCGCTCACCTGTTCGCGGATACTCGCGTCATGCGCATCTTCGCCGGCGCCAACGAGGTCATGAAGGAACTCGTCGCCCGTTCGCTGTAGACCACTCCCACACCGAATCCCAAGGAGGCTCCCGGTGAGCCAGGAAGCATTCATCTTCGACGCCGTCCGTACACCTCGCGGCAAGGGCAAGAAGGGCGCGCTGCACGGCATCAAGCCCATCTCCCTGCTGGTCGGCCTGGTGGACGCCCTCAAGAAGCGCCACCCCGGCCTGGACCCCCAGCAGATCGACGACATCGTGCTGGGCATCGTGTCGCCGGTGGGCGACCAGGGCGCGGACATCGCGCGCACGCTGGTGCTGGCGGCGGGCCTGCCGGAGACGGTGGGCGGCGTGCAGCTCAACCGCTTCTGTGCCTCCGGCCTGACGGCGGTGAACATGGCCGCGCAGCAGGTGCGCTCGGGCTGGGAGCACCTGGTCATCGCGGGCGGCGTGGAGAGCATGTCGCGCGTGCCCATGGGCTCCGACGGCGGCGCGTGGGCCATGGACCCGGCCACCAACTACGACACGTACTTCGTGCCGCAGGGCATCTCCGCGGACCTCATCGCCACGATGGAGGGCTTCACCCGCGAGGACGTGGACACCTACGCCGCGCAGTCGCAGGCGCGCGCCGCGAAGTCCTGGGCGGAGGGCTACTTCAAGAACTCCGTCATCCCCGTGGTGGACCAGAACGGCCTGGTGGTCCTGGAGCGCGACGAGCACCCGCGCAAGGACACCACCGTCGCCTCGCTGGGGCAGCTGAGCCCGTCCTTCGCCGCCATGGGCGAGATGGGCGGCTTCGACGCGGTGGCGCTGCAGAAGTACCACATGGTGGAGCGCATCGAGCACGTGCACACCCCGGGCAACTCCTCCGGAATCGTGGACGGCGCGGCGCTGGTGCTCATCGGTTCGGAGAAGGTGGGCAAGTCGCTGGGGCTGACGCCGCGCGCGCGCATCGCCGCGGTGGCCACGTCCGGCTCGGACCCGACCATCATGCTGACGGGGCCCATCCCCGCCACTCGCAAGCTGCTCGACATGACGGGCCTGTCGGTGAAGGACATCGACCTGTTCGAGCTCAACGAGGCCTTCGCCTCCGTGGTGCTCAAGTACCAGAAGGACCTGGGCATCCCGAACGAGAAGATCAACGTCAACGGCGGCGCCATCGCCATGGGGCACCCGCTGGGCGCCACGGGCGCGATGATCCTGGGCACCATGGTGGACGAGCTGGAGCGGCGCAAGGCGCGCCGGGCCGTCATCACCCTGTGCGTCGGCGGTGGCATGGGCGTGGCCACCCTCATCGAGCGCGTCTGACCTTTCTGCGCATCCCCTTTCGACCAAGATTCGAGCAAACCCCATGAGCGAGCAGAGCACCATCCGCTGGGACAAGGATGCCGACGGCATCGTCACCTTGACGCTGGATGACCCCCACCAGTCCGCCAACACCATGAACGCCGCGTACATCCAGTCGATGCGCGCGACGGTGGACCGGCTGGTCAAGGAGAAGGCGGACATCAAGGGCGTCGTCATCACCTCCGCGAAGAAGACCTTCTTCGCCGGCGGCGACCTGAACGACCTGTTGAAGATCCGCAAGGAGAACGCGAAGCAGGCGTTCGAGCTGGGCCAGGAGCTCAAGGCGCAGCTGCGCGCGCTGGAGACCCTGGGCAAGCCCGTGGTCGCCGCCATCAACGGCGCGGCGCTGGGCGGCGGCCTGGAGATCGCGCTCGCCTGTCACCGCCGCATCGTCGCGGACGTGAAGGGCGCGCAGATTGGCCTGCCGGAGGTCACCCTGGGCCTGCTGCCCGGCGCGGGCGGCGTGGTGCGCACGGTGCGGATGCTGGGCATCGTGGACGCGCTGATGAAGGTGCTTTTGCAGGGACAGCGCTACCGTCCCCAGGAGGCCAAGGAGGTGGGCCTGGTGCACGAGGTGGTGGACTCGGTGGAGGCGCTCATCCCCGCGGCCAAGGCGTGGGTGAAGGCGAACCCGAGCTCGCAGCAGCCGTGGGACCAGAAGGGCTACAAGATTCCGGGCGGCACGCCGACGTCCCCCGGGCTCGCGGCGAACCTGCCGGCCTTCCCCGCCAACCTGCGCAAGCAGCTCAAGGGCGCGAACATGCCCGCCCCCCGCGCCATCATGGCGGTGGCGGTGGAGAGCACGCAGGTGGACGTGGACACCGCGTTCACCGTCGAGTCGCGCTACTTCACGGAGCTGGCGACGGGTCAGGTCGCGAAGAACATGATTCAAGCGTTCTTCTTCGACATGCAGCACATCAACTCCGGTGGCGGCCGGCCCAAGGGCTATCCGCAGCACACGGCGAAGAAGGTGGGCATCCTGGGCGCCGGCATGATGGGCGCGGGCATCGCCTACGTGTGCGCCAAGGCGGGCATCGAGGTGGTGCTCAAGGACGTGAGCGTCGCCGCCGCGGAGAAGGGCAAGCAGTACTCCGTGAAGCTCGTGGAGAAGGCGCTGGAGAAGGGCAAGACGACGAAGGAGAAGGGCGACGCGCTGCTCGCGCGCATCACCCCCACCCAGGACGCCGCGGCGCTCAAGGGCTGCGACCTGGTCATCGAGGCCGTGTTCGAGGGCGTGGAGCTCAAGCACAAGGTCTTCCAGGAGGTCCAGGACGTGGTGGCGCCCGACGCGGTGCTGGCGTCCAACACGTCCACGCTGCCCATCACCCTCCTGGCCGAGGGGGTGAAGCGCTCCGAGGACTTCGTGGGCATGCACTTCTTCTCCCCCGTGGACAAGATGCCGCTGTTGGAGCTCATCGCCGGCAAGAAGACGAGCGACGCGACGCTGGCGAAGGCCATCGACATCGCGGTGCAGATCGGCAAGACGCCCATCGTCGTCAACGACAGCCGGGGCTTCTTCACCAGCCGCGTCATCGGCACGTTCCTCAACGAGGCCATCGCCATGGTGGGCGAGGGCATCTCCCCGGCGTCCATCGAGCAGGCGGGCCTGCAGGCGGGCTACCCCGCGGCGCCCCTGGCGCTCATGGACGAGCTGACGCTGACCCTGCCGCGCAAGATTCGCGAGGAGACGAAGGCCGCCGCGGTGGCCGAGGGCAAGCCGTGGGCGGACCACGGCAGCTACGCCGTCGTCGACTCGCTCATCGACCAGCACGGGCGCAAGGGCCGCTCCACGGGGGCGGGCTTCTACGACTACGTGGACGGCAAGCGCGCGGGACTGTGGTCGGGGCTGGCGAAGCACTACACCAGGCCGGGCACGACCATCCCCTTCGAGGACATGAAGGACCGGATGCTGTTCGCGGAGGCCATCGACACGGTGCGCTGCTTCGACGAGGGCGTGCTGCGCTCGGCGGCGGACGCCAACATCGGCTCCATCCTGGGCATCGGCTTCCCGGCGTGGACGGGCGGCGTGGCCCAGTTCATCAACGGCTACGAGGGGCCCACGGGCACGGGCCTCAGGGGCTTCATCGCCCGCGCGAACGAGCTGGCGAAGCGCTACGGCAAGCACTTCGAGCCGCCCGCGTCGCTCATCCAGAAAGCGGAGCGAGGTGAGCTCCTGAAGTAGCCGCGCATCGCCTTTCGCAAGGAGAAGTCCATGGTCCAGAGCTCCAGTCGCCTCGCCGCCGTACCGCCTCCGCTCGACGCGGGGGCGCTCGTCGAAAAGCAGCGCGCCTATTTCGAGTCTCGCGTGACGCTCCCGCTCGAGTGGCGGCGGGCGCGGCTGGAAGCCCTGGACCGGGTGGTGCGCAAGTACGAGGCGGAGATCCTCGCCGCCCTCAAGGCCGACCTCTCGAAGAGCGCCGAGGAGGCGTATCTGACGGAGGTCGGCAGCATCTATGGAGAGATAAAAGGTGCGCTCAAGCACCTGAAGTCGTGGATGAAGCCGCGCCGGGGCTCGGCGCCCATCGTCATCCAGCCGGCGCGGGCGTACCAATACTCGGACCCGCTGGGCGTGACGCTCATCATCGCGCCGTGGAACTACCCGTATCAGCTGTCCATCGCGCCGCTCGTCGGGGCGCTCGCGGCCGGGTGCACCGCGGTGCTCAAGCCCAGCGAGCTGGCGCCAGCGACGTCGGCGGTGCTGGCGAAGCTCCTGGGTGAGGCCTTCTCCCCGGAGGTCGTCGCCGTGGTGGAGGGCGACGCGGACGCCAGCCGCGAGTTGCTGGCGCAGCGCTGGGACCTCATCTTCTTCACCGGCGGCACCCAGGTGGGCCGCGTGGTGGCCGAGGCCGCCGCCAAGCACCTGACGCCCACGGTGCTGGAATTGGGCGGCAAGAGCCCCTGCATCGTCGACCGGAGCGCGGACCTGGAGGTCACCGCCCGGCGCATCGCCTGGGGCAAGTACCTCAACGCGGGCCAGACGTGCATCGCCCCGGACTACGTGCTGATTCCTCCCGAGCTCAAGGCGCCCTTCACGGAGCTGGTGAAGAAGGCCGTCACCCAGTTCTACGGCCAGGACGCGCGCCAGAGCAGCGACTACGGCCGCATCATCAGCCCCCGGCACTTCGAGCGCGTCCGCGCGCTGGCCGGGCACGGCAAGGTGGCCTTCGGGGGCGAGCACGACGCGGATAGCCGCTTCTTCGCCCCCACCGTCATCACCGACGCGCCCCTGGCCAGCCCGCTGATGCAGGATGAGATCTTCGGTCCCCTCCTCCCGCTGGTGGATTGCCCGAGCATCGACGAGGCCATCCGCTTCGTGCGCTCGCGCCCCAAGCCGCTCGCGCTCTACAGCTTCTCCAAGGACGCGGCCGTCAACGAGCGGGTCCTGACGGAGACGTCCAGCGGCGGCGCGGTGGTCAACGACGTGTGCGTGCACTTCGCGGCGGAGGGGCTGCCCTTCGGCGGCGTGGGCGAGTCCGGCGTGGGCGGCTACCACGGCCAGGCCAGCTTCGATGCCTTCAGCCACAAGAAGAGCGTGGTGAAGCGACCCTTCCTGCTGGACCTGGCGATGCGCTACCCGCCGTACGTGGGCAAGCTGGGCCTCTTCAAGCGCCTGATGTAGCCCGACACGACGAGGCCGCCGGGACGCTGCTCCCGACGGCCCGGTTTCCTCCAGGCCTCTCGCGGACGGGCACCCTGCCCCGCCCGCGCGAGGCCTTCGTCGTCACAGCGTCTTCATGTACTCGATGATGGCCCAGCGCTCGCTGTCGGTGAGCGACTGGGTGAAGTCGTGGCCCTCGTTGCCGAGCCCGTACAGGTGCGAGTTGAAGATCATGCGCGAGCGGATCTGCTTCTGGGTGATGGGCGGCGGCGACTGGTAGGCCAGCGAGTTGTAGTTGGCGACGGTGTTGGCGATGTTCGCGAACAGGACGTCGAGCGTGGCCATCTCCTGGCTGCAGGGGATGAAGGGGTCATTGGCCGGGCGGTCTCCGCAGGCCAGGGCCTGCACCTTCCAGCCGAGCTTGTTGAAGTCGTACGCGGCGAAGCTCATGTCGTAGCCGGCGTTGGAGCCCAGCGCGTTGCCGGAGACCTGCTGGCGCTTCCAGACCTTGGGGCGATCCGAGGGCTTGAGCACATCCCACAGCGTGGGGACGCTGGAGTTGTGGAAGTACGGCGCGGAGGCCCAGGCGCCGTAGAGCGGCGTGGCGATGTAGCCGAAGGGCTTGATCCAGATGTTCGGCCCCTCCGGCGAGTAGATGGGCCCGGTGCCCCGGTCATACGCGGCGCGCGGCACGCGGCGCAGGGCGCTGGTGATGGGGTCGTCATAGAAGGGTCCGTGGTCCGGGTGCTGGTCGTTGTAGGCCAGGAAGGACGTGTTCCAGGCGCGGCGCTTGCGCTCGTCCGCCATCAGGTCCTTGCGGGCCGGGTCCGTGCGGATGGTCTCAATCGGGGTGATGACGCCGGAGATGCCCTTGAGGCGCGGGTCCGGGAGGAAGGCGGGGTTGGCGGCGTGGCGCGGCGAGTAGACGCCGTGGCAGCTCGCGCAGGAGCCGTTGCCAGCCTGCTTGGGAATGTTGGCGTTGGCGCCGTTGGCCCACAGGTCGCGCTCGTGGAAGAGGATGGCGCCCTGCTCCGCCAGGGCCGTGTTGATGGGCTTGGGATAGGTGGGCGGCGACAGGGAGACGAAGAAGTTGTCGTTGTCCTCGAACTCGGCGGTGAGGGCGCGACGTTCGGGGGCGGAGCGGGTGATGTTGGCGATGCCGAACGCCATCTCCGAGCGGACGTTGTCGGACGTGAGCGCGCCGTCCCAGAACTGGCGCGTCTTGAAGGCGCGGTACCACCAGTTGGGGGCGCGCGACATGCCACCCGCGTGGGTGGGGAAGTACTCGAGCAGGCTGGGCGCCAGCGACATGGCATCCATGTCGAAGAGCGCGGGCAAGAGGTCCACGATGCCAATGGCGTCGCTCATGCCGCGCCCGACGCTCCACGGCACCGGGACGATCTGGAAGATGTTGCCCACCACGGTGGAGCGGAACATGTCGGACTGGATGAGGCCCGCGTCGATGGCGTCACTGGAGCGGCCCCACAGGAAGGACGACTCCGAGTCGCCCCCCAGCTTCGAGTCATGGCAACCCGAGCAGGAGGAGGCGATGGCGCCCGTCCAGCGGCCGTTGGCGTCGCGCTCCTGGACCATGCCGAGGGGCAGCTGCCCGCTCCCGCCGTTGGTGAGGTTGGGGTTCTCCCAGGGGTACGGATAGGGATTGCGGAAGGGGGCCTTCGCCAGGCCGAAGCGCTTGATGATCTGCTCGTCGAAGTCCGACGGGCGCAGCGGGTAACCCCACAGCGTGTACATGAAGTAGTACGCGGACGCCGTGGTGAACGGCTGGAAGTAGGCCCGCGTCTCGATGTTCTTCTTGCCGCGGGCGACGCTGGCCCGGAACTCGCCACATGTCTTGGGGTTGGGCGGCAGGTTGGAGATGAACGGCGGCGGCGGGGTGTGCAGGTCCACCCAGAAGGCGTTGAACTGCACCGCCGCGCCCGGCTTGTTGACGCCCGGGACGACGAGCGTGCGCGGGTCCACGGGTAGCAGCGTGGAGTCCGGCTTCCCCTCACAGGCCGCCGCGAACGGCGCTCGCAAGGGGGTGCTGTCCAACAACGGCAACTCCGCGGCCGCGGCCTGGGTCACTCCCAGGGCCGCGACGAAGACACTCGACAAAGCCAACGAACCACTGCGGTGCAGTCGCATGAGCGGGCCCTCCTCCGCTTATTAGCAGGGTGACAACAAGACACTTTCTATGCCTGTCAGTGAAGCGTCTCAATACGCGTCGCGTCACCCCGTGACTGCCAATTGCCAATAAGGCCTCCTCGCCGGCCGAGCGGGTCCCGGAGGCAATCACAACCAAAACAACGACACGGCAAAGAGAGACTCCACCTGAAAGACAGCCACTTCTGTCCATCAGCCGACAGGGCCTGGGCGGACGGCTGGCGCCTCAGGACAGCTCCTCAATTCGTGCATTCCAGGTCATAATGAGAGGACCGCCACGAAGGAGGCTCGCGATGTTCGACGTCATGCAGGTCGCAAGGCAGCTCAAGAGCGCGGTGCTGGCGGACCCCGAGCGTTTCTACTCGAACGAGACGGGTGCATGGGTGGCAGGGCTGCCCAGACCACAAGAGATTCGCGTCGTCACGGGGCGGGAGCCCTTCTGGATCAACCTGGGCTACTGGCGTGACGTGGAGCGCGTGGACGAGACGAACTGCGAGCGCGTCGGGGATTTGTTCAAAGCCGCACAAGCGCAGATGGCCCATCTGCTCGCGCGCACGGCGCGGCTGGGCGAGCGGGACGTGGTGCTCGACTGCGGGTTCGGCTACGCCGACCAGGACATCCTCTGGGCGGAGGAGTACCGCCCCGCCCGAATCGTGGGCATCAATGTCACCCCCAATCAGGTCCGCGTGGGCAAGGAGCGCGTGAAGCTGACGGGGCTGGAGGACCGGGTGAGGCTGGAGGTGGGCTCAGCCACCCAGATTCCCTTCGGTGACGGCGAGTTCGACGTCGTCTTCGCGCTGGAGTCCGCGATGCACTTCCGCACGCGCGGCGACTTCCTGCGTGAGGCCTTCCGGGTGCTCAAGCCCGGCGGGCGCCTGGTGATGGCGGACATGTGTCAGAAGACGGACCGCGAGTCCGGCGCGGGCCTGCGCCGACGACTGCGGCACCGGTACTGGCGCGGACGGATTGCGTTTCCGGAGGCCAACGTCTGGACGACGCAGCGCTATCTCACGGAGCTGAACGCGGCCGGCTTCCACCAGGGGAAGCTGGAGTCCATCGCGTCGGACGTCTACCCGGCCGTCAACACCGCGCTGGCCGCGCTCCGGGGGATGACGGCCGCGGAGCGTCAGCCCGGCAGCGTCACCGTGGCGAAGGTGCGCGAGGACGTGCGGCGCGCCCGCCAGATGGAGTTCGAGCAGCTCCAGTGGCTGACGCTGTTCAACTGCGACGAGTACGCGGTGGTCAGCGCCGAGAAGCCCTGACGCCCACTCGCCCGGAAGTCGCTGGAGGACTTCCGGGCGGGCACCCCGCCTCAGGCGAGCGAGGCGACGTAGAAGTGCGTCGGCAGGTGGACGACGAGCGCCTCGTGAATCTCTCCGCAGACGGCCAGGCCGTCGCGCGGGAAGATGCCGGGAGGCGGCGTGGCGAAGCGGATGGAGGAGCGGCCGCTGTCGAAGATGGTGGCCGCCGCGGTGAAGTCCCCGACGATGACCTGCCCGGGGTCCACCATGCGCGCGCGGGCGATGCGCACGCCCATGCTCGTCAGGTCCGACAACAGCCCGCCCTTGCCCACGAAGTAGCGGTAGTAGTCCGCCGGGTTGACGAGGATGCCGTCCGCGCTGCCGCCCATCTGCTCCACCCTGTCACACGCCGCCAGCAGCGAGGACACGGGGTCCGAGCGCGCCGGCAGCCGCGTGATTCCCGGCGTCTCCAGCAGGCCCCGCACGCGGTCTCCACCCCGCCCCCTGGCGAGCGCCTGGTTCTCCGCGGTGCACAGCCGCACGAGCAGCCGGAAGTCGATGAACGTCGCCAGCGTCTCCGGGTCGTCCAGGAGCGCGGGCGGGACTTGAATCCACGCCGTGGTGGGCTTGAGCGTCGCGAGGTCCGTGTGGAACTCGAACGCGGCCTCGGGGCGCAGGCCCACGTCCTCCACCTGCACGGTGGGCGGCGACTGGGGCGGCGTCTCGTGCCAGTACTTCACCTTGCCGCCCTCGGCCTTCACCACCTTGAACAGGCCGCGCACCGCGATGCGCGGGCGCCGCTTGAAGCCCGGGAAGGCCTCCGTGATGGTGTGCGAGAACTCCACCGAGGCCTTCGCGCCCTGCGTGGCGACGGCCTGGGCGAAGACCCTTCCGGGTGAGAGGAGCGGCTGCTCCGGGGATTCGTTCGTGCTCATGGCGCCCCCGGGCCTACTCGCCCCAGTCCTCCTCGACTTCGGGCGCTTCCTCGAGCCGGAGCGGATTGAGGCCGACCACCTCGAGCTCTCCGTCACAGCCCGAGCACGTCAACACCTCGCCCTGCACGCGGCCCTCGGCCTCGATGGGCTCCGAACACGTGGGACAGCGGGCCTGCCCGGTCGATTCCGACTGCTTCGTCAGTGCATGCATGCCCTTGCTCCTCTTTTGCTGAATCGGCGCAGTGTGTGAGTCTTCATTCCAGTCGTCAAGACAAGCCCTGAAACACAAGTGAGTGCAGCAAGGCCACATTTCTCAGGTATTTCGGCACGGCGTATCGACGTGCTCACGCGGACACACTCCGAGGGAGTGTGCGGGCGTGGGAACGTTCCAGCGCGTCACGCAGGAGCGTGACGAGGGTGTGAACTCCCGGGGCGCGCAGCAACGCGTAGTGGTCACCGGGCAGCGTGTGGACGACCGCGCCTCCCCTGGCGAGCAGCTCCCATTCGTGCGCACGAGGTGACTCGGCGGATTCGATGGAGACCAGCGCTCCCGGGTAGGGCCTGGGCACGTAGCGCCAGGCCGCGCGGAGGTTGGACTCGAACACGGCGCGCAGGGCGACGAGCCCTGTTTCAGGGAGCGCCGAGACACGGCGCGCCGCGTCCTCCAGCACGCCCAGCGACTCCTCGGGGGCAAGGCTCGCGAGGACGTCTTCCGAGCACGGCAGCCAGGCTCCCGCCGAGCGCAGCACGTCCCGGAAGAAGAGCGCGCCCAACCGCGCGGGTTCGAGCCAGGACGGGTCCACCGCTCCTTCCGCGTGGGCCCGCGCATAGGTGTCGATGAGCACCAGCAGGTCCACCGACTCTCCGCGCGCCTGGAGCTGCTGGGCCATCTCGAACGCGAGCGTCCCGCCCAGGGACCAGCCCCCGAGCAGGTAGGGGCCCTGTGGCTGCACCGCGCGAATCGCGCGCAGGTAGCGCTCCGCCAGGGCCTCCACGCTGTCGAGCGGCGCGGTCTCCCCATCGAGGCCGGGCGCCTGGAGGCCGAAGAAGGGCTGGTCCGCGCCCAGCAGGTGCGCGAGCTCCGCGTACGCGAGCACGGTGCCGCCCACGGGATGGACGCAGAAGAAGGGGCGCTTCGTCCCGCCGCGCAGTTGGACCAGGGGCGAGCTGGCCGCGGGCGCGCGACTCGATACCAGGGCCGCGATGCGCTCCACCGTCGCGCCCTGGAAGAGCGCGGCCACGGGGAGGGCTCGGCCCGTGAGTTCACGAATTCGCGCGAGCAGGCGCATGGCCAGCAACGAATGGCCACCCAGCTCGAAGAAGTCATCGCGGATGCCCACCGGGTGCACGCCGAGCGTCTCCTCCCAGGCCCGGACGAGCTGGAGCTCCAGTGAGGTCCTCGGAGGAACCCGGGGCGCCGTGTCCCGTCGGGTGACGTCCGCGTCCGGCGTGGGCAAGGCCCGGCGATTCACCTTGCCGCTGGGAGACAGGGGCAGCGAGTCCAACATCACGAAGTGGCCTGGAACCATGTGGTCCGGCAGCCGCTCCTGGAGGAAGGCGCGCAGGGCGCTCGACTCGGGCTCCGCGCCGTCCGTGCCCACGACATAGGCCACCAGCCGCGACAGCCCCGAGCCATCCGCGCGCGCCTCCACCACGCAGTCCTTCACCGAGGGATGGTGTGCGAGCGCGGCTTCCACCTCCGCGAGCTCGATGCGGTAGCCGCGCACCTTCACCTGTGCGTCGCGTCGGCCGAGGAACTCGAGGGTGCCGTCGGAGAGGTAGCGCGCGAAGTCTCCCGTCCGGTACACCCGTGAGCCTGGAGCAAGGCCCACCGGGTCCGCGACGAAGCGCTCCATCGTCAGGTCCGGACGGTGGAGGTAGCCGCGCGCCAGCGCCGCGCCGCCGAGATACAGCTCGCCGGGGACACCCGGAGGAACCGGAGTGCCTCGCGCATCGAGCACGTGCACACGCGCATTCGAGATGGAACGACCGATGGGCGGCAGGTCCGGCCAGGACGCGGGGTCGCCCTCCAACGTGTGGGCCGTCACCACGTGGGACTCCGTGGGCCCGTAGTGGTTGTGCAACACGCAGCCCGGCAGGCGGCCGATGAAGCGCCGCAGCGCGGGTGTCACTCGGAGCTGCTCTCCGGCCGTGATGATTTCGCGCAGTCGACCCGGCGCCAGCCCGTCCCGGTCCGCCACCTCGGCGAGGTTCTGGAGCGCGACGAAGGGGAGGAACAGCCGCTCGACGCCATGCTGCTCCAGGTGCTCCAGCAGGGCACGTGCGTCCAGCCGCAGCTCCTCGGGGATGAGCACCAGCTCCCCGCCGGCCGCCCAGGTGGAGAACAGCTCCTGGAAGCAGACGTCGAAGCTCAGCGCGGAGAACTGGAGCGTGCGCCCCTGTGGCAGGCGCGAGGCGCCGAGCTGCCACTGCACCAGGTTGAGCAGGGGCCCATGGGGCATGGCCACGCCCTTCGGGCCTCCCGTCGAACCCGAGGTGTAGATGACATAGGCGAGCGACTCCGGCCCCGCCAGTGGCGGGAGGTCCTCCGGGTCCTCGTCCTCGAAGCGCGCCGCCTCCGTGTCGAGCAGCAGCAGCTGTGCCGCCCCATCCGGCACGAGGTCTGCGAGGGAGGACTGCGTGAGCAACCACGGCGCCCTGGAGAAGCGGAGCATCCACGCCAGTCGCTCGCGCGGATAGGACGGGTCCAACGGGACGTACGCGCCACCCGCCTTGAGGATGGCGAGCACACCGACCGCGAGGTCCAGGGAGCGACGGACGCACAGCCCCACCGGCACATCGGGGCCCACGCCTTCCCTGCGAAGGAGTCTCGCCAGTCGATTCGCGCGCTGGTTCAGCTCGCCGTAGGTGAGCACGTGCTCCCCGAAGCGGACCGCCACCGCGTCGGGAGTGCACTCGGCCTGCTCCTCGAAGAGCGCGTTCACCCGGCTCACGGAGGCAAGTGGCGCCTCGGTGGCGTTCCACTCCACCAGCAGCCGGTGCCGCTCGGACTCGGCGAGCAGCGGCAGCGTCTCCACGTCCTGCGCGGGCTGGGCGAGCGCGGACTGGAGCAACCGGAGGTAGTGCCCCGCCATCCGCGACACCGTCTCCTCGTCGAACAGGTCCGTGTTGTATTCCCAGGACGTCACCAGCGACTGGGGCTGTTCCTGGACGAACAGCGTGAGGTCGAACTTCGACATGCCCGGCTCGAAGGCGAGGCTCTCGACGCCGAGCCCCTGGAGCGACACCGGCACCGTGGGGCCCGGCATGACGAACATGACCTGGAAGAGCGGTGAGCGGCTCAAATCCCGGCTCGGCTGCAGCGCGTCCACCACCTGCTC
>NZ_JAIQDH010000044.1:0-36038 GCF_020037095.1 Myxococcus sp. XM-1-1-1
GCGCCCCGCCATCTCTGGAGAGCGCGGAGTAGACCGCCGCGCTCTCTCCCTCGCTCTAAAATGGCGAAAGTCGAGTCAGAGGGACCCGCGAGGAATCACCGCGCGGTCCGGGACCTCTCGCCCGAACAGGCTGTCACGGGAGCGAGGGGTCTCCGAGACAGAGTGTCACGGTGGACGCTTGTATCAACGTCGCGGTATGGGACGGACTCCACCCCGAGCGGAGTCAGGCATGTTCATCATCTATGGAAGCTCGGCGAAGCAGCAGGAACTCGGGGAGCGGCCCGCCCTCTGCCGGGATTGCCAGCGGGAGACGACCCACCGACTCCAGCGGCACTACAGCGTCGCCCACGTCTTCTGGTTCCCGCTCTTCTCCCTGAGGACGAAGTACGTCCTCGCCTGCTCCCGCTGCAACCTGCACTCGGAGGTGCCGGAGCAGTCCATCGGCCACGTGCCGACGAAGCCCGTGCTGCACCGCCTGGGAGGTCTCTTCCCCCTCGGCGCCCTGCTCTTCTGCTGCGTGGGCTTCCCCGTGGTCGGCGCGGTGACCTCCGCCGTCACCGGCACGCAGGACGGCACGGAGGTCCAGGAAGAGCGCCACGGCTTCGACCAGCGCTTCCACGCCCAGGCCGAGGACCTCGCCCTCCAGGAGGCGCTTCAGTCCGCGTTCGAGGATGCGGGCCACACGTCCATGTCCGTCACCGCCGCCTCCGCGGCCGTGAAGGACCAGGGCATCCGGGTCATCACCGCGCGCTCCACCCACCTCAAGAAGGTGAGCAACCCGGACCGCGTGAAGCTCCTCGAGTTGATGCAGCGGACCGCCGACCAGCGCTTCGAGAAGGACGAGGTCTTCGTCGGGCTCCAGGGCAAGCTGCTCTGGGGCGGCTACGCACACCGCCTCCCGGGTGGCGCCTGGCAGCACGTCGTCAAGAGCACCACCACCAGCCCCAAGGCCGCGGCCTTCGAGGCGCTCCTCCAGCTCGAGGCCCAGCAGCCCTCGGAGTCGCCCGACGCGCTCCCGACGCCCGTGGCGGACGACACCGCCCCCTAACGCGCCTGACGCAGCGGCTCGCCCGGAGCCTCGAGTGAGTCCAGGAACGCGAGGATGCGCCGGGCACAGTCCGCCGGGTCCTCCAGCGGGAACAGGTGCCCGCCGGGAGCCTCCTCCAGGCGGACGCCCGGGATGACCCGCCGGGCCTTGGCGAAGGCCGAGGCGGCCAACGTGCGCGTGCGTGCCCCTCGAACGATGAGCGTGGGCACGGAGATGGAGCGCAGCGACCGCCACATCCCCTTCGGCGTCGTCTCGAAGACGCGGGCCTCCCACTCGCGAGGGATGGTCAGCCGGAAGCCGCCCTCGGGCGCCTCCGTGAGCCCATACGTCACGTAGTCCTGGAAGCACGCCTCGTCGAAGGCCGCGAACAGCGGCTTCTTGCGATAGACGGTGTAGGCCAGCTCACGCGTGGGCCAGTGCGCGCGACGGCGGCGCGCCAGGCTCGCGGGAGGCACACGGCTTCGCTGTCCGAGCAGCGTCAGCACGTCCAGCACCAGCTTGCGCATCCCGGAGAACAGCACCGGGTCCAGGGTGACGACGGCGCGGAAGAGGCTCGGGTCCTTCACGGAGGCGAGCAGCGTCGCCACGCCGCCCATGCTGTGCCCCACCCCGACGATGCCCTCCAGCTTCGCGGCGCGGAGCGCGCCGATGAGGTCATCCGCCATGTCGTTCCAGTCCCGCATCGACAGCGGATCCGAGCCGGGGACGAGGCACCGCGAGCGCACCGTCACGACGTGGAAGCGAGGCTTCAGCCGCTCGATGAGCTGGCGATAGGTGCCTGGGGGAAATCCGTTGGCGTGCGCCAGGTGCAGCACGGGGCCGGTGCCGCCCCAGTCATCCAGTTGAAGGGCCTCGCTCATGCCCCTCCCGGATATCCCGAACAGCCCCGGTTGTCTGCCTCGACGACAGCTCCCCAGGGTGTCCACGAGATGCAGGCAGGCGGCGGCCCCTCGCGCGCCCGCCCGAGCATCCGGAGAAACAGGACCAGCGCCCCCTGGCGATGTCCATCTTCCAAGACGGAGGAGCCCCGGGTCCATGGACGAGCTCATCAACGAAGCCTGGCTGCACGGCGTGGTGACGCTGCTGGTGCGTCTGGTGGAGGTCGCCGCCGCGCTGGTCATCTTCACCGGCGCCGCCATCGGCTTCGTGCGCTTCATCCTGGCGGCGGTCCAGAAGGAGCGGACCGATTCCTTCACCCGAATCCGCCTCACCCTCGGCCGGTTCCTCGCGCTGGGGCTGGAGTTCCAGCTCGGCGCGGACCTGCTGCGCACGGCCGTCGCGCCCACGTGGGAGCAGATCGGCCAGGTCGCCGCGGTGGCCGCCATCCGGACCGCCCTCAACTACTTCCTCGGCCGGGAGATTCGTGACGAGCAACGCCAGGACGCACTCGCGCGGGCGGCCCGCCCCTCCTCGGATGAGGTGCCCCCGCGAGAGCAGCCTCCCCTGCGGCGCCCCCCGGGAGCGGACCCCACGTCCCATCCGCCCCACTGAGCCGGGCCTCAGGCGCCGGTGAGGGTGAGGACCACGGGCCCCGCCGTGGCGGTGACGCCCTCGTCCGTGAAGCATCCGGTGACCTGCGTCTGGGCCAGGACGAGAACCATGAGCACATCGGCTCCAGCGAACCGCCCGCTCGACACGGTGCCGGAGTACGTCACCACCACCTCGCCGAGCGGCCGGGCGGAGACGAGGATGCTCACGCTGACGGTGCTGGTGGTGCCGTCATTCCACGTGAGCGTCGACATGGACTGCGTCGAACCGGCCAGACAGCTCAGCTGCCCCGTTCCACCGCCCTGGAGCGACGCGGACAAGAGCGTCAGCGGCGTACCGACACAGGGGCCGAACGTCCCGCTCACACTCGTCGCGATGGTTTGCGGAGTGTTGGTCATGCCCGGCGAGTACCGCGCCTGGAGCGTACCGGGACAGGTCAACAGCACCGCCTCGGCGCGCGAAGGCGAGGCCCAGCCCAGCGCGACGACGACCCACAGCAGAGACAGACTTCCCGACGCACCACGACACCACGAACGATATGACATGCTTCCTCCCAGGACAGACGTGTTCCGGCTCCCAACGGAGCCTCAGAGCAGCCCGATGAGGGTGATGACGGCCGGACCCGCCGTGGCGGTGACCCCCTCCTCGGTGAAGCACCCCAGGAGGTCCGTCTGGAGGAGGGTCAGCGTCCCCGTCGCGGTGGCGCCCTGGAAGCGGCCCGAGGTCACCGTGCCCGCATAGACAGACACCACCTGTCCCGTCGGCCGGGTGTTGAGGGTCTGCGTCATGGAGAGCGTGCTCACGGTGCCGTCGTTCCACGTCAACGTCAGGTTCGCCGTCGTCGAGCTGGTCAGACAGCTCGTCGTCCCCTGCGCCACGCCGGAATAGTCCGCGGAGAGGATGCCGAGCGGCAATCCCACACACGGACCGAACGTGCCCGTCCCGGAGATGGTCATGAAGCGCGGGGTGTTCGTCATGCCGGGCGAGTAGTTCACCGCCATGGTGCCCGGGCAGTTGAGGGTGACGGGTTCAGCGCTCACGGGCCCCGCATACAGGACGAGCGCCGCGAGAAGAGAGGACAACGACATCAGCCGCGCGCGAATGGCAGACATGAGGGAGCTCCCAGCCCGCGACAGGCCTGAGCGCGGGGACTCCACACCTAACCCCAATGTCCATCACAACCCATTGCACCCTCGTCCCAGGGGCCACGCTCGCACCTGGGGACCGGGCGGGCCCGCTCACCGCCACTGCGGATGTGCGAGCACGCGTGCTTCGACCTCGGGCGTCAGGCGTCCACCGTGCGGCGCCCGCGACGAGGAGCGCGTCCACCGCTCCACCCACCGCTGCCCCAGCGGCGCCACCAGCGACTCGCGCCGCGTGGAGGCCACCGTCGTCTCACCCTTCGTCCCCGTGGACGAGCCCGCACCCACGAAGAACCCCGCCAGCAGCAGCGTCACCCGCGTGGGCGTCGCCGCGCTGTACGTGAGCAACAGCGCACCCTCGCCGTCCTCGCGGCAGTGCCGACGCACCCGCTCGAGCACGCCCTCCGTCCACATGTCCGGGTTCGACGCGGGAGAGAACGGATCGAAATACACCAGGTCCGCCACCGGCAGCGCCCCGTCCAGGAACGGCACCGCGTCCCCCAGGTGCAGCCGCCAGCGAAGGCCCTCCTCCTCCCACACCCCGTCCCGCATCAGCGTCTCGACGGCCGCGCGGAACGGCTGCAGGAACGGGAAGCCCGCCGCGTCCGCCAGCGCCAGCCGCAGGGGCGCCAGGTCCACCTCGAAGCTCACCACCTCCAGCGCCCGCCTCCGCGCCGCGCCCAGCTCCCGCGCGCACGTCAGCGCCGCCACCGCGTTCGTCGCCGCGCCCAGCCCCACGTCGTGGATGACCAGCGTGGGCCCCGGCTGGGACAGCCGCTCCGCCAGCCTCGGCTGCTCGACGTAGAGCCCCAGCGCTTCCTTCCACGGGCCCACCGACGGGTGCATCACCTCGCCATGGCCCAGGTGCCGCACCGCGCGCGAGCCGTTGCGCAGCGTGACCAGCTCGAAGTCCCCGTCGCGCGGGTTGGCCTCCTGGCTCACCCGACCTCCTTGAGCGTCACGTCGCGCGCCGCCGCCTCTTCCTTCAGGTCCTTCGGCGTGGCGATGGCGGCCTTGAGCTCCCGCGCCACCTGGTCGTACGTGCCGGAGAGGATGCCCTCGCGGATGCGGCCCATCAGCTTCTGGTAGTGCCGCACGTTGTGCACCGACAGGAAGCGCGAGCCCAGGTGGTGCTTGCCGCGCATCAGGTGCTGCAGGTACCCGCGCGTGTAGCGCTTGCACACGTAGCAATCACACTCGGCGTCCAGCGGCTCGTCCGCCAGCCGGTACACGGTGCGGGTGATGCGCACCAGCCCCTGGAACGTGTACGCGTAGCCCTGCTGCGCCATCTTCGTGGGGATGATGCAGTCGAACATGTCCACGCCGCGCAGCACCGCCTCGATGAGGTCCGTCGGCGTGCCCACGCCCATCAGGTAGCGAGGCTTGTCCGCGGGCAGCGACGCGGTGGTGCGCAACGTCATCGTCTCGCGCTCCGCCTTCGTCTCGCCCACCGCCAGCCCGCCGATGGCGAACCCGTCGAACGGCAGCTGCGTCAGGAAGGCCGCGCTCTCGTCGCGCAGGTGCGGGAACACGCCGCCCTGGACGATGCCGAACAGCGCCTGCCCGGTGTCCACCTGGTTCTTCGCCGCCAGGCTGCGCACCGCCCAGCGGTGGGTGCGCTCCATCGCCTCGCGCGTGCCCGCCTCGTCCGTGCGCGAGTCGATGCACACGTCCAGCACCATCATGATTTCGGAGTTGATGGACTGCTGCATCGCGATGCTGGACTCGGGGCTGAGCAGCTGCCGGCTGTTGTCGTAGAAGCTGCGGAAGTGCGCGCCCTTCTCCGTGATGAGCCGGTCCTCCGGCAGGGAGAAGATCTGGAACCCGCCCGAGTCCGTCAGCACGCCGCCATCCCACTGCATGAAGGGATGGATGCCGCCGAAGCGCTTGAAGACCTCCGTGCCGGGCCGGAGCATCAGGTGGTAGGTGTTGGCCAGGAGGATGCTGGCCCCGGTCTCCTTCACCTCTTCCATGGCCAGGTGCCGGAAGGCGGCGTGGGTGGCCACCGGCATGAACATGGGCGTGCGGAAGCTGCCGCGCCGGGTGTGGAGGATGCCGGCGCGGGCGCCGGTGGGGTCGGTGGTGACGAGCTCGAAACGGACGGCCATGGGCGGGGCCTTATACCCGCCAATCCCGCCCGACAGTCCATCCCTGTCGCCCGTTCCCCCACCTGCCGGCCGGACAGGGCCCCAAGGCCCCGCCATTCCAGGGCATTTTTCGTCACCTGGCAGGCGTTTCCTCAGGTCACCGCGAGACGGTCCGGAGGCGATTCCACGCTTCCTTGGCCGCTGCGCGTCAATTCCGCTACAACGCCGCCGCCATGTTCAACGTCATCAACGTCTCCAAGGCCTACGGGCCCAAGAAGCTGTTCGAGGAGGTCAACGTGACCTTCTCCCCGGGCCGTCGCTACGGCCTGACCGGTCCCAACGGGGCGGGCAAGTCCACGTTCATGAAGATCCTCGCCGGAGACGAGGAAGCGGACATGGGCAACGTCGTGCGCCCGCGCAAGCTGGGCATCCTGCGCCAGGACCACTTCCGCTACGAGGAGAACCGCGTCCTCGACGTCGTCCTCATGGGCAACAAGCCCCTGTGGGACGCCATGTCGGAGAAGAACCAGCTCTTGGCCAAGTCCGACATCACCGAAGAGGACGGCAACCGGCTGGGTGAGCTGGAGGGCGTCATCGCGGAGGAGGATGGCTACTCGGCGGAGAGCGACGCGGCCACGCTGCTGGCGGGCCTGGGCATCGAGGAGTCGTTCCACGAGGGCCAGATGCGCCAGCTGACGGGCGGCCTCAAGCTGCGCGTGCTGCTCGCCCAGGCGCTGTTCGGCAAGCCCGAGGGGCTGCTGCTCGACGAGCCCACGAACAACCTCGACATCGACTCCATCCGCTGGCTGGAGAACTTCCTGCACGAGTACGAGGGCGTGCTCATCACCATCAGCCACGACCGGCACTTCCTCAACTCCATCTGCACGCACATCGCGGACATCGATTACGAGGCCATCATCCAGTACAACGGTGGCTACGACGACATGGTGCGGCAGAAGGCCCAGCTGCGCACCCGCGTGGAGTCCGAGACGGCGGAGAAGAAGAAGAAGATCGCCCAGCTGCAGGACTTCGTCGCGCGCTTCCACGCCGGCACCCGCGCCTCCCAGGTGCAGAGCCGCATCAAGCAGATCGAGAAGCTCAAGACCGATGACCTGAAGCGCTCCAACATCGCGCGCCCGTTCATCCGCTTCGACCAGAAGGTCGTCAGCGGCAAGCAGACGCTCATGGTGGAGGGCATCAGCAAGTCCTTCGACGGCCAGGCCGTCATCCGGCCCTTCAACGCGCTGGTGTGCAAGGGCGAGAAGGTCTGCGTCATCGGCCGCAACGGCGTGGGCAAGTCCACCCTGGTGCGCATGCTCGCCGGCCAGCTGGAACCGGACACGGGCAAGATCGGCTGGGGCCACCAGGCTTCCGTGGGCTACCTGCCGCAGGACCACCACGGCGTCGTGCGCAAGGGCACCACCTGCTTCGGCTGGCTGCGGGACCTGCACGACAAGCTCACCAACGAGGAGATCTCCGGCGTGCTGGGCCGCATGCTCTTCTCCGGCGAGGAGCGCATGAAGAACACGGACACCCTCTCCGGTGGTGAGACGGTGCGCCTGTTGCTCTCCAAGCTGATGATCATGCAGGACAACGTCCTGGTGCTCGACGAGCCCACCAACCACCTGGACCTGGAGTCCATCTCCGCGCTCGCCGAGGGCCTGCAGAAGTACGAGGGCACCGTCATCGTCGTGACGCACGACCAGGAGCTCATCTCCGAGGTGGCCACGCGCATCTGGTCGCTCCAGGCCGGCCAGGAGGTGCTCGACTTCAACGGCCCCTACTCGGAGTTCCGCGAAAAGCACGCGGACGTCACGGCCCACCGCCGCTGACGCACCGCTTCTTCGAGTCGAAGCGCCGGGGCCCTCACACCCCGGCGCTTGGCCCGCCCCGCGGAGGCTTGATAGAGGCCCGGCCATGGCTGAAGGCCCTTCCCCCGCACCGCAGGCCGCGCTCCTCGCGATGGAGGAGCACCGCACCGCGCTCACCGGACACTGCTACCGGATGCTCGGCTCCATCGCCGAGGCCGAGGACGCCGTCCAGGAGACCTTCGTGCGCGCGCTCGGCCACCTGGAGCACTTCGAGGGGCGCTCCAGCGCGCGCACGTGGCTGTACCGCATCGCCACCCACCGCTGCATCGACGTGCTCCAGGAGCGCGCCCACCGCGTGCGGCCCATGGAGCTGGGGCCGCCGGGCCCGCTGGACGCGCCCCTGGGCGAGCGCCCCGGGGAGGAGTGGCTGGAGCCCGTGCCGGACGCGCTCGTGGTGCCGAGCCACGCCACGCCCTCGGAGCTGGTGATGATGCGCCAGAGCATCCGGCTGGCCTTCGTCGCCGCGCTCCAGCACCTGCCGCCCCGGCAGCGCGCGGCGCTGCTGCTCACGGAGGTGCTGGACTGGTCCGCCGCCGAGGTCGCCGACGCGCTGGAGCTGACGGTGCCCGCCGTCAACAGCGCGCTGCAGCGGGCCCGCGCCACGCTGGCCACCAAGGACGTGAGCACGCCCAGGGCGCCACTGTCAGAGACACAGGCCTCGCTGGTGGACCGGTACGTGGACGCGTTCGAGCGCTACGACATGGCCGCGCTCACCGCCCTGCTCCACCAGGAGGTCAACATGTCCATGCCTCCGCTCGCGCTCTGGGTGCGCGGCCCGGAGCAGGTGGCCCTGTGGATGGAGGGACGGGGCGCGGCGTGCCGGGGCTCGCGGCTGGTGCCTGTGTCCGCCAACGGGGCCCCCGCGTTCGGCCAGTACAAGCCGGGCGGCCCGGACGGGACGCTCACCCCGTGGGCGCTCAACGTGCTCGAAATCGAGGGGGAGCGCATCGTCGGGCTCAACTACTTCCTCGACGCGAAGACGCTCTTCCCGCGCTTCGGGCTGCCCCCCTTCCTGCCGGCGCGCTGAGGGCCCGGGCCTTTTTCTGGGGGGCACCGATGATTCCGGGCCCCCTTGTCCGTCCATGCCAGGGAACCCACCCGAGGTGGAGGCATCCATGGCCATGACCGGCTCGCGCAAGCTCTTCGTCAACCTGCCCGTGAAGGACCTGAAGCGCACGAATGCGTTCTTCACGAAGCTGGGCTTCACGTTCGATGCCCGCTTCTGTGATGACCACGCGACGTGCATGGTGGTCAGCGAAGAGGCCTTCGTGATGCTGCTCACGGAGGCGCGCTTCCAGGACTTCAGCAAGAAGGCCCTGTGCGACACGCACACGACGGCCGAGGGCATCTTCGCGCTGTCGGCCTCCAGCCGCGAGGACGTGGACCGGATGGTGAGGACGGCGGTGGCGTCCGGCGGCTCGACGGCGGGGGAGCCCCAGGACCACGGCTTCATGTACGGCTGGAGCTTCTTCGACCCGGATGGCCATCACTGGGAGGTCATCCACATGGACCTGAGCGCGCTGCCGCACTGAGGCTCAGCCGGACTGCCCGAGGGAGGGATTGAGCGCGCGGAAGCGGGCCTCCAGCTCCTCGGACATCTGGGCGACGGTGGTGCCCTCCAGGCTCTTCTTCAGCGCGGCCTCCGCGCGGCCGAAGACGCCTTCCAGGTACTCGGCCACGCACGGGCCGATGGTGCAGTCCGGCGCGGGGCCCACGGGGTGACGGCCGAAGAGCTCGCCCTCCTCCACCGACTCGTAGATGTCGCGGAGGGTGATGGCTTCGGGGCTGCGGGCCAGCGTCACGCCGCCCCGCGCGCCGCGCTTCGTCTCGATGAGCCCCGAGCGCGCCAGGTCGCCCAGGAGCCGCCGCACCACGACGGGGTTCGTCTGGATGCTGCGCGCCATGACCTCGGACGTGAGCGGACCCTCCGCCTTCGCCGAGCACTTCGCGAGCATCGCGACGATGTGCGCCGCCATGGTGAATCGGCTGTTCACTCACCCTCCGGGCTGGGATGCAGACACCTCCAGGTTACCTATCGTCCGCCCTGGCGGCGTGCAACCCGGCAAACCCCGGCCCCGGGGCGTCCGCCCGCTTCCGGACGGGCCTCAGCGAGACGTCTTGCGCAGGAAGAAGACGCCCAGCCCCAGGCCGGCGGCCCACTTGGCGGCGGCGGCCAGGGGCGTCTGCCCGAGCTTCGGGGGCGTGTTGGTGACGGGCTGGCCCGTGGCCGGGTCCAGTTGGGGTCGGAAGTCGCGCGAGCCGGGCAGGCCCGCGCCGCCCTCCTCCAGCTCCGTCTTGGTGGCCGTCAGGGCCTTGCCCTGGCCCGGCACGCGCTGGCCCGGCGCCTTCCCCTCCGGAGAGCGCTGCTCGAGGATGGCGTTGATCTCGGCGCCCAACAGGACCACCTGCGAGGACAGCCACATCCACAGGAGGAGCACGATGACGCCGCCGATGGCGCCGTAGTTCACGTCGTACTTGCCGAAGTTGGCCACGTACTTGGAGAAGGCCCAGGACGCGGCCACCCAGATGAGCACGCCCACGACGGAGCCCGGGGTGATGAACCGGAACTTCTGCTTCGCGTTGGGCAGGACGTAATAGAGCACCGCCCACAGGAACATCATCAGCAGGCCCGCCACCGGGAGGCGCAGCCACAGCGCCACGGTGGACACGGGCCCGGGCAGCTTGCTCGCCAGCGCGGGCGTGGCCACCGCCGCCAGCGCCGCGACGATGGCGACCACCGCGGCGATCAGCGTCGTGGAGACAGCGATGAGCCGCAGCTTCCACACCGGCCGCGTCTCCTCGACGCCGTAGGCGGTGTTGAGCGCGTTGATCAACGCGACGATGCCACCGGACGCCGCCCAGATGGCGCCCACGCCGCCCACCGTGAGCAGGCCCACGGGGTTGCTGCTGGCGAGCGACTCGATGCGCTGGCTCAGGATGGCGGTGACCTCCTTGGGGGCCACCTTGCCCAGCTCCTGGATGAGCACCTGCGCCTGGTTGGGGTCGATGATGACGCCCGCGAGTGACACCAGGAACAGCAGGAACGGGAACAGCGCGAGGATGGCGCGGAACGTCAACGCTCCCGCGACGTCGCCCACGTCATCGCGTTTCCATTCGTCCTTGAGGAGCTTGAAGAACTCCAGCCATCCCATGCCCTTGCCCGGCAAGACCATCGCGCAGTCCTCATCCCATGGAAGTCCCAGGGGATATTGGCCATGCGCGCCCTCGGTGGCGCCCCTGCCCGGAAGGACAGCCTCCTCGCCCGCTCCCCCAGGGAGGACGCCCGAGGGCAGGCATCCAGGGGAGCGCTCGCGAAGGAGGGAGCCCGGCTCAGCCCGCGGAGCGCTGTGCCGCGTCGCCGCTGGAGAGGCGGGCGTGGGCCTGGGCGAGCAGCTCGTAGGAGCGCAGCCGCGCGGTGTGGTCGAAGATCTGCGAGGTGACCATCAGCTCGTCGGGCTGGACCTCCGCGATGAAGGAGCGCAGCCCCTCCTCGACCTGCTGTGGGTTGCCGACGATGGAGCAGGCGAGCATGGACTCCACCTCCGCCAGCTCGTACTCGGTGATGCGCCCGTCCATGCTGTCCACCGGAGGCGGCAGCTGGCCGGGGCGTCCGCGGCGCAGGTTGATGAAGGCCTGCAGGAGTGACGTGAACAGCTTCTGGGCCTCCGGCTCCGTGTCGGCCGCGAAGACGTTGAGGCCGACCATGGCGTAGGGCTTGTCGAGCGCCGCGGAGGGGCGGAAGTTGGCGCGGTACACGCGCAGGGCGGACAAGAGCTGCTGGGGCGCGAAGTGCGAGGCGAACGCGTACGGCAGGCCCATGACGGCGGCGAGCTGAGCGCCGAAGAGGCTGGAGCCGAGGATCCACAGGGGCACCTTGAGCCCCATGCCCGGCACGGCGCGCACGGCCTGTTGGGGTTCGGGGTCCTGGAAGTAGGCCTGGAGTTCGGCGACGTCCTGGGGGAACGCGTCGGAGGTGTCCACGCGGCTGCGGCGCAGGGCGGAGGCGGTGCGTTGGTCGGTGCCGGGGGCGCGGCCCAGGCCCAGGTCGATGCGACCGGGGTACAGGGTTTCGAGCGTGCCGAACTGCTCGGCGATGACGAGGGGCGAGTGATTGGGCAGCATGATGCCGCCGGCGCCCACGCGGATGCTCGAGGTGCCCTGCGCGACATGGCCGATGACGACGGCGGTGGCCGCGCTGGCGATGCCGGTCATGTTGTGGTGCTCGGCCAGCCAGAAGCGCCGGTAGCCCCAGCGCTCCGCGTGCCGGGCCAGGTCCAGCGTGGAGCGCAGGGCGTCCGCCGCGTCGCTGCCCTGGCGGATGGGGGAGAGGTCGAGAACGGAGAAGGGAATCATCGGAGGACCTCAGGGCGCGCACGCGCAACGAGGGACGGGCCCGTCCCTTCCCGGGCGGCGCCATCCCCGGAAAGCCCTTGCGTTAACGCAGGGCGCGCTCCCGTGCACGGGAAACGCAGGAGGGCTCGGACGCCCCCCTCGTCACCGCGTCGTCGGGGGCGACTCGAAGCGGTGGGGGGCGAAGAGCCCGGCCCGCTCGTGGTTGCGCACCCAGGGTCGCTCGCCCTTGTCCAGGGACACCGTCTCCTTCAACAGCCCCTGCTCGTACTCGTAATGCTGCTGGATGCGGTAGGTATCGAAGGGCGCGAAGGAGCTCAGCTCCGGGTGGAA
The DNA here is from genome assembly GCF_020037095.1 of Myxococcus sp. XM-1-1-1. Taxonomy (NCBI): domain Bacteria; kingdom Pseudomonadati; phylum Myxococcota; class Myxococcia; order Myxococcales; family Myxococcaceae; genus Myxococcus; species Myxococcus sp. XM-1-1-1. Next base: position 12,320 of record NZ_JAIQDH010000044.1, read on the forward strand.
CACCAGCTTCGCCTCCCGGAACGCGCGGTCGGTCGTCCCCTCGCCCGGGCCCAGCGTGGAGACCAGCTTCAGCGCCACGTTCCCCGAGGACTCCACCGCCCCCAGGTCGACCCGGAAGAACATCGTCTGCTCCCGTGGACCCGCGCTCCCGTCATAGTCCGGGTGCCGCCGACGCAGGTGCTTCACCGACTCCCAGTGGTTCCCGAAGCGACGCTGCTCCACCGTGAACTCGTAGTCGAACGCCGGCACCCGCTTCCATGCCCCCTCCTCGAAGCGCTCCGCCTGCGCCTCGCCCACCCACAACAACGTGACCTCCGGCTCCGGCCCCTTCTCCGCGCGCAAGGGCAACGCGCCCGGAACGGTGCTGGCGCAAGCAAAGGTGAACAGCAACCACGCGACGACGACCCAACGCTTCATGGGAGGCAACCTCTTCGGACTCGATGGCGCGACATGCGCGAGCCCCACCATGCGTCCGCCCTCCCCCCATCAACAATGAGAGGAAACGCAACCCATCGTTGTAGAATCCACAACGATGAACCTCAACCACCTGACCGTCTTCCTCGCGGTGGCACAGACGCGCGGCTACACCCAGGCCGCGAAGCGGCTCGGCGTGGACAAGGGGCACGTGAGCCGGGTGGTCCGCGCGCTCGAGACCGAGCTGGGCGTGGTCCTGCTCACCCGGACCACCCGCGCGGTGGCGCTGACCGTCGCCGGAGAGCAGCTCCTCTCGCGCATCGCCGAGCCCCTCGCCGCGCTCGAATCCGCCACGACCTCGCTGGAGGACCGGCCCGTGACCCCCTCGGGGCTGGTGACGGTGACGACGACGCCGGACCTGGGCCGCACCGTGGTGGCTCCCCTGGTCGCCGCCTTCCGCGCGCGCTACCCGCTGGTCCGGGTGCGGCTCGTCCTGGAGTCCTCCGTGGTGGCGCTCGCGGCGACGCGCTCGGACCTGGCCCTGCGGGTGGGCGCGCTGCGCCCCGGGCCGTACAAGGCACGCAAGCTGGGCACCCTGGAGGCGGGCTTCTTCGCCTCGCCCCGCTACCTGGCCTCACGCGGGAGCATGAAGTCCATGAGCGAGCTGGCCCGGCATGACGGCCTGTGGCCCTCCACCCAACCGGGGCGCAAGAGCTTCGCCGCGAAGAAGGACTCGCCTCCCGCGGCCGTCGAGTGCGAGGACTTCGGCGCCCTGCTGGAGCTGGCCCGGAACGCGGGCGGCGTGGCGCTGTTGCCCACGTTCCTCGCCGCGCGGGACGTGGCGCAGGGAACGCTCGTTCGGGTGCTGTCGGACCTCACCTTCCCCGGCACCCCACTCTCCCTCGTCACCCTCCCCGAGCGGCCCCTCGCGCCCCGCGTGGTCGCGATGCGAGACTTCCTCATCGAGCACGTTCCGACGGCGCTCGCGATGAAGCCCCATTGAGCCTTCGAGCCCCATGTCCGACGAGATCACCCAGCAACAGATGGTGGAGCAGCTCCGCGCGCTCGGCGTGCGCGAGGCGGGCGTGCTCCTGGTCCACACGTCCTTCCGGGCCGTGCGCCCCGTGGAAGGCGGTCCGCTCGGACTGGTGGCCGCCCTGCGCGCGGCCCTCGGACCTCGCGGGACGTTGGTGATGCCGACGATGACCGATGGCGAGTCCGTCTTCGACCCGCGCTCCACGCCCACCACGGACATGGGCATCACCGCGGAGCTGTTCTGGCGCCAGCCGGGCGTGGTGCGCAGCACGCATCCGGGCGGCTCGTTCGCCGCGGCGGGTCCCCACGCGGTGGAGATCTGCCGTCCCCAGCCCCTGTCTCCGCCGCACGGCCCCGACAGCCCCGTGGGTCAGGTGCACGCGCTGGGTGGACAGGTCCTGCTCCTCGGCGTGACGCACAGCGAGGACACCACGCTGCACCTCGCCGAGTCGCTCGCGGGTGTGCCCTACTCCATCTCCCATCCCTGCGTCGTCGAGGTCGACGGTGTCGCGAGCACGGTGGACATCGCCGAGACGGACCACTGCTGCATCGGCTTCCGCCGCGCCGACGCGTGGCTCCTCGCTCGGGGACTGCAACGTGAGGGCAAGGTGGGCCACGCCGACGCGCGACTGGCGGACGCGCGGGACATCGTCGCCGTCGCGCTGGAGCAGCTCGCCTCGGACCCGCTCGTCTTCCTCTGCGGGCCAGACGCCGGCTGCGAGGAGTGCACGCTCGCCCGTGACAGCGTCTCGCGCTGAGTGCCCCGCACCCGGAAGCACGGCGCCCGACGCTCGCGCGCCCGAGTGAGCACAGGCGATCACCCCGGGTGTCGCCGAAGCGACAGGCACCAACTCCCACGCGGAATGCACGTGCCACGCGCGCCCGAGTGACCTCAATAGCTGCGCGCTTCGAAGCGCGTCAGCATTGGGGGAACAAGGATGAAGAAGAATCGTGGGAAGGTCGGCTGGGTGTTCCTGGCCACCAGTCTTGCCATGGCGCAGGGGGCCTGCTCGAAGAGCAAGGACAGCGGCCCGAACATCAACCAGAACCAGACGAAGGACGGCCCCGCGGACCAGGGCCCGGACCTGCCGCGCCTGACGGGCGGCGACAGCACCCGGGGCCAGCAGGTGTTCCGCTTCGAGACCTTCGGCAACGAGGGCTTCTGGACGGACGCGGTGCGCCTGCCCGCGGGCATCGTCGCCGCGCGGCTCACCCCGGTGCAGGCACTGCAGGCGGGCCTCAGCGTCAACGTGGACGCGCTCGATGACGCCACCAAGGCCGCCGTCGCGGCGGAGCTGGCCTCACAGGGCACCAGCGGTCCGCTGCTCAATGACCCGGCCACCACCGTGGCGCTCATCAACGCCAACGCGGTGATTGGCGTCGTGGTCAAGGACACCAACGGGGACGGCAAGCTGGACGTCGCCAGCGGCGACAAGGTGGGCGTGTCCTGCGCGCTGTGCCACGCCATCACGGATGGCTCGGTGGTGAAGTCGCCGAACAACCTGGGCGGCGGCTCCGTCGGCAAGCAGATCGACGGCCCCACGCCGCACAACCTCAACGTGGGCGGCATCTTCGCGGTGGCGGCCAACACGCGCGCGCTCTACCCGCTGCTCCAGGTGAAGCTGACCGCCAACGGCGACAGGTCCATCGGCCGCGCACCCTCGGAGCAGGGCCTCACGGAGAAGTCCACGGAGGCGGAGGTCGACGCCTTCGTCAGCAACCCGGCCTTCTACCCGCTGGGCTCGTTCGACGACGCGCCGGACGGCACGGGCGCGCAGCAGCACATCGCGTCGTTCTTCCGCACGGACCTGGCCGCGCCCTGGGGCACGCCCGGCGACATCGCGCGGCTCGAGAACTTCAACAACCTCGTCTACACCGTGCTGCTGGACCTCACGAGCCTGGTGACGCCCGGGGGGCGCACCTTCCTCCAGGCCCTGGGCGGCAAGGCCGCGGGCACCGAGCTGGCGGACGACTACCTGGCCATCCTCAAGGAGACGCAGGTGGTGGGCAAGGGAGGCGTGGTCGGCGAGGGCTTCCCGTACATCACCGCGACGGCCGTCCCCGCCGACCAGGTCGGCACCGAGGCCGCGCCCGTGGGCCTGCGCGTGGACGAGAGCGCGCTGAGGGACCTCAACGCGTACACCGACAGCCTCCAGGCGCCCGCGCCGGTCGCCTTCGACGCCACCCGCGCCGCGCGTGGGCGCGAGCAGTTCACCGCGCGCTGCACCAACTGCCACAACGTGGACCAGAGCAAGCGCGTCCCGTCCTTCATCGTGCCGATGAAGAGCATCTACCCGGGCTACAACCCGACGGTGCTCGCCGAGCGCCCCGTGGAGCCCGGCATCCGGACCATCGCCTTCGCGCCCATCCAGGACGACCCGACCACCATCTTCGACGACAAGACGGTCATCGTGGAGGCCAGCCGCCGCGGTGAGCCGCGTGGCTCCGCCCTGCCCCTGCTGTTGGACCTGGGGCGCAAGGACCGCTTCCTCCACGACAGCGAGGTGGCCGGGCTGGACTCGCTGCTGGACCCCGCGCGCGGCGACAAGGCACCCCACCCCGTCTACGTGCAGGACGCCACGCAGCGGGGTGATTTGGTGGAGTTCCTCAAGAGCCTGTAGCCGCGAGTCCAGCGGGCGTCAGTCGTCTTCCACGTCCCGCTTCAGCTTCGACAGGAGGCCCACCGCCTCCCGTGCATAGGGGGAGATCCACCGCTCGTGGATCTCCTGGAAGGGCGTGACGTCGAGGTAGTTCCAGCGCGTGCGCCCTTCCTTCACCGCGATGACCAGACCCGCGCGCTCCAGCACCTTCAGGTGCTGCATCACCGTGCACCGGTCCAGCGAGCCCTCGAACCGCTCGCACAGGTCTCCCGTCGTCCGCGGCGCCTCCTTCAACAAGTCCAGCATCGCCCGCCTCCGCGAGTCCGCCAGCGCCTTGAAGATGAGGTCATCCCGCTCCGCCCTCGACATGTTATAGTTCTATAACATATTGTCCGGCCGAAACCCAGCGAGAGGAGCAACGAGATGGAGCCCAGGTTCCAGGTGCAGCTGAAGGTCCAGAAGCCGGTGGCGCAGGTGTTCGACGCGGTGGTGGACCCGCGCAAGCTCAGCGGCTACTTCGTCCAGACCGCGAGCGCGCCGCTGGTGGCGGGCACGACGGTGAAGTGGAGCTTCGCGGAGGTGCCGGGCGAGCACGACGTCGTCGTCCGCGAGGTGGAGAAGGACGCCCGGCTCGTCTTCGAGTGGGAGGCGGGCCCGGGCGGCTATCAGATTCGGGTGGAGATGCGCTTCACGCCCATCGATGCCGGCAACACCATGGTCCAGATTCGCGAGTCCGGCTGGAAGGACACCCCGGCGGACGTCCAGGCGTCCTACGGCAACTGCGGCGGCTGGATGCACATGATGTCGTGCCTCAAGGCCTACCTCGAGTACGGCATCAACCTGCGCGCGGGCGGAGCGATGTGAGCGGGCCCGTCGCCCGCCCACCCGTCAAGGCGACGACTACAGCGAAGGCAGCACCTGCGCGTCCTTCAGCCGGGGGGCGCGCAGGTCCTTCGGGGACATGAGCGGCTCCGTCACCGGCCAGGGGATGGCGAGGTCCGGGTCGTCCCACGCGATGCAGCGCTCGACCTCCGGCGCGTACAGCGTGGTGCACTTGTAATGGAAGTCCGCGGTGGCGCTCGTCACACAGAAGCCGTGCGCGAAGCCCGGCGGAATCCAGAGCTGCCGGCGGTTCTCCGCGGACAGCTCCACGCCCACCCACCGGCCGAACGTCGGCGAGCCGCGCCGCACGTCCACGGCCACGTCGAACACGCTGCCGGCGAGCACCTGCACCAGCTTGCCCTGCCCCTGCGGCTCCTGGAAGTGCAGACCGCGCAGGGTGCCCTTCCCCGAGCGTGAGTAGTTGTCCTGCACGAAGGGCCCGGGGATGCCGGCGTCCGCGTAGCGCTTCGCGTGGAACAGCTCCATGAAGAAGCCCCGGTCGTCACCGAAGACCTTGGGCTCGAGCAGCAGCAGCTCCGGAATCTCCTGGGGGATGACCTTCACGACACCGCCCCCCGGTTCTCCGCGACGGCCAGCAGGTACTCGCCGTACTCGTTCTTGCGCATCGGCTCGGCGAGCGCCACCAGCTGTTTCGCGTCGATGTAGCCCATCCGGTACGCAATCTCCTCGGGACACGACACCTTGAGGCCCTGCCGCCGCTCGATGACCTCGATGAAGTTGGAGGCCTCCATCAGCGAGCTGTGCGTGCCCGTGTCCAGCCACGCATACCCGCGCCCCATCAGCTCCACGTCGAGCTGGCCCCGGCGCAGGTACTCGATGTTGACGTCGGTGATCTCCAGCTCGCCGCGCGGGCTCGGCTTGAGCTGCGCGGCGATGTCGAGCACCTGGTTGTCGTAGAAGTACAGCCCGGTGACGGCGTAGCTGGACTTGGGCTTCGCCGGCTTCTCCTCCAGGCTCACCGCGCGGTTCTTCGCGTCCAGCTCGACGACGCCGTAGCGCTGCGGGTCCTTCACGTAATAGCCGAACACGGTGGCGCCGGAGGACGTGCGGCGCGCGGCGTCGCGCACCAGGTTGCTGAGCCCGTGGCCGTAGAAGATGTTGTCGCCCAGGATGAGCGACACCGGGTCCTTGCCCACGAAGTCGCGGCCGATGATGAACGCCTGGGCCAGGCCCTCGGGCCGGGGCTGCTCGGCGTACTCGAAGCGCATGCCCCACTGCGAGCCATCCCCCAACAGCTCCCGGAAGCGCGGCAGGTCCTGCGGCGTGGAGATGATGAGCACGTCGCGGATGCCCGCCAGCATCAGAGTGCTGAGCGGGTAGTAGATCATCGGCTTGTCGTGCACCGGGAGCAGCTGCTTGCTGACCACGCGGGTCAGCGGATACAGCCGGGTGCCCGAGCCGCCAGCGAGGATGATGCCCTTCATGTCCACCTCTCCACGTCAGTGCCCCCGCGCGGCCTTCCACGTGGCGTGGAAGCGCGCGAGCGACTCGGCCAGCTCCAGGGGCTTCGCCTCGAGCTGGGTGCGAACCTTGTCCGTCCTCAGTCCCCCCTTCAGCGGACGGGGGCTGGGCAGCTTCAGCTCCGCCATGCGCGTGGGGACGATGAGCTTCGGGTCGAACCCGAACACCTCGCACAGCGCCCGGCCGTAGGCCACCCGGTCCACCACGGCGGCGCCGCAGGTGTTCCAGACGCCGCCGAGCTTGCGCTCTCCCAGCTCCACCAGCATGGCCGCCACGTTGTCCGCGAGGCTGGGCGAGACGACCTGGTCCTCGAAGAGCTTCGCGGGCTGGCCCTTCTCCAGATTCGTCACCAGCCACGCGCCGAAGTTGAGCCGCCCCTCCACCGGAGGCCAGCCGTACACCACCGCCGTGCGGGCGATGGCGCAGCCGGGCGCGAGCACCCGCGCCGCCTGCTCCCCCATGTGCTTGGTCACCGCGTAGACGCCGCGCGGGTTGGGCACGGCGTCCTCGTCGTACGGGCCCGCCTCGCCGTCGAAGACGTAATCGGTGGACACGTGCACCAGGTGCGCCCCGGCCTTGCGAGCGCCCCGCGCGACGAACTCGGTGGCGCGCACGTTGCCCGCGTAGGCGGCCTCCGGGTCCTTCTCACAGGCGTCCACCTCCGTCATGGAGGCGCAGTGGATGACGACCTCGGGCGCCGCGGCCTCCAGCGCCGAGGCCACCTCCGCCTCGCGCGTCAGGTCCACCGCCGCGTAGCCATACGCGCCGCCGGTGCGACGGGGACCTCGCCCCAGGCCCACCACGGTGTGGCCGCGCTGCTCCAACTGCAGACAGGCGCGGCTGCCCACCAGTCCATTCGAGCCCGTGACGAGCACGCGCATGTCACGCCCTCCCCTGGAGGCGGTGCTGGTACTGCGTCTCGAAGTACTGGCGATACGCGCCGCTCATCACGCGGCCCCACCACGCCGGGTGGTCCACGTACCAGCGCACCGTCTGGGCCAGGCCCTCCTCGAAGGTGTGCGCGGGCGTCCAGCCCAGCTCCGCGCGAATCTTCGACGGGTCGATGGCGTATCTCCGGTCATGTCCCGGCCGGTCCTTGACGTACTGGATGAGCGACTCGGGCTTGCCCACCAGGCCGAGGATGGCCTTCACGATGTCGATGTTGCGCCGCTCCGCGCCGCCGCCGATGTTGTAGACCTCGCCCGCGCGGCCCTTCTCCAGCGCGAGCAGCAGCGCCCGGCAGTGGTCCTCCACGTGGAGCCAGTCGCGCACGTTGGCGCCGTCGCCGTACACCGGCAGGGGCTTGTCGTGCAGCGCGTTGACCACCATGAGCGGGATGAGCTTCTCGGGGAACTGGTAGCGGCCGTAGTTGTTCGAGCAGCGCGTCACCACCACGTCCATCTTGAACGTGTGGTGGTAGGCGAGCGCCACCAGGTCCGAGCTCGTCTTGCTGGCCGAGTACGGGCTGGAGGGGTTGAGCGGCGAGGACTCGGTGAAGGCGCCCGTGGGGCCGAGCGAGCCGTAGACCTCGTCGGTGGACACCATGACGAAGCGCTGGATGCCGCGCGCGCGGCTGGCCTCGAGCAGCCGCTGGGTGCCCAACACGTTGGTGGTGACGAAGACCTCGGGGCCGAGGATGGAGCGGTCCACGTGGCTCTCGGCCGCCAGGTGCAGCACGGCGTCGATGGCGTGCACGGACATCAGGTGCTCCACCAGCTCGCGGTTGCCGATGTCGCCGCGGACGAAGACGTGGCGGGGGTCGCCCTCCAGGTCGGAGAGGTTCTCCAGGTTGCCCGCGTACGTCAGCTGGTCGAGATTGAGCACCGTCCAGTCGGGTCGCTCGCGTCGCAGGTACCGCACGAGGTTGGAGCCGATGAAGCCACACCCTCCTGTCACCATTACGTTCATGTGCCGCGGGCCTCGGGTGCTCAGAGAGGGTGCCTGCGTATCGGAGAGGTTCTTGACGGTCAAGGCGCCAGGGGCCTCGGGCTTGTGTGCTCCCCCTCGCGGCGCTAAGGGAGCCTCCGCGTGAGTGAATCCAGACGCAGCCCCCCGACGACGGGTCTCCCGGCGGTCCACCAGCTCCTGCCCCGGCTCGCCTGGGGCGACGCGGTGGGCAACCAGGTGCGCTACCTCCAGGACCTGCTGCGTCGCTGGGGCCACGCGTCGGACATCTACGCCGAGGACTGGGACGACGCCTGCAAGGACCAGGTCCGCCCCGCGCGCGAGTACGCGAAAGACGCCCGCCCGGACTCCCTCCTGCTGGTGCACCACAGCTTCCAGTCGCGGCTGGTGCCGCTCATCGCCCGGGCGCCTGGTCGCAAGGTGCTCGTGTACCACAACGTGACGCCCGCCCGGCTGTTCGAGGGGTTCGAGCGGAAGGTGGCCGCCGCGTGCGACGCGGCCCGGGAGGAGCTGCTGGAGCTGCGGCCGCACATCGAGCGGGCGTTCGGCTACTCGCGCTTCAGCGCGGAGGAGCTGGTGGCCGCGGGCTACGGCTCCGTGGCGACGCTGCCCTTCGCCATCGACTGGAGTGCGTTCGACACGGCCCCGGACCCGGCGCTGCTCGCGGAGCTGGGTGATGGGTGCGCGAACGTCCTCTTCGTGGGACGCGCGGTGCCGAGCAAGAAGGTGGATGACGTGCTGCGCGTCTTCACCGCGTACCAGCGGCTGTACCAACCGAGGAGCCGGCTGGTAATCGCGGGGTATCTGCATCGGGACGGGGCCTATGGTGCGTATCTGCACGGGCTCAAGGAGGTGCTCGGCGCGGAGCGGGTGCTGTTCCTGGGGCGCGTGAGTCCGGCGCAGCTCTCCGCGTGCTTCAGGACGGCGTCCGCGTACCTGTCGATGAGCCGGCACGAGGGCTTCGGTGTGCCCTTGTTGGAGGCGATGTACCGCGACGTGCCCGTGGTGGCGTATGGGGCCGCGGCGGTTCCGGAGACGATGGGTGGCGCGGGGCTGGCCACGCTGACGGATGCGCCGGAAGAGGTGGCGCAGTTGCTCGCCGTGCTGGACCGCAACCCCGCCCTGCGCGCGGAGGTGCTCCAGGGGCAGCGCGCCCGGCTGGCGTCGCTCTCACAGGAGAGCGTGGCCGAGCAGGTGCGCCAGGCGTTCGAGGCGCTGCTCACGGCGCGCCCGAGCGGGCCCGCGCTGGGACACGAGAAGGCTGCTGTCGACGTGGTGTGTCCCGCGTTCACCGTGCGCCCCGAGGACGCCTCGTCGCGACTGGCGCGGCGACTGGTGGAGCGGTTGCCCGGAGCACGGGTGCTGGCGTTGCGGCCTCGGGGACAGGAGGCGTCCACCACGCTGGGGCCCGAGGACGTGGAGGGGGTGCCCGTGTGGCACTTCACGCCGGACCAGCCGGTGGGCCCGGGCCCTGATGCGCTGCCTGGGTCCTCGTCGCTGGAGACCGCGGCGCGCGTGTCCGCGGCGCCGGTGGTGCTGTTGGGAGTGGAGACGTTGGTGGCGCAGGCGCTCCTGCCGCACGTGGGAGCCAGGGCCTGTGGCGCGCATGTTCCGTCGGCGCCGTCGACGGTGTTGGAGCCCGCGCGTCGTCAGTTGGGAGCGCGGCTGGTCGCCATGGAGCCTGGGCATCCGGAGCAGGCCGTGACGGCGTTGGTAGAGGCACTTTCTTCTGCCCGAGGTGGCTCGAATGCGCGCTGAGGACTTGTTGACCCGGGCGCCCTCCGCCGAGACGGTGGCGAGGGAGACCCAGAAGCTTCCGGAGCCCTCGGACGAGGCGAGGGAGTCGCTTCGCCAGGTGCTCGAGGCGTCCGCGAGGCCGGCGGTCACCACGCCCTGGCCCGCGCTGCTCACCGAGGCGCGCGGGAAGATGGACAGTCGCTACGCGGGCCCGGTGACGTCGCACCGCGGCGGCGTGACGGGGCCGGCGCTAGTGCTGGCGAAGCGCGCCTTCCGGCTCGTGTTCCAGCCGTTCATCAACGAGGCGCTGCGCAAGCAGGTGGAGTTCAACGAGTCCATCCTCGATGCGCTGGCGACGATTCACGACGTGCAGCGTGAGCACGCGCGGACCCAGGCCACCTGGCGGCAGGACGTCGAGCGGCGGCTCGCGCGCATCGAGGAGGCCGCGCGAGGTGAGCGGGGCGCGACTCCGGGTGGCGATGCAGCACCTCCGCGGTCCTCCGCTCCCCGAGCCTCGGTCTCCGACGTCGACATTCCGACGCCCTCCGGCGGAGCGAAGCGCCGTCGTCGCCCGGGTCGGCAGTAGCCCTTTTTCTTCCGAGGTCCCCTTGCGCATCTGCCTGGTCTCCCGAGAGCTCTCCCCCTTCTTCGGCGGTGGAATCGGCACCTACGCGTCGCTGATGTGTCGCGCCTTCGCGGAGGCAGGCCATGAGATGCATGTGCTCACCGCGCCCCACGCGGGACTGGAGCACGCCGGAACGCTGCTGCCCGGCGTCCACGTGCACACCGTCGCCCAGGACCTGGCCCCCGGCTACGCGGGGGCATTCCCCTTCCCGCCGCTCCGGCACTCGATGAAGGTGTACCTGGCCCTGCGCGAGCTGCACGAGCGCCATGCCTTCGACTTCATCGAGTTCCCCGAGTACGAGGGCGAGGGCTACTTCGCCCTGCGAGCCCGGCGCACGCTAGGCCACTTCGCCTCCGCGGTGCTCGCCGTGAAGCTGCACACCCCCACCTTCGACGTGCAGCAACTCAACCGCGTCACCACGCTGGACATGGATGCTGCGCAGCAGGAGTACCTCGAGGACACGTGCATCCGGGAAGCGGACCTCTTGCTGTCTCCCACGCGCTCGCTGCTCGACAGGGTGAGCGCGCGACTGAAGCTCGAGACCCGGGGTGTCGTGGTCCCCTACCCCTTCACCGCCCACGACTTCCCACGCCTGCCGCCGCGCCCTCCCCTGGGCCGCCAGCGTGTCCTGTATTTCGGACGCCTGGAGTATCGAAAGGGCGTCCACCTCCTCATCGAGGCCATGCAGTCGCTCTTCGAGCGCGGCGTGGACGCCGAGCTCCAGCTCATCGGCGGCGACACCCAGACGGGCCCCTTCGGGCGCTCGGTGCGCACCTGGCTGGAGCGCCGCGTTGCGCCCGCCTGGAAGGACCGCATCCGCTTCGAACCCCCACGCTCGCGTCCGGAGGTCGCCGCGGCGCTGGCAGAGGCCACCGTGTGCTGCTTCCCTTCTCTCTGGGAGAACTTCCCCAACGTCTGTCTCGAGGCCATGGCCTCCGGCGCGCTCGTCGTCGGCAGCGACGCGGGCGGCATGGCCGAGCTCATCGAGGACGGGCACAGCGGCTTGCTCTTCCGCTCGGGTGATGTGGATCACCTGGCGGCCACGTTGGAAAAGGCGCTCACCACACCCGCGCTGAGGGAGACCGCACACCGTGAGGCCCCGCTGCGCATCGCCGAGGTCTGCGCTCCCGCGAGCGTCGTGCGTCAGGTGGAAGCAGCAGTGGAGGGCGCGGCGCACGCGCGCAACCGCGTCCTCCCGAAGCTCGCACAGGACAAGTCCGACACGCCTCGCGTATCCATCCTCGTGCCCTACTACAACATGGGGCGCTACCTGCCAGAGACGCTGCGCGCCATCCGCGCGCAGACCTTCACCGACTACGAGATCGTCCTCGTGGATGATGGCTCCACGGACGAGGAGAGCATCGAGTTGCTCGACCGGGTCCAGGCGCCGGACCTGCGCATCATCCGCAAGCAGAATGGCGGCCTGAGCTCTGCTCGCAACGCGGGCCTGAAGGTGGCCCGAGGGCACTACGTCCTCCCGTTGGATCCCGACGACCTCATCGCGCCGTCCTTCCTGGAGAAGGCCGTCACGGTGATGGAGGCAACCTCCGGGCTCGGCTACGTCACCTCACTGGTGACCTACTTCGTCGATGACGCCACGCAGGTGACGGGCGGATGGGCTCCCTGGGGCATGGAGCGTGACGCGCTCTGGGTCGCCAACGTGGCATCCACCTGCACGGCGCTGATGAGGCGTCGCGACGTCGAGGACGTCGGCGGGTACGACGAGTGGCTCACGGGCTACGAGGACTGGGACGTCTTCTGCTCGCTCGCGGAGCGAGGGCTGGGTGGCTCCGTCATCCCGGAGCCCCTGTTCCAGTACCGGCTGCGGCCCGACTCGATGACGCGCACGTCCCTCGTCGGAGATCGTTACCGACTGATGGCCTACCTGTACCAGAAGCACCCGAGTCTCGCGCTCCACCCCGAGCGCTCGCTGCGCATCCTCCAAGGCGAAGCCCACAAGCAGGAGGCGCTGCTGCATGCCCGGCTCGCGGACGCCGCGCCACGCCCCTTGCTGGACAAGGTGGTCGACCGCGTCAATGGAACGCTCAAGCGGTTCGACGTCGTCCACCATGCGCTGCGCGGCGTGGCGACGCGGGTGGTGGGAACCGAGGACACCTCGCGGCCGCTCCGCCAGCAGCTCGTGGACCGGCTGCGGGGTAACAAGCCGCGGCGCTGAACCTCCGCGAGCCCCTGGACTCCCGGGCGGACACGAGCTCGCGTCCGCACCGGGCCGTATGGCCCCCGCCGCCCGTCAGCGACGGGTGAGGCCCCACTGGCGGGTGGTGTGCACCACCTGCTTCATCCGGGGATGCACGGCGGGCATCCGCTTGAGCGTGCGGTTGACCAAGTCCACCAGGGCATAGCGCATGGGGCGCTCCTCCTCGCCTTCGGGGGTCAAGCCACTGGCGGCGAGCTTGAGCAGGCGGTGTACCACCGGGGCTCGCTTGAGCGCGCTGTTGAGCGTGTCCACCACCCCGTAGCGCAGCGGAGGCTCTCCCACGGCCACCCCGGTACTGGCCACGTCCGTGGAGTGGGCGGTATCCGCCATCTCCGCGAGCAGCAGGAAGGCGCTCAACTGCGAGCCCGCGGGCAGCGGGCGCGGGAGTCCCTGGTGGAGCTGGAACAAGAGCTCCAGGTGCCGGCGCCGGTTGACGCCGGAGATCATCGACCCCTTGCGCCGCCGGTAGTGGAAGTGGAGCGCGTTGGTGACCAGGAAGCGGCTCCCCGAGTGCGCCAGCCGCAGGTACAGGTCCCAATCCTCGTAGCTCGTCAGCGCTTCGTTGTAGCGCATGCGCTCGAACAACGAGCGGCGCATCAGCGACGTGGCGCATGCCAAGCGATTGGCAACCATTCCCAGGGACGGACAATCCCCGATGAAGAGCGCGTAGTCGATGAAGCGACGCCGGGCCCGCGCCTCGTCGGAGTCGAAGTAACCCGTCGACGGCACCACGACATCGAACTCCAGGTGCCGCTCCAAGGCCTCTACCGCCATGCGGATGAACGTCGGGCTGATGCAGTCATCCGCATCCAGCGGGAGGATGTAGTCCCCCGTCGCGGCGCCCAGGCCGATGTTGCGCGAGGCGGGGAGCCCCCGGTTGACGGGATTGCGGATGAGCTTCACACCGCTCTCACCGGAGCGGATGGACTCCTCGATGTGATTCAGGACCTCATGGTCGAAGGCCCCCGTGGAGGCGTCATCCACGATGATGACCTCAATCTCCGGGTAGCTGCTGTCCGCGACGCTCGCGAGCGTCTCTGGCAGGAAGCGCCCCAGGTTGTGATTCGTGATGAGCACGCTGACCCGCGGCAGCCGCGCGCCCTCGAGCCGCTGGAGCGCTCGTGGTGGGGGAGCTGGCTTCTCCCAGTAAGGCACGTCCGCCGTCCACTCCACGGGGCGCAGCGGTCCCGAGCGCCACGCGCGCTCGATGGCCGCGACGAGCCCCTCCACCGAGCCATCGAAGGTGTGGCAGTTGACGCCATCGACAAAGGGGCTGCCCGGCGCGAAGGCCACGCACCCGGCGTTGAGCACCAGCGTCGCGCCGGCGGCGGAGGCCTCGTACGCGGTGAGATTGAGCGACTCGTAGTCGGAGGGGATGACGACAATGCCCTCGCGCATCATCGCGTCACGGTCCTTGGCCGGCCCGGTGAAGATGAAGCGCTCCCGAAGGCTCTGCGGAATCAACGACTGGATCCACGTGAGGAACGCCGTGTTCGCGACATGGCAGGCCAACACCGCCTTCCCCTGGTACTCGGGGCAGTGACGCATGAACGCCGCCGCGCCTCGAACGAAGAGGTCCGCGCGCTTGAAGTTCTGGACCTTGGTGACGAACAGGAGGTCCGGCTCCCGCTCCCCTCGCACCGGCACGAAGTCCTGCTTCGGCGCCACCGGCGGGAACTCTTGGACGACCTTGTCCAGCCAGCTCTCCGCAAAGCCGTAGTAGGCGCGGTTGAGTTCCGCGACTCCCGGGATGTGGGCCACGACGAGGTCCGCATCCAGCAGCGCCTTGCGCTCCAGTTCGTGGACGCCGAGGTGCTCCTTGGTTGGCAACTGACGTTCGAATGGCGCGAGCATCCCGGACGTCGAATGCAACCGCACCACCATCCGCGCGCCCTGCAGACCACAGCCCAGGAGCTTCTCCTGGATGGAGCAGAAGGCCCAGCCGCGGTAGTCCGGGAATTCGATATCGTCGAAGAGGAGGCCGCGCGCCTCCAGCTGACGCAGCTCGAGCATCAGCTCCATGGATTGGGCGTGGCAGAAGGTGTCGGTGAAGGCGCCCACCGGAGGATAGACGCCGCCCTCGTCGAAGGTCGCCTCCCACTCCGGCCGGGGCGCGCAGCGGTGGGCCTTCACCTTGCCCTGGAAGTAGCGCTCCACGTCGGGCGGCGCCATCGAAGCACTCGAAGGGAGCAAAAGGTGCAGCTCCACGTCCGCGGCGCGCTGGAGCGAGGCCTCGACGAGATTGTGGACGACACGACCAATGCCGCCCGCGGTGAACGGATGGAGTTCGTCGGTGACAAGACAGACGCGACGCGGCCTCATGACTGAACGAACGCCTCCAGGACCCTGACGGCCTCGAGCGTCACGGTCCGCTCGTAGTCCGCCATCATCCCCACCAGTTCCTCGGGCGCTCGCTCACGCATCGACACGAGCTGTTCGAGGGCGGCCGCGACGACCTCCACCGAGTCCACACCGGCAATCTGGGTGAGCCGCTGATAGGGATGCGAGTCCAACGCCCCCATGCTCAGTGCGCCATGGATGCAGGGAATGCGCAGCGCGAGCGCCTCGAGCCCCGTCATGGGCTGACACTCCGACAACGAGGCGTTCATGATGATGTCGCAGCGGCGAACCAGGTCGAACATCTCGGCGCGCGAAGGACGCGCGACGTGGTGGACGCGACGTGGCCCCTTGAGCGACTCCGGCATCACGTAGGACGCCGTGACGTAGATGTCGTCGATGCGCGTGGAGGCCTGGCAGGCGAAGAGGTTGGTGTAGAAGTTCTTGCGCCAGTCGTTGGGCGTGGGGATGAGCGCGGCGCGCGTCATGCGGCGCGTCGGGGCGGTGCGCTCGGCGTCCGTCAGCCTCGGGGGCAGGTTGATGACTGTCTGGGGAAAGACGTCCGGCGACAGCAGGTGCATGCCTGGCTTGACGGTGGCCACCGCATCGAAGACGCCGCTTCGCTTGAGGTCGACCAATTGCGAGAAGTAGTCGAGTTCCTGCGTGAAGTGGAACTGCGCCGACGAGCCATGCCACAGCGCCAGGATGCGCACCGACGAGCCGAGCGTCCGGCGCAGCAGCACCGCGAAGTCGCGGGCATTGGGTGAGAACGCGTGCAGGATGACGGTGTCACAGCCACTGCGCTCGACCAGCTCGAGCGAGGCACGCAACTCCCGCTCATCCAGCGTGCGCTCACAGGTGATGGCCAGCTTCTGCCCCGGCATGTAGCCAGCAGCGGCGCGGATGCCGTGCCACTCCTGATGGAAGACATGCATCAGCTTCCCGAACCGGGGCATGACTGCGGACCAGCGCGTGTCGAGCGGTGCGTTGAGGATGAAGCCCGGATGAGAGGTGGGCGGCACATAGGCCGTGGGTGCATCCGGGAACGCGACGCGCGAGGCCCGCAGGCGCGCCAGGTCATCGGACAGCGCCTGGAGCCGCTGGCGACGCGCGAAGCGCTCGGTCTGCACCGCCAGCCGCTCGGTGAGTTCCTCCACCTTCGCCTCGGCGCTCGTGGCTGCAGCCCCCGACAGGGACTTGCTGGCCCGCTCCGCCCACGCCAGGAACTGGGGCATGGCGCGCTCGCGCAGCGCCTCCAGCGTCACCGGCCGCGACTCGTCCCGCGGCGACTCCGGCCCCGTGAGCTGGAAGTAGCGGCGGCCCTCGTCACCGTGGCGCTTGAGGACATAGACGTCCTGGCCGTCCACCAGACCGGGCCCGTGGTGCAGATCCCACCCCTGTGGCAGCAGGTCCGCGAAGGCGTGGAGCCAACCGCCCGGGTGCTGCGAGGCGTCCCACACGCTCGTGGGCACCAGCGGGTTCTCCACCAGCACCAGCACGCCATCCGGCGACAGCAGCCGCCCCAGGCGTTCCAGCAGGCTGGAGATGCGGTCCCCCTGCGTGTGCAGCAGCGTGGCGACACTGAAGACCACGTCGAAGCGGCGCTCGCCCACCGCAGTGAGCGGATCCTCGCCGAAGAAGATGCGATCCTTCGCCAGGTTCGGCGCCTCGCGACGCAGCGGCTCCGTCATGGACTCGGAGGCGTCATACCCATGGTACTGGACGTGCGAGAGACGGGTGACATAGGCGGCGTGACGACCAAAACCACAGCCGAGCTCCAACACGGACAGTGAGCGGTCCAGGCGCTTCTGCTCGGCGCGGATGAGCGTGCTCAGCACCCGTTCCTGCTGGCTGTACACCCTGGCGCCCTGCGCGTCGGCGTTCCCCGCCTCCCACTGCGCGCGGCCGGCGGCCGGCGTCCACAATGGAAGCCCCTTGCTCATTTGCGTCGAGTCCCCGCTGGGGCGCTCGCTCTTGATGTCTTTGTACATAGGCCGTTGAGAATTGACGCCGCCTACATGGACCGAGGGTCCGTTTCCAGCGAAGTTCGGTAAGTCCTGCAACCATTCCCATGACTGGCGGCGCTCAGGCAAGGGACGTGCTGGCAGTGAAGGGTAAAAGCCACGAGGTGCGCCCAGTCGCACGGGCACCTGTCTTATCCGACGCATCCGACGCCCGCCTGGCCCACATCCGAGCGAGCGGGCCGGGCGAGTGCCTCACTTGACGGCGGCGCGAGCGCTCCCGACGTCTGGCGTCAGCAGGTATTCAAGCAGCAGGTCCACCTGCTCCTCCCAGCTCGTGCGGCGCACACGCTCCGCCGCGCGCGCACCGATTCGCGCGCGCAGCGAGGCATCCGTCACGGCCGCGCGCAGCCGCGCGAGCACGCAGCTCACCGTCGGCGCGGACAGCAGACAGTTCTCCCCGTCCTCCAGCAACCAGTGGTTCGCGGGATTGTCATTGGTCACCACCGTCACGCCACACGCCATCATCTCCAGGGGCAGGTAGGACGGGTGGCGGGTGAACATGAAGCACAGACCCACGTCGCATTCCCGGTAGAGCGCCGCCGTGCGCTCCGCGGGCAACACGCCCAGGTTCGTCACCAGCCCGCGGACGCCGTAGGACTCCGGATGCCACTCGGCGCCCGCCGTGACGATGTCCACCGCCGGGCCCAGCTCCCGCTTGAGCCGCGCCAGCGCCGCCAGGCCCAGCTCGAAGCCGTTGCGCTCGTTGCCGGGCCGTCCGTAGAAGAACACCCGCACCGGGCCCTTGCGCGCCGGACGCCGGTCATGGAAGAGCGCCGAGTCCACGGCGGGCTCGAAGGCGAAGCCGTCCATGCCATGCAGCGCCTTCACCGTGTCGCGCAGGCCCGGCGTGTTGAAGATTCCCTGGAGCCCCAGCTGATAGGTCTGCTCCGCGAGCGCGGACTGGGTGCCGGCCGCGAAGAACATCGGCTCGTAGTCCTGCACGAAGTACGCGCGCACCGCCGCGCGCGGGTGGCGCAGCACCGGGTACGCGGACGTCCAGTACGTGGCGATGGCCAGGTCGCACTCGGGCAGCTCCGACAGCGCGGACGCCCCCGCCAGCACGCGGAAGGCCCCCGCCGCGCCGGGGAACACGGTGGCCGCCCTGGCCTCGAAGTCCCCGGGGCTCGCGCCCGGCTTGTCGTAGACGACGAAGTCGCTCTGCACGCCGTGACGCCGCTGCATCAGGTCCGCGAAGCGGAACAGCGTGTGGATGCCCGCGTAGACGTGGCCGAACGCGGGGATGAACCAGGTGGCCGTGCGCACCTTCCCCCGCGCGCGCAGGGCCGAGAGGGCCGCTCCCGCCGACTCGCGGGACGCCGCCGCCTGCTCGGGCGTGAAGTCCAGCTCGCCCAGGTGCTCCACCAGGTGGCGCTGCGCCCGCGCCCGCGCCTCCATGGCCGGGTCCTGCGCGCTGGGCACGTCGTGCGTCAGCGTGCGCAGGGCCAGCGTCTCGCCCGTCTCCGGGTGACGTCGGAGCGAGCAGTCCGTGCCCAGCAGCGAGAGGTTCGGGTTGTAGAACGGGTCTCCGCGCTCCCCCAGCCAGGGCCGGTAGGACACGTAGGACCACCAGTAGTCGGACTCCGGCACGGCGTCCGCGCGGCGACTGGCGGACTCGTGGTGGATGAGGCGCGCGTGCGGCGTGTACACCACGCGCAGGCCGCGCTGGTTGAGCCGCAGGCCGATGTCCACGTCGCTGCCGCAGACCTGGAAGCGCTCGTCGAAGCCGCCCAGGCCCTCGAAGACGTCGCGCCGGAAGATGACGCACGCGCTGGTGACGGACAGCCAGTTGCGCGTCCACTCGGTGTGGCCGAACGGCGTGGAGATGGGGCCGTCCGGCAGCCGCCAGAACGGGTGGCCCGCCATGCCGGTGATTCCCACCACCGCGCCCGCGTGCTGCACCGTGCCCTCGGGGAAGAGCAGCTTGCAGCCCACCGCGCCCACCTCGGGCCGCTGCGCCTGCGACACCAGCTCCGTCAGCCAGCCCGGGTCCACCACCTCCATGTCGTTGTTGAGGAAGAGCAGCAGCTCGCCCGTGGCCTGCTTCGCCGCCCAGTTGTTGATGGCCGGGTAGTTGAAGGGGAAGTCCCAGGTGAGCTTCACCAGCCGGGGGTCCGTCAGCCGCTCCAGGAGCGCGAAGGTCTCCGGCTTCGTGCTGTTGTTGGAGACCAGCAGCACCTCGAAGTGCGGATACGTCGTGCGCGAGAGCAGCCCCGGTACCAGCAGCTCCAGCAAGTCCGGCCGGTCCTTGAACGGGACGATGATGGACACCTTCGGCGTGCCCTTCACCGGATAGCGCACCCGGTACTGCGTGGGCGCGGGGCTGGACACCTCGGCCGCCTCGCCCTTGCGCGCCAGGTGCTCGCGCAGCGCGCGCTCGCCCGCGTCCGTCGCCTTCGAAAGCCCCGCCGCCTGGCTGGAGAACGACGCCGGGTTGGCGCGCCAGTGGTACAAGAGCTGGGGCACATGGCCGATGCCGCGCGCCGCCTCGCTCAGCCGCAGCATCAGGTCGAAGTCCTGCGAGCCGTCGAAGCCCTCGCGCACGCCCCCCACCGCCTCGAGCAACCGCCGCCGCGCGAAGAGGAAGTGGCAGACGTAGTTCACCGAGCGCAGCAGGTCCGGAGACCAGTCCGGCTTGAAGAACGGCGCCGTGCGCCGGCCCTCGGAGTCCAGCCGGTCCTCGTCGCTGTAGAGGACCTCGAGCGAGGGCTCCGCTTCCGCCGCGAGCACCATCCGCGCCAGCGCGTGCGGCGCCAGCGTGTCGTCGTGGTCCAGGAAGCCCACCCAGTCGCCCGTCGCCACCGCCAGGCCCGCGTTCGTCGCCCGAGCGATGCCGCCGTTTTGCTCCAACGTCACCACGCGGATGCGCGCGTCCCCCGCCGCCGCCTCGCGCAGCATCCCCGCCACGTGCGGCGCGGTGCTGGCATCGTCGACGAGCACCCACTCCCACTCCGTGTAGAGCTGCGCCCGCACGCTGTCCGCGCACTCGCGGAAGAAGGACTCGGGCGTGTTGTAGACGGGCGTGACGAGCGTCACCCGGGGCCGCGAGGACAGCGTTCCGAGCGCCTCGCGCGCGGCCTCCAGGTCCGCCGGCTCCCGGCTCGCGCACCAGCCCTCGTAGTCACCCAGCTCCGGGGGACGGGGCGCGGGGGTGCGCGTGCCCAGCACGCCCGCCAGCGCCAGCACCGCCTGCTCGTTGAAGCGCGTCTGCCGACGCAACAGCTCCGTCCACAAGGGCGCCCCCGCGCGCAGCGGGCGCGGCAGGGCCTCGGGCCGCAGCGGGTCGTTGTGCTCGACGAGCCCCGCCACCCACCGGGCGCCCGTGGCCTCGTCGGGCGGCGTGGGGCTGGCCGCCGCGACGACGGCCTCCACCATGGCCGCGTTCCAGGCCGACTGTCCCTTGAGCAGCCCCTCCAGCACGGGCCCCGCCGCGGACAGGTACGAGCGCTTGGCGGCCTCCACCACCGAGCCCAGCGCGCCACCCCGGTGGGAGCGCGCCACCCGCCAGCGCGTCGGGTCCGCCTTGGGCGCCAGCTGTGCGCGAGCCCAGGCCGACACGTCCTCGCGCAGGCCCAGCGCGCGGTGCACCGTGAGGTACTCCAGCACGCGCACCACGGCCTTGTTGAAGTCGGCCTGGGGACGCAGTGACTCGACGTGGAACGGGTGCAGTCCCTCGATGAAGGCGCGCTTGGTCGCCGTCACCACGCGGCCCAGCGTGGCGCGGTGCGAGTCCGGCACCGCGAACTCGTGCGGCACCGCCAGCCGCGAGGCCTCCTGCAGCGGGGACAGCGCGTGCGCCCCCTCCGGCCGGGCCCGGTAGAGCTGCTCGGTGAGCAGCCGCAGCGCGCCCTCCAGCGCCGTCACGTCCTCGCAGGCCCCGGGCAGACACGGGCGGCGCGCCTCCAGCAGCGAGCGCACCACTGCCACCATCCGCGCCAGCTCCCCGGCGCCCGGCGCCGCGTCGGGCGCCTGTGAATCACCGGCGAGCTTCTCCAGCACTGTCTTCACCGCCGTACCGCCTCTCTCGTTCGCGTGCCGGCCGCACGGATACGCCCCCTGACGACTCCCGCCAACCCGAATGACTCAGGGACGGCCGCCACCCGCGAGCGCGGGGGGGAGCTGCACCGCGACGGGCTCCACCACCCAGTGGTGGGCCGGACGGAACACCCCGCGCTCGGCCACCGAGGAGCTGACCTCGAAGGTGCAGCGCTCGCGGGACACCCCTTGCGCCGTGCGTGCCGACACCACACACACGTACGTGCCCGCCAAGAGGCCCAGCCGCTCCAGCACGAAGCGCATCCGCCCCGAGGACGGCAGCTCCTTCGGCAGCGGCACCGACTCCACGCGCGTGCTCGTCTCGTAGAGCGCCCGGCCCTCGGGGGACTGGAGCGACACCTCGAACTCCAGGTCCGCGCACGGCCCCTGGACGGAGAAGTCCACGCAGACCTCCACCGCCACCTCCGGGGACAGCCGCGCCACCTCCGCGCCGCCCGGCGACGTCAGCCGCAGGCCGGACAGGCGCACGGGGCCGTCCTCGACGGGCACGTTGACCTGGGGCAGCGCGCCGCCGTCCTCGGTCAGCGCCGGCGGCGTGAAGGTGGCGGACTGCGCCTCCGCCAGGGCGATGGCCTGCTTGTACTCGGCCACGACGTCCGAGGGGCGGCCCACGCGGCGGATGTAGCCACCGTCGATCCAGGCGACCTCGTCACACCACTTCTCCACGGTGCCCAGGTCGTGCGTCACCAGGACGATGGTCTTCCCGCGCTTCTTGAACTCCGTCATCTTCGCGAGGCTCTTCTTGCTGAAGTGCTCGTCGCCCACCGCGAGAATCTCGTCGACGATGAGGATGTCCGGGTCCACGTGCGTGGCCACCGCGAACGCCAGGCGCATGTACATGCCGCTGGAGTACGTGCGCACCGGCTCGTCGATGAACTCGCCCAGCTCGCTGAAGGCGATGATGTCATCCATCCGCTCGCGCACCTCCGTGCGCGACATGCCGAGGATGATGCCGTTGATGAGGATGTTCTCCCGGCCGGAGAAGTCCGGGTGGAAGCCCGCGCCCAGGTCCAGGAGCGCGGAGATGCGGCCGTTGATCTCCATCACCCCCGAGGTGGGCGTGTAGATGCCGGTGATGAGCTTGAGCAGCGTGCTCTTGCCGGAGCCGTTGCGGCCGATGATGGCCACCGTCTTGCCGCGGGGGATGCGCAGGTTGATGCCGCGCAGGGCGGTGATGAGCCCCCCCTCCTTCGGCTTGTTCCTGCCGCGCAACCAGCGCAGCAGCTCGGACTTGAAGGTCGTGTACTCACCCCGGATGGTCCTCTTCCGGAAGCTCTTCACGACATCGCGCAGCACTATGGCGTCGAGGGGTTCCTGCATGGCGACGGCTCAGATGGATTCCGCGAAGTCCTCGCGGCGGGATTCGAAGAGGACGGACGCGCCCCACAGCAGCACCACCGACACGACGGCCAGCGCGGCCAGCGGGCCCGCGTCCGGCAGGCGGTGCTCGTAGAAGATGGCCTGGTACGACAGCATCAAACTGGCCATGGGGTTGGCCATCAGGATGGTCGTGCGCAGGCCCTCGTCGTGGATGGTGCTCGCCTGGTACAGCACCGGCGTGAGGAAGAACCACATGGTCAGCACGTTGCCGACGATGTGCTGCAGGTCCCGGAACGACACGTTGATGGCCGCGACGATGTACGTGAGCGCCAGCGTGAAGATGAGCTGGATGAGCACCACCAGCGGGAACGCGATGACGTGCCAGGTGGGGTACTGCCCGTAGATGAGCCCCAGGGTCAGCATCAGCGGGAGCGACAGCACGTAGTTGCTCAGGTTCGTCATCACCACCGTGGTCGGCAGCACCTGGGCCGGGAAGCGCACCTTCGTCATCAGGTCGCGCCGGTCACTGATGGCGCTTGCGCCCGCCGTCAGCGACGAGGTGAACCAGATCCACGGCAGCAGCCCCACGAACATGAAGTACGGGTAGTTGGGGATGTTCTGCCGCATCACCATGGTGAAGAGCAGCGCGTACACCAACATGTGCAGCGTGGGATTCAGGAACGTCCAGAGGAAGCCCAGGAACGAGCCGCGGTAGCGGGCCTTGAGCTCACGCTGGACGAGGCTGAGGAGCAGGCCTCGGTATTGGTACAGTTCTCGGACGAGGCGAATCATGAGGGGGCCCTTCATATAGCAGGGCCCGAGTGCGTGCGAGGCAAGCCATACACCCCGCACGATTCCCTCGTGCCTCTCGCGAGGGGTCGTCTCCCCTCCGTCCAGCCGGCCCTGACGCACGCTCGGCCGTCCCACCCCGCGGGGCCGCCACGCATGCGATGCGAGTCATTGCGTGAGAAAACAAAAAGGCTCCCGGGTTTCCCTGGGAGCCTTCGTTCTGGAGCGGGAAAAGGGATTTGAACCCTCGACCCTCGCCTTGGCAAGGCGATGCTCTACCGCTGAGCTATTCCCGCAT
>NZ_JAIQDH010000045.1:0-32656 GCF_020037095.1 Myxococcus sp. XM-1-1-1
ATCAAGACCAAGGTTCGTGGCGGTCCCCGTGGCTGTGGTCCCGGCGGCATCAGCATCTACTACGAGCTGTAATTCCAGCCTCGCACCTCAGGAGCAAACACCATGAAGATCAAGACCAAGGTTCGTGGCGGTCCCCGTGGCTGTGGTCCCGGCGGCATCAGCATCTACTACGAGCTGTAATTCCACCCTCGCACCTCAGGAGCAAACACCATGAAGATCAAGACCAAGGTTCGTGGCGGTCCCCGTGGTTGCGGCCCGGGTGGCATCAGCATCTGGTACGACGAGGTCTGATTCAGACCCGGAGTCAGTCCTTCGGCCGTCAGTGGGCTTCGTGCCTGCTGGCGGCCGTCGTGTTTCCAGCGCCTCGTCGGTGACGTGGGGCGCGCGCCGGAGGGGTTACACCGCCCGAGGGCCGTGGCCGGGCCCCGCGGGCGGCGCTCCCAATCCCTTCAGGGGTGCGCGATGACGATGAGCGTGGGCGCGCGCGCCTCGACGCACGCCATCACCTTGCGCATCGTCACCGGGTCCAGCGCGCCGAAGGCCTCGTCGAGCACCACGACCTGGACGCGCTGGAGCAGGGCGCGCGCGACGAAGATGCGGCTCTGCTCGCCGTGGGACAGCTGCCAGCCGCGCTCGCCCACCATCTGCAGGATTCCGGCGGGCATGCGCTGGAGCAGCTCGCCCAGGCCCAGCTCCTCGCACAGCTCGCGCGCCAGCTTCACGTCGTCCTGGGTGTGGGGCCAGGCGCGGCCCAGCAGCAGGTTCATCGCCAGCGTGCCGGAGATGATGTGGTTCTCGTGGAACTGCGGCGCGCCGGCGATCTGCGCGCCCCAGCCGTCCTGCGTCCAGGTGGACATGTCCAGGCCGCGCAGCAGCACCACGCCGGAGCCCTGGCGCCTGAGGCCCGTGAGGATGGAGGCGAGCGTGGACTTGCCGGAGCCGGACGCGCCCTCCAGCAGCACGCGCTCTCCGGGATGGATGACCACGGACGCGCCCTCGAGCACCGCGCGCGGCGAGGCGGGGTGCTTGAAGTACACGTCGCGCACCTCGAGCAGCGCCTGGCTCTTGGACGGCGCCTCGGTGGCCGCGAGCGGCGTCACCTGGGGCGCGGCGTCCTCGCCGTCCTTGCCCCCGCCCACGGCGCCGGAGAGCCGGGCCGCGTCGAGCATGGGGCGCACCGCGGAGAACAGCACTCGTGAGCCGATGAGCGCCAGCGCGCCCACCGCCAGCGACATCACCGCGCGGGCACCCAGCAGGGCCGCGCCCACGCCCACCGCGATGCTCGCCGTGTCCGCCCCGGCCAGCACGCCGGGGAGGATGGCGATGATGGCCACCGGCAACAGGCCCCGGCGCGCGAGCGTCGTCACCCGCGCGGTGCCCGCGTCCCAGCGCTCGGAGGCGTCCGAGTAGCGCGCCAGCTCCTGGTCCTCCTCCTCGTGCCAGCGCGAGGGCTGCTCCTGCGCCAGCCGCGTGCGGTGGCCGAGCATCCGCTCGATGAGCGCGTGGGTCATCACCACGCGCGCCTCCGTCCAGCCCCGGAACAGCAGCGACTGGCGCGCCACGAGCACGCCCAGCAGGACGCAGTAGCCGCCCAGCGCCGCGAGCCCCAGCGTGCCCGCGGGGCCCGACAGCGTCACGCTGCCGGCCAGGGTCAGGTCCACCACCGCGAGCAGGCTGGTGAAGCTGCCGGCGAGCGCCATCTGCTCCATGCCCGCGCTCTCGAAGGTCCTCCCCACGTACTCGCCGATGCCGCCGCGCTTCGCCTCGTCCACCGGCATGGCCAGCGCGCCGGCGAGAAGCCTGCGCCTGAGCAGCGCGGACAAATCCAACGCCAGCGAGCCCTGCGTCCACGCCAGCGCCGCCTGCAGCGGCACCGCCGTCAGCCCCATCAGCGCCCACGCCCACAGCCAGCCGTGGTCCAACTGCCCCTCGAACGCGCCCCGGCCAATCAGCCACCACGCGCTGAGCACGCACACCTGGATGAGCACCGCCAGCACCAGCACCAGCGCCAGCCGCGGCGCGGTGGACAGGGCCTTGAGGTGGTGGACCAGCCGGGCGCCCGGCGGCAGCCGCAGCGTGCGCGACGCCACCAGGTGCGTGTTGGCCAGCTGCGCGCCCAGCAGCGCGCGCCGGGCGAGCAGCCGCTGAGGCTCCGGCATCGCCGCGCGCGACAGCACCCGGTCCACCGTGGAGGCCTGGGTGCCCTCGACCAGGGCCTGCACCCCGGACGTGAGCCAGGCCAGGGGCACGTCGCGCTCCGTCTCGTCCGGCGCGATGACGCGCGCGGTGCGGCCGGAGGCGGACACGCGCAGCAGCGCCGCCACCTGGACGCCCTCGCTGGTGACGACGTCCAGGAGGGCAGGGGAGGCGCGCAGGAGCGCCTTCTCCACCTCGCCATGGCGCGTGTACGCCAGGTCCAGCTCCAGCCCCTGCGACTGGGCGGCGGCGTCCAGCCACTCGCCCAGCCGGTTCGGGTCCGTGGGCGCCTGCCCGACGACCTTCGCCCGCGTCCGGGGCAGCGGCAGGCCCGCCGAGCGCGCCAGCGCCTCCAGCGCCTCCGCGCCGCGCGCCATGGGCCACACCAGCCCCGCCAGGGGCTCCGCGGGCCGGGCCCCCCTCGCCTCCGAGGCGCGCGTCATGCCGCACCCCGCTTCGACTCCGGGGGCTGCTCGGCGAGCTGTCCCTGGTCCAGCATCATCCGCCTCCAGCCGCCCTGGCCGCCCAGGGCCCGCCGCATCTGCTCCTCCTCGTCCAGCAGCGAGCGGTACACGGAGTCCTCCCGCTTCGCGAGCTCGCGCGGGTTGGCGTCCTCGACCAGCTGGCCGCCCTTGATGACCAGCACCCGGTCGAACGTCAGCGTCTCCGCGATGTCATGCATGATGCACAGCATCGTCGCCCCCTCCAGCTCCTGCCGGGAGCGCTCCAGCAGCGCCGCGCGCCGGTCCCGCTCCAGGCCGCGGAAGGGCTCGTCGAAGATGGCCAGCCGCACCCCGGGCCTCAGGAGCGCCCGGCCCAGGCGCACGCGCTGCCCCTGGCCGCCGGACAGCAGGCTGCCGCCCTCGCCCAGGCGCGTCTGGAGCCCCTGGGGCAGCTTGTCCAGGAACTCGATGAGGTCCGCGGACCTGAGCGCCTGCCCCACGCGCGGCAGCACCTCGCCCGTCTCCACCCCGTAGGCCAGGTTGTCCACCAGCGACTTGTTCCACAGCGTCACCTCGGGCTCCACCCACGCCGTCTGCCGGCGCAGGCGCGCCAGCGTCTGGCCCTTGAGCGGCTCGCCGTCCACCGTCACCTGTCCGGAGGACGGGCGGTGCCAGCCCAGCAGGATGCCCACGAGCGACGACTTGCCCGCGCCCGACGGGCCGACGATGGCCACGTGCTCGCCGGGCCGCACCGTCATGTCGATGCCCTGCAGCACCGTGAAGCCCGCCGCCTTGACCTCCACCTGCTCGAGCGTGAAGCCCACGCCGCGGGGCTGGCTCGCGAGCGCCGCGGGGGACGGCTCCTCCACCGCCTCCAGGCCCGCGCCCACCTCGTCGGGGGCCAAGAGCGGCTCCATCAGCCGGCCGGTGAGCGACGACGCGGCGGGGTACTGCCGCAGCGCGTCCGCCAGCTGCTTGCCCACCGTGGCCAGCGCCAGGGCCCAGTACACCAGCAGCAGCACCGCCCCGGGCTGGATGCCCTGGGACACGGCGTGCAGCACGATGGCCACCGAGCCTCCGGTGGCCGCCAGCATGGACAGGGTGTCGGTGAGGATGCCCCGGCCCAGCAGCGTGCGCGCGGCGCCAACGTACTCGTGCAGGGGCTCCTCGTGCGCGCGCCGCAGGGTCAGCTCCGCGCGGTGCGCGCGCAGCGCCACGGCGCCCCGCATGGCGTCCAGGTAGAAGCGCGACAGCACGCCGTCGAAGTCGCGCATGCGCCGGTCCGCCTCCAGCAGCGAGCGCTGGGCGAGCAGCGGCACCGCCAGCGCCATGGCCCCGCCCAGCACGATGAGCGGCGCGCTGCCGGGGGCAAGCCACACCAGCCCTCCCAGCGTCACCAGCATCTCCGAGGTGGCGCGCAGCACGCCGACGCCGAGCGTGGGCACGCTGCGCACCTGGTGGATGCCGTGGCAGCGCTGCGCCATGTCGGAGACGAGCCGGCTCTTGAAGTAGCGGTCCCCCAGCCGGGGAATCTTGTCGAGGAACGCCAGCCGCAGCCGGACCTCCAGGCGGCGGCCCAGCTTCAGCGTCCCCATGGCCAGGGGCAGCTCCAGCGTGAACAGCACGCCCATCAGCACCAGCAGCGTCACGATGCCCGCCAGCCGCTGCTCCTGGGTGGTGAGGTAGCGGCCCGCGTCGATGATGCCGCGCAGCAGCAGCGCCTCCAGGAAGCCTCCCACCGCGGCCGTCAGGGCGATGGCCGCGAGGATGGAGGGGGCCAACAGGCCGTCGCGGCGCATCAGCCCGATGAGCTCGCGCAGCGGACGGGTGGGGGGCTCCAGGAGCGCCGCCTTGAGGTCCGCGGACAGGGGCTCCTCGTCCTCCTCCCGCGTCTGGCGCAGGCCCCGGGCGAGGATGCAGACCACGCCGCGCAACGTCACCTCCTCGCCATCCGGAGCGCCCACCGCCGTCCAGTAGGTGGCGGGGATGACCTGCTCGGCGCGGCCCTCCTCCAGGGCCACGTGCACTTCCTTCAACAGCTGCTCCAGGAAGCGCGCGGACCCCTCGCCGTGCTCCACGCCGCCGCCGTCCACCAGCGTCTGGACCATGCGTGTCGTCGCGTCCAGGCACGCCACGCCCTTCCAGCTCGCGTCGGCCAGGGCCTCGTCGAGCAGCCTCGCCGCGAGCGCCTTGTCCACGAGCGCCTGCAGCCTCAGGCGCATCCCGGCGAGGAACTCGTCCGTGCCGGCCCAGTCGCGGAAGGCCTCGGCCGGGACGGGCAGGGCGTGGACGTAGAGCCGGTCCATCAGCTCCGCCACCGACACCCAGCGCCGTCCCAGCGCGGGGTCCATGATCTGCACCCGGTCACCGATGCGGCGCCAGACGACGATGAAGTGCAGGTTGCTGTCCGCCAGACGCACCACCATGATGGCCGGCAGCGTCTTCGTCTCCGGCATCAGCACCTGGTCGCGAGGCAGGACGACCTGGGTGGCCTCCAGGCCCAGCTTGCCGGCCAGCTCCTCCAGCACGTCCACGGACGTCCCGTCGATGTCCGTCTGGCAGGCCTCGCGCAGCCGGCCGTAGCTGACGGACACGCCGAAGCCGTCGAAGAGCGCCTTGAGGGCCGCCGGACCGCAGTCCATGGCGGAGGTCTGGATGACTTCGGGGATGAGCAGCCTTCGTGTGCCCGCCATGGCTCAGCTCCCGCCCCGCGACATCTCCAAATCCCCCGACGAGCGCGGCGGCAACGGGCGCGAGCGCGCCGGCGCCTCCAGCCCCCGCCCCAGCGCGCGCAGCACCAGCTTGAGCGGCGTGGAGTCCTCCACCGCGATGTCCACGGTGCCCGGCAGGCCGTGCTCCAGGGGGATGCCCACCGGCATCTCGTCCACGGACAGCTCCACGCGCACCAGCCCGTCGCGCGCCTCGCTCGCCACCGCCACCACCGTGGCGCGCACCATGCCGAACTCCGTCCAGGCGAAGCCCTCCAGCTTCATGCGCGCCGGCTGGCCCGCGCGCACCCGGCCCAGCGCCGTGGCGGGGGACAGCTGCGCGACGATGCGCACGTCGCCCCCCGCGACGACGGTGGCCATGCGGTCCCCGGCCCTCACCTGCGTGCCCACGCGCACCGGGCTCGTCTCGCCGAGGATGCCGTCGGCGGGCGCCTTCACCACGCGCCGCTCCAGCTCTTCACGCAGGCGCTCCACGGAGGCCTGCGCCACGCTCTCGGCGGCCTCCAGCTCCGCGATGTCCCGCTTGAGCGCCGCGGCCCGGATGCGCCGCTCGGTGGCCAGCATCGTCCCATCCATCTTCACGCGCGTGAGCGCCGCGCGGGAGGCCTGCTCGGAGGCCTGGGCGCGCTCCAGCTCGGTGCGCACGCGGCTCCACTCGGACTCGCTGATCAACTGGCGCGAGTGCAACTGCTCCGCGCTCGCCTTCTCCTCGAGCGCCCGGCGCGCCAGCGCCTCGGCCTCCACCAGCCGGGCCTTGGCCTCCTCCACGCCCGCAGCGCCGCGCTCCTGCTGGGCCACGAGCGCGCCCTGCTCCACCTCGAGCTCCGCGCGCGCCGCCGTCAGCTGCGGCCCCAGGCCCCGAAGCTGGGCCTCCGCCTCCGCCAGCTGCCGCGCCTCCTGCTCGTGGGCGAGCTCGAAGAGCACCTCGCCCGCGCGCACCTGCCGGTGCAGCTCCACCCGCGTCTTCACCAGCCGCCCGTCCACCGGCGCATCCACGGCGTACACCTCGCGGTGGACCTCCAGCCGCGCCTGCACGCTGGGCTCGTAGACGGTGATGCTCGCTCGCAGGAACCACACGCCCCAGACGGCGAACAGCCCCACCGGCAACAACCAGAGCGCCGAGCGCCCTCGCCCCCGCAGCAGCGCGCGCACGGTGCGCGGGAACATTCCTTCACCAACTCTCATGAGCGAAGCCTACCTCATCACCGTGGAACAGACGGACTCCCCGCCAGACCTTCCACCCGGGACGCTCCCGGAGGTCGGCGCCCATCCTCGCCCGGCGGACTGACGCGCGGCAAAGCCAGGGGCGTCACCTCCCCATGCCGCACGCGCCCCGTCCGCGATTGTCTTCTCCGCGCCTTCGTGAATGGACAATCCATCCAGGCCCGGAGCCGCGCGGCGCCCGGAACACAGCCGGCCGACATGTCAAGGGTTGTCCAGGTCAGTCCTATCTCGAAGATAGGGCTCATAAAATGGCTAAAACATGTTTTCAGGATATTGCGACGCGGGGCGTGATGCGGTCTCCACGTATCACCGAGGCGGCGCCCCTCCGCCGCGTCCGGAGCCGGCCCCTTGTAACCGGTTCGGGCGCACTGGCTTCGGGCCCCAGGTGGATTCATGACCCAGGGGTCTCTCAGGTTTCGATAAACTGCGCCATCTATCCAAGTCCCCGGATCTATTTGGATTGGCGGGTTTTTCAGTTCAAGGCTTGACTCCCAATTTTCATCGATTTTTAATGATTCTACTCCGGGTGTGCATGGGCAACCGTGTCGCCTGGAGCGAACGTGGTTCAACCCAGGAGCGACATCATGAAGATCAAGACCAAGGTTCGTGGCGGTCCCCGCGGCTGTGGCCCGGGCGGCATCAGCATCTGGTACGACACCGTTCTGGCGTAGTCGTCCAGACGTCGTTGTTTCACCGTAGTGACTCAATCACCAGGAGCAGACACATGAAGATCAAGACCAAGGTTCGTGGCGGTCCCCGTGGTTGCGGCCCCGGCGGCATCAGCATCTGGTACGACGACGTGCTCCAGCAGCTCCCGTAGTTTCGTCCCCGGGCGGTGATTCGCTCGGACGAAGCTCGAAATCGCCAGTGAGCGGAACATCGCTCGCTGGCGATTTTTTTATGCCTTCGCGAGGTCGCCTGTATTTTCTTCCGATTCGCGAAGTCTGAGATTGGCTGTGGCGTGAGAGGTTACAAAGACTTTCGCCGCATTCTTTGCGTGGTCACTTGACTGGCCGATTACACCCGCCTTTAATGATTCTACTTCCGATGCGGACCGGGAACGGTGAATCGCACGCAATGGCGACTCGGGAGCCGCGTAATGGCTGGATGGACGGGGAATAGGGGCGGGTAGCGTGGGTTGTGGAGGGGCCGGGAGCAGCGCCGGCCGAGGGGCGGCGGGACCGCGGGTGACCTTGGAGCTCGCGTGTCAGAGGGGTGTGTATAGATTGGCTGGCACCGGAAGAACCAGAAGGTGTCGTCGTCCGTAGACTCAAGAGCTTTTCATCAACGCCTTCCAGCCATCCAATCCCCGGGGTTGGGTGTCTGGTGTCAACGCAGTACATCCAGGAGCGTACCATGCAGATCAAGACCAAGGTTCGTGGCGGTCCCCGTGGTTGCGGTGGTGGCGTGGTGCTGACCAACCAGGTCCGCACGCAGCTGCCGTAGTCGACTGGCATCACCGCTTCATCCATCCGACTCCAGCGATGGAGTCATCCTCACCAGGAGCTCATCATGCAGATCAAGACCAAGGTTCGTGGCGGTCCCCGTGGTTGCGGCGGTTCCCTGCCCGTGCTGACCGGCACGGTCCGCACCCAGCTGCCGTAGTCGGCGCTGGATCATCCTCACCCGACTCCAGCGATGGAGTCATCCTCACCAAGGAGCTCATCATGCAGATCAAGACCAAGGTTCGTGGCGGTCCCCGTGGTTGCGGTGGTGGCGTGATCATCGCGGTGCGTTCCGACGCGCTCGCGGCCATCCCGTAGTCCTCCGTCAGCATCCCGAGCTGACTTCACTCACACCTGATTCCGAGGAGTCCATCATGCAGATCAAGACCAAGGTTCGTGGCGGTCCCCGTGGCTGTGGCGGTGGTGTTGCGATTCCCGTGCGCACCACGGGCGGCGTCCTCACGCAGATCCCGTAGTCGTCAGTCTTCCAGACTGAGTCCAACCCAGGCTGTTCTCGATAGGAGCTCGTCATGCAGATCAAGACCAAGGTTCGTGGTGGTCCCCGTGGCTGTGGTGGCTCTCTCCCGCTGCCCACGCAGCCCGTGCTGGACGCCGCCTACGCGCTGTAGTCCTTGTTTGGGCACGTAGAGTGCCTGTCCAAGACGCGAGTCGCCAGGGGGCGGAGTTCCTCGCCCTCTGGCGGCTGTCATTGCGGGGCCGGGTGAGGCTCGCGCGAATCCCTGTCGTGGGGAGGGCGCGCTAGAGTCCCCGGGATGATCAACCCGGTTCATGTGTATGCCTGGCAGGCGGCCATCGTCGGCAACGCGCGGCTGGAGGGCCGCCCGGTGCGCGCGCTGATGCTCGAGGACCCGTGGGCGGGCTCCTTCGCGCGGAGCCCGGAGACCTTCCTGGGCTTCGAGGTGGACGGGGGCTTCGAGCCGTCGTTCGACCGGTGGTTCGAGCGGATGAAGGCGCGGGGGCTCCTGGCCATCCGCTCGCTCCGCGTCTCCGACCCTTCGATCTGGGTGCTGTACGATCCGCCCGACTCCCCGCCCCGGTTGCCGGAGCTGGCGCTGGTGTTCCCGGACCGGGTGGTCTGGTACCGCTACTTCTTCCCGTGGCCGGGCCCCCAGGCCCAGTCCGCCGTGTCGCAGGAGGACGGCTTTCGCGAGGTGCCGGAGACGCGCTCGGCGGCGGTGCCCTCGGTGGAGGACGCGGAGCGGGAGCTGCTCGCGGCGACGCGGGAGTACGTCGCGTTCGTGGGGCCTCAGGCTCGCAAGGACCACTCGAGCGACGTGTTCTACGCGGCCATGGGGCAGAAGGCGCTGGAGCTGCTGACGGACACGGAGGCGAGCTTCCAGACGCGACTGGCGGCCCTGCGGGAGGCGGACGTGAAGGAGTACCGCCGGCGCAGCAAGGACTGGTGGCCCGTGCAGCCGGCGACGCGCGCCATGCGGCCACAAATCTTCGAGAACGCGGCCAGGAGTCTGGAGCGGGACGACTACCTGCGGGTGATGGAGGCGGCGGGGCTGTCCTGGAGGGCCGTCCGGCTGGCCTGCGCCGCCCAGGACATCTGGCCGCTCAACATGCACAACGAGCGCACGTCGGAGGACATGCTGCCGCCGTTCGTCCAGGCGCCGGGGTACGCGGCCATCGGGAAGCGCTGGGCCGACGCGGCCAACGCCGCGTGCAACGCCGCGGTGAACGCGCGCTGAGCGCCTCCGCCGGACCTGGGAGCGCCCCTCTCGGCTCCAAGGGGCGCCCCGGGAAGGCGCCTTGCTTCAGCCGGCCCGGGCCAGCTGTGGCGGCGGCAGGGCCGACGGCGCGAGGACGACGTAGCCGGTGGCGATGAGCGTCTCCTCCACGGCGAGCGAGACGGCGCCCTGCACGGCGCCCGCCTGGGTGGGCTTGCAATTCACGCCGATGGCGATGACGGGCCCCTGCGCGGTGAACTCCGCCACGTCGACGCTGGGCACGGGCGCCGCCTGGACGCCGGGCACCACCACGACGCGCTCGCGGAAGGCCTTCATCAGCCCATGGATGTCCCCGCCGTGCGTCAGCGGCACCTTCACCACGATGCGGCGGTGGGGGTGGTGGCTGAAGTTGATGATGTTGTCGCTGAAGAGGCGGTTGTTGCCGACGGAGATGCGCAGGTTGTCGCCCGTGTCGATGGTGGTGGCGAACAGGCCGATCTCCTGCACCAGGCCCGTGACGCCGGCGGCGGAGATTTCGTCGCCCACGCGGAAGGGCCGCAGCACCAGCAGGAAGATGCCCGCGGCGAAGTTGGAGAGCAGCCCGGACCACGCCGTGCCGATGGCGATGCCCGCGGCGGCCAGCAGCGCGGCGAACGAGGTGGTCTCGAACCCCATCATCCCCAGGATGCCCAGCAGCAACAGGATGGTGAGGGAGCCCGCGAACAGCGACTCGATGTACCGGATGAGCGTGGCGTCGAACTGCCGCTTCTGCAGCGTCAGGTTCAACACGCGCCGGAAGGTGCTGATGATTGCACGTCCCACGAACCACAACACGAGGGCGCCCATTGCCTTGAGCAGGAACGGGAAGGCCTCCGCGAGAGCCAACGTCTTCAACTGTTCGATGACCGCGTCCATGACGCTCCTGAAGCGGCCGAGAGTCCACGGACGTGGCGGGCCTGCTCCGGTCCGGCCGCGTGTGCAGGGCACGGGCCATCCAGGCGGCCTCACGTAAGTCCGCGAATGCCCGGCTTCCTCATGCCGAGGTCACAATCGACGCGGGGAGGTCCTCCCCAGCCTGGACACGTCAGCCGCGAACGTTGACGCGTCAGGGGGGCCTCGACGCGGCGGCGTGGGCCCTTCAGGGCGCGGTGACGAGCCGCAGCCCTCGCTCCCGGACCAGCGCCCCGAGGGCCTCGTCCGACACCGAGGTTCCTCGTACATCCAGCACGCGCAACTGGGGCAGGGCGCGCAGCGCGGCCAGGCCCGCGTCGGTGACACCGGTGCGGGGCAGGTGGAGCGTGTGCAGCGTCCTGGGCAGATGTCCCAGGGACGCATCGCCGATGCGCGCCCGGGCGAGGCTGAGCCAGGTGAGCTGGGGGAAGCCCCTCAGGGCCTGGAGGCTCTCGTCGTTGAGCCACGTGGCGCCCAGGTCCAGTCGTGTCAGGCGCGGCAGTCGCTGGAGGGCCACCAGTCCGGAGCCGCTGATGGGCGTGCCCGCGACGTGAATCGACTCCAGGCCGGCCAGCTCGGCCAGCTGCCCCAGCCCCAGGTCGGTGAGCAGGGTGCGCTCGGCGCGCAGGGACTGGAGGTGGGGCAGGGCGCGCAGCGCGGGCAGCCACTCGTCGTTGAAGGCGGTCCGGCTCACGTCCAGCTCGCGCAGGGCCGCGTGCAGATGCCCCAGGGCCTGGGGGCCCATGGGCGTGGCGCTCAGGTCGAGCCGAACCAATCGCTCCAGCCCTCGAAGCGCGGCGAGCGAGTCATCCGTCACGGCCAGGCCGGACAGGCCCAGCCGCTCCAGCGCGATGAAGCCCGCGAGCACGTCGAGTCCCCCCGCCGCGACGGCGGTCCTCGACAGCTCCAGCTCCCGCAGGGCCACGAGTCCTCGCACCTGTCGCAGGGCCGCGTCGTCCACGCGGGTGTCGTCGAGGTGGAGCAGCTCCAGCGCGCTCAGTGCCGCGAGGTGCCGGAGCCCCGGGCCCCGCAGGTGGGTCTTCGTGAGGACCAGGGCGCGCAGCGCCTTCAGGCCGGAGAGGTGGCCAAGGCCCAGGTCGGTGATGCGGGTGTGGCCCAGGTGCAGCGCCTCCAGGTTCCGCAGCGTGCCGAGGTGCGCGAGGCCCGTGTCGGTGAGCCCGGTGCGCGCGAGGCCCAGCCACGTGAGGCCCGGCAGCTCCCGCAGCCGCGCGAGGCCCGCGTCCGTCACGTGCGTCCCGCTCAGCACCAGCGTGTGCAGGCGCGCTCCGGGCACCCAGGCGAGGACGGTGTCGTCCACCGCGGTGTCGGAGAGGTCCAGCCACTCGAGCTCCGACTGGGCGGCGAGGGCCGACAGCGCACGCGGGCTGATGGCGGTGCCCGCGAGGGTGAGGCGCCGCAGCGTCGTCAGCCCGGAGAGGAAGCCGAGGCCCGCGTCGGAGATGGCCGTCTCATCCAGACGCACGACGGCCAGCCTCCGCATCTCCCTCACGTGCGCGAGCCCCCCGTCGGTCACCCGGGTGCCGTCCAGGTGCAGGGCCTCCAGGGATGTGAACTCCCGCAGGGCCTCCAGGTGCGCGTCGCCCAGCGGGGTGCCCGAGGCGCGCAGGCCCACCGCGCCCGAGTCGCGCAGCAGCCGCGCGAGGAGCGACGGGGCGGGCAGGGGCGCCGAGTCGAAGCAGAGCTCGGGCACCTGATGCGCCTTCAAAGCGGTGGCCCGCTGACGTGCCTCCTCCTCCGTCACGAGCGCGCCGAGCGGCTCCGCGCACCACGTGCCCCCGGTGGGGGGCTGGAAGCCGGTCGCGTCCGTCGTC
This sequence comes from Myxococcus sp. XM-1-1-1, assembly GCF_020037095.1. Classification (NCBI taxonomy): domain Bacteria; kingdom Pseudomonadati; phylum Myxococcota; class Myxococcia; order Myxococcales; family Myxococcaceae; genus Myxococcus; species Myxococcus sp. XM-1-1-1. The sequence goes on from NZ_JAIQDH010000045.1 coordinate 12,515, forward strand.
AGGGGGCGCCAGCGCTCGAGCCCTCCTTCGGGAAGCACGCGGTAGGCGGTGAGCAGCGCGGGAGGTGGCTCGACGCGCGGAGGAGGAGCAGGAGGGGCGACAGGCGGCGTGGTGGCGCAGCCCATCAGGAATCCCACGAGGAGCCGCCACGTCCCAGGTCTCATCGGGCCGAGCGTAGCGGTTCCCCTCCCGGCTCAGGAGGACTTCGTCGCCGACAGGAGCCTCTCCACGGCGACGAGCACGGCGGCCGCGCTGGCCGGGTGCTTGACGAAGGCGGCGGGGCTGAGGTTGGACAGGCGGCCCATCAGCGAGTCCGGTCCGCTCACGTTCACCATGACGATGCGCGAGCCGGGGCGCGCCGCCGTGCTGAGCACATCCAGCGCGGAGCCCGTGTCCACGATGATGATGCGCGCGGGCTTGTCGCTGTCCGTCACGACGCGCAAACCCTTCTGCTCGAACAGCTCGGTGATGAGCGCCATCAAGCGCGCGTCCGACAGGCGCACCAGCACCGGCTCCCGCGTGTCCAGCTCCACCGCGTTGGCGGCCTGGGGCGCGGGCCCCTTGCCCAGCTCCCTCACGTCCTTCTTCAAGAGCTCCATCACATCCGTCTTCAGCACGCCCCGCACGCGCTGGAGCAGCGAGGCGTCCTGGGCCACGAACGCCTTCAATCGCTGCTCACCGTCGGGTGCCAGCTGCGTGAAGGCCACGCCCATGCCGTCCTCGCGCGACCACGCCACCTGACCGAAGGCCCGCAGCGCCTGGGCCGAGTCGGGGAGGGTGATGCGCAGCTCCAGCGTGCTCCCCACCGGCAGCGCGCGCGGGGTGCGGATGGCGAGCCCTCCCGTGCCGATGTTCCTGCTGTACGCGCGCACCACGTCATCCTGCGTGGCGAACGTCAGCTCCAACACCGCGTCCGCGCGAGCCGGACGCGCGGGCAGGGGGCTGCCCTCGGGGGGCAGCGCTCCCAATTCCAGCAGCACGTCCCGGAGCAACTCCAGACGCTGCGCTTCGTCGGGGCCGAGCGGCGCCGTGCGCTGTCGCTCCAGCAGCGTCTTGTATTCCTCGAGCGCGTTGGCGCGTGGACTTCCCATGATGCCCCCCTGCCTGCCTTTCGCGCCTCCCAGCCTGCCATGTCCTCACGGACTGGCGCGAGAGGTCCACTTCCACCCTGTCCTCATGCATACACCCTGGTATAGGCCAGCGCATGGACGTCCCTCCCTCGCTTCCTACCCGCCCGGGCCTGCTGTCGAGCCTGCTGCGCTGGGGTGTGGCGTGCGCGGCGATGCCGCCCCTGCTCACGCCCGCGCTCCTGCTGGGGCCCGTCAGCCCCGGGGCCTCGGACGCGCTGATGCGGACGTGGTGTCTGTGGGCCCGGCGCGTCTTCGGCGTGGACGTGGAGGTGGTGGACCACAACGAGGGCCGCTACGACGCATCCTCGTATCTGTTCCTGCAACTGAACCAGACGAGCTTGAGCGAGACGTTCGTGACGCCCCCGGCGCTGCCCCGGCCCGTGCGCATCTTCATGAACATCGAGTATGCGGCGCTGCCCTTCGCGGGCTGGGTGCCCTGGGCCCAGGGCTCCACGGTGGTGGTGCGCCAGTGGAGCGCGCAGGCGCGCCGCGCCGTGGACCGCGCCGCCCAGGCCCTGCGCGAGGGCGCCAGCTATTACATGTCCATCGAGGGCCGACGCAGCGAGGACGGCCGGCTCAATCCCTACCGCAAGGGCGCGGCGGTGCTCGCCATCCGCTCCGGCGCCGCCCTGGTCCCCATGGTGTTCCACGGCGCGCGGGACGTGCTGCCCTTCGGGGAGTGGCGCGTCAGGCCGGGGCGGGTGCGCGTGGAGCTGTTGCCCGCCATCCCCACCGAGGGCCTGCGCTACGAGGACCGGGACGCGCTCGTGGAGCGGCTGCGCGCCCTCGCCCGGGAGCGGGGCTTGGAATAGCCCCGCCCGGGGGTAGGCTCCAGGGCATGTCCTACCAACGCAACCCGGTGAAGGCGCCACGCGTGTCGGGGCTGGCGCTCAAGGCGTTCGTCAACACCCTGGAGAGCGCCGTCGGCTCACCCGTGCTGGAGAAGCTGGTGCGCGACAGCGGCATCGACCGGTGGCGGGAGCTGTCCGCCGGTGATGCGCCCCCGCTCCAGTACCCGCTGCCTCCGGGCGCGCCCGCCACCGAGCCCCAGTCCCCCACGGAGCAGGCCTCGCGCGCCATCCTGGCGCAGCCCGTGACGCCGGAGCGCGAGACGGTGGGCGCGTATGTCCGAGCCTACCGCGAGGGCGGCGCGGACCCGGTCTCCGTGGCCCGTCGCCTGAACGAGGCCATCGACCGGCTGGAGCGCGGCGAGGCGCGCATGGGGTGGTTCATCGCGCGCAAGCCCGACGAGGTGCTCCGCGCCGCCGAGGCCTCCGCCGGGCGCCATCGCGAGGGCCGCGCGCTGAGCGTGCTGGACGGCGTGCCGGTGGTGCTCAAGGACGAGGTGGACCTGGCGGGCTTCCCCACCACGCTGGGCACGCGCTTCCGCCACCAGGTGGCCTCGGTGGACTCGACGGTGGCCGCGCGCCTCAAGGCCGCGGGCGCGCTCATCCTGGGCAAGGCCAACATGAACGAGATTGGCATCAACCCCATCGGGTTGAATCCGCACCACGGCGTCGCGCGCAACCCGTGGAACCGGGGCCACATCACCGGAGGCAGCTCCAGCGGCTCGGCCGCCGTCGTCGCCGCGGGCCTGTGTCCGCTGAGCATCGGCGCGGACGGCGGTGGCTCCATCCGCATCCCGGCGGCCCTGTGCGGCATCGTCGGCCTCAAGGCGACGTGGGGCCGCATCCCCGAGACGGGCGTGCCGCCCCTGTGCTGGAACGTGGGGCACGTGGGGCCCCTGGGCCTCACGGTGGACGACGTCGCGGCGGCGTATGCGCTGCTCGCCGGACCTGACGGCAAGGACCTGGTCTCCCAGGGCCAGCCCCCGCATCACCTGTCCGGTTACGAGCGCGCGGACCTGACGGGCGTGAGGCTGGGCATCTGCTGGCCCTACTTCGAGGACGCGTCCCCGGACGTGGTGGCGCGCTGCAAGGAGGCGGTGCGCGCGCTGACGGCCGCGGGCGCCACCGTGGTGGAGGTGCCCGCGCCGGATTTGAACACCGTGCTCTGGACGCACAGCTGCATCATCCTCAGCGAGATGGCTGAGTCGATGCTGCCGCACTCGCGCGAGCACGCCTCGGACTTCGGGCTCGACTCGCGCACCAACCTGGCCATCGGCAGGCACTTCCGGGCCACGGACCTGGTGCACGCCCTGCGGCATCGCCACCGGCTGACGCGCGAGCTGCTCGCCGTCATGGCGGGCGTGGATGTCCTCGTCACCCCGTCGACGGCCACCACCGCGCCCCTCATCCCCGAGGGCACGCTGCCCGACGGCGAGTCGAACCTGCCCGTCGTCGACGCGCTGATGCGCTTCGTGCGCGAGGGGAACCTGACGGGCTTCCCCGCCCTGTCCGTCCCGGCCGGCCACGACAGCGCGGGGCTGCCCGTGGGCCTGCAGCTCATGGGGCGCCCCTACGAGGAGCACCTGCTGCTGCGCCTGGGCCGCGTCGTGGAGCGCGCCACGGCCGCTCGCACGCCCGCCGTGCATGTCACCGCCCTGCGCTGAGCACGATTCAAAGACATCCTGGAATTTGCCAAGCCCATCGTTCCTGGTGGGCTTGTGTGTATTAACGCTGGCAAAACCAGAAAGACCCGCCCATATTCCCTCGGCGCGGCAGCGTGGACTCTCCAGGCTGCCACAGGCCCGTGATTCGCTGGACGTCAATTCCTGGCATCCGGTTCCGGGCAGGAGGAATTGTTTCATGCAACTGCGTCCGCAGGTGGGTTGGGTGCCGTTCGTCCTCGCGGCGTCGCTGGTGGCGGCATGTGGTCCGTCCTCGTCGGAGACGCCCGCGCCAACGCCGGAGTCGACAGGCGTGCGGGCCGCGGAGTTGGTGGAGCTGGTGGTCAACGGAGATTTCAGCAACGGGCAGACCGCGCCCTGGTGGAGCGGACCGAACACTCAGTCGGTGGTGGAGAACGGCCGGCTGCGCGTCAACGTCACGGGTGGCACGGCGAATCCGTGGGACGCGCCCATGGGGCAGGACAACATCGCGCTCGCGAACGGGCAGGCGTACACGCTGACCTTCACCGCCTCCGCGACGGCGAACGTGACGGTGCGGGCCACGGTGCAGCTGGGCGCGGCGCCGTACACCGCGCCGCTGGACCAGAACATCACGCTGGATGGCACGGCGCGCACGTTCACGTTCCCCTTCACTTCGAATCTCGCGACGGCGGCGGGGCAGGTGACGTTCCAGGTGGGCGGGCGGGGCGCCTTCTCGCTGTTCCTGGACAACGTCTCGCTCACCACGTCGGGCGGAGGCAATCCGGGCGGCGGCGGGCCGGTGGCGATGACGAGCGGCTTCTACGTGGACCCCCACTCCAACCCGGCCGTCTGGGTGCGCGACAACGGCGGGGACTCGCGCGCCTCGCGCATCCAGACGTCCATCGCGAGCAAGCCGGGGGCGCGCTGGTTCGGCAACTGGAGCGGCGACATCACGGCCGCGGTGTCCGGCTTCGTGGGCGCGGCGGACACGGCCGACAAGCTGCCGGTGCTCGTGGCGTACAACATCCCCGGGCGTGACTGCGGCAGCCACTCCGGCGGCGGCGCGGGCAGCCCGGAGGCCTATCGCGCGTGGATCTCCGCCTTCGTCACCGGCCTGGGCAGCCGCCCCGCCATCGTCATCATCGAGCCGGATGCCGTCGCGCAGCTGGATTGTCTGCCCAACGACCCCGAGCGCCAGACGCGCCTGGGCCTGCTGCGCTACGCGACGGAGCAGCTGCGCGACAGGGCGCCCAACACCTGGGCCTACCTGGACGGCGGCAACGCGAACTGGATTGGCGCGGACACCATGGCGCAGCGGCTGGAGTCCGCGGGTGTGCGCAACATCCGCGGCTTCGCGCTCAACGTGTCGAACTTCTACACGACGGCGCAGTCGACGACGTACGGCACCCACGTCAACACCGCGCTCACCTCGCGCTACGGCTACACGAAGCCCTTCGTCGTGGACACCAGCCGCAATGGCAACGGGCACAACGGCGAGTGGTGCAACCCCGGCGGCCGCCGGCTGGGCGTGACGTCCCAGGTGGGCGGTGGCGCGGAGCTGCTCCTGTGGGTGAAGGTGCCAGGGGACTCCGACGGCAACTGCGGCATCGCGCCGAACACGCCCGCGGGCACGTTCAGCCCCGACCTGGCCCTCCGGCTCATCGACGGCACCTGACGGGCGGGGCTCAGCCTCGCTTGGGCAGGAGCCGGGCCAGCTCGCGGTCCAGCGTGGCGGCGAAGCGCTGGCGGTCCTGGGCGTTGAAGCCGCTGGGGCCGCCCGTCACGACGCCGCTCTCGCGCAGCTCCTGCATGAAGTTCCGCACGGACAGCCGCTCGGCGATGTTCTCCTCGGAGAACAGCTCGCCGCGCGGGTCCAGGGTCACCACGCCGCGCGGCACCAGCAGCGCCGCCAGGGGGATGTCCTGGGTGACGGCCAGGTCCCCCTTCTGGGCGGAGGTGGCGATGTGCTGGTCCGCCACGTCCAGCCCCGCGCCCACCTGCACGGTGGAGACGAGCTCCGAGCGGGGCAGGGACAGGGACTTGTTGGCCACGAAGACGAGCGGCACCTTCAGGCGCTGTGAGGCGCGCAGGAGGATGTCGCGGACGGGCGTGGGGCAGGCATCGGCGTCGACCCAGATTCGCATGGCGCTCGCATCCTCGCGTGGACAGGCGCGAAGATGAAGTGCTTGACGCCGCCCATGCGTGGCGCTCGGATGCGCGCCCATGTCCGAGCTGCTCACCCGCGCCGAAGCCTCGAATCACGCTGAAACCTCGCGTCATTCCGACGTGCTCGCCTTCATCGACGAGCTCTGCCGCCGCACGAAGCTCGCCCGACGGGTGGACTTCGGCACCAGCGGCGAGGGCCAGCCCCTGGTGTCGCTGGTGGTGAGCGACCGCAACTGCTTCACGCCGGAGCTGGCGCGCAAGCAGAAGAAGGTCGTGGTGATGGTGGAGGCCAACATCCACGCCGGCGAGGTGGAGGGCAAGGAGTCGGTGCTCGCGCTCGCGCGGGATTTGACGCTCAGCAAGCTGGGCCAGAAGCTGCTCGACAAGCTGGTGCTCGTGCTGGTGCCGAACTTCAACCCGGACGGCAATGACCGCATCAGCCCCAACAACCGCAAGCTGAACCTCCAGGACCTGGAGGGGCAGGTCAACCCGGCGGGCGGCGTGGGCACGCGCTACACCGGCGAGGGCTGGAACCTCAACCGCGACAGCACCAAGCAGGAGGCGCCGGAGACGCGCGCCATGGCGAAGCTGCACCAGACGTGGTGGCCGGAGCTGTTCATCGACTGCCACACCACCGACGGCAGCATCCACGACTTCGACCTGACCTACGACACGTCGCACTCCAACGAGCCGCTGTTCCAGGAGCTGCGCGACTACAACCGGCAGATGCTGGACCGCGTCGCCCAGGCGGTGCAGAAGCGCCACGGCTTCGACAGCTTCTGGTACGGCAACTACCGCGAGGAGGGCGTGCCCAGCTCGGGCTGGCATACGTACCCGGCGCTGCCGCGCTTCGGCAGCCACTACCGGGGACTGCTCGGCCGGCTGGACGTGCTGCTGGAGACGTACAGCTACATCGACTTCCCGCGCCGCTGCGCGGTGATGTACGCGTGGCTGCTGGAGCTGATTCGCGAGGCGGCCCGGAGCGCGAAGACGTACCGCGCGCTCACCCAGGCGCAGGAAGAGGCCATCATCGCCCGGGGCACCACGCCGGATCCGCAGACGCTGGTGGGCATCAACTACGGCGTGGCCACGCGGGACGGGGAGGGGAAGCTGACGTTCGACTACCCGGCCTACGTGAAGCCCGGAGACCTGGCGCGCATCCAGGCGTTCGACGAGAAGAGCGTCGCGGAGCGGCGCTTCCCGGGCAAGAAGCGCAAGGTCTACCGCGTGCCGCACTTCCGCACCTTCATCCCGACGCAGTCGGTGAGCACGCCGGAGGCGTACCTGGTGCCCGCGGAGCTGGCGCCCCGGCTGGGGTCGCAGGGCATCCGCTTCGAGGTGCTCCCCAAGGCGCAGCGCTTCCTGGTGGACAGCTACCGCATCGCCCGGCGCGAGGAGACCTTCAGCCCGGACGTGGCCGCCAATGTGCCGCCGCCGGGGCAGGCGGAGGTGCCGCTGAGCCAGAAGCCCAAGCCGGTGCGCTTCGAGACGGTGCTGACGGTGTCGCCCGAGCGCGGCGAGCGCGAGTTCGCCCAGGGCACGCTCCGCGTCCCCACCGCGCAGCGCGCGGGCACGCTGGCCGTCTACCTGCTGGAGCCGCACTCCGATGATGGCTTCTGCCGGTGGCAGTTCCTGGACACCTTGTTGGAGGTGGGCGGTTACTATCCCGTGCACCGCGTGGTGAGCCCCGCTCCCGCGCCGAAGAAGGCGGAGTGAGGCCCCAAGGGCCCTGACGCGGGTCGGGGTCCAGCAGGGTGGCAACGTCACCGCGACGCTGGAGTGCCCGCCTGACGGGGGGCACGCCGTTCATCCCTGAGGTGGCGCGGTTCATCCCAGGGCACGTGGAAGCGGTCCCGGGAGATGGCTAGCCTCCGTGCGCATGCGCGACGCGGAGCCGGTTCGTCCCCGAGTGGATGAGGTGGAGCCCCTGCCGTCCTGGGCCGTGTGGCTCGGGGCGTTGGGGTGGTGGCTCGCGGATGCGCTCATCTCCGTGAGCCAGACGCAGCTGCTGCAGCGCATCGGCGAGCTGAAGGTCGTGGAGGGGGCGCTGTGGCGGATGTCGCTGGCCAGCTCCCTGCTGTGGGTGCCGATCACGGTGATGTGTCTGCGCCTGTCCGAGCGGGTGCCCCTGTCGCGGGGGCCCCTGCGGCGGGCGCTGGGCTTCCACGGAGGGGCGCTGCTCGTCGTCGTGCTGGGGCGGGCGACTTTCGTCGTGCTCACGCAGGAGCTCATCGGCTGGTACGAGCGCACGCCGCAGGTGCTCGACGTGCTCGCGCAGAGCGTCGTCAACAACCTGCTGCCCTTCGTGTTGCTGACGGCGGGCGCGCATGCGCTGGGGCTGGCGCGCCGCGCGCACGTGCGTCAGCGTCGCGCCGACCAGCTCCAGGCGCAGCTCGCGCAGGCGCGGCTGCAGGCCCTGGCGTCGCAGCTGCGCCCCCACTTCCTCTTCAACGCGCTCAACGCCGTGTCCTCGCTGGTCCACGTGGACCCGGACGCCGCCGAGAAGATGCTGGCGCGCCTGGGGGACTTGCTGCGCCACAGCCTGGAGTCCCATGCGCGGCAGGAGGTGACGCTGCGCGAGGAGCAGCAGGCGCTGGCGCCGTATCTGGACATCGAGCAGACGCGCTTCGGGCCGCGACTGGAGGTCGCCTGGAGGCTGGGGCCCGACGTGCTGGATGCGCGCGTGCCGTATCTGGCGTTGCAGCCGTTGGTGGAGAACGCCATCCGTCATGGGCTGGCGCCGCGCGCGGAGCCCGGGCGCATCGAGATCTCCGCTGAGCGGGAGGGCGACGTGCTGCGCCTGTGCGTGAGCGATGACGGGATGGGCCCCCCCGTGAGCGGCCCTCCGCGAGGTGGCGGGGTGGGGCTGTCGAACCTGCGCGCCCGGCTGGCGACGCTGTACGGGCCTCGTGCCGTGCTGGAGCTGCGCGCGGGGACGCCTCGCGGCGCGGTGGTGGAGCTGCGGGTTCCGCTCGATGACGCGCCCGGCGCGGAGCGGGTGGCCGCATGAGCGCCGCGCGTGGGGGGGCGTGATGGAGCCCGCCTCCGGGGGCAGGGTGATGATGGGCGGCAAAGAGGTCGTGGAGCCGTCGGTGCTTCGCGTGGCGCTCGCCGGAGCGGGTGGCGGCAGGAGGGCCGCGCGTGGAGGGGGCAGGGTGATGATGGGCGGTAATGAGGTCGTGGAGCCGTCGGTGCTTCGCGTGGCGCTCGCCGGAGCGGGTGGCCGTATAAGAGCCGCGCGTCGGCGTGTCGTGATGGAGCGCGCGTCCGGGAGGGCCGGGTGATGATGGGCGGTGGTGACGCGGTGGAGCCGTCCGTGCTTCGCGTGGCGCTCGCGGATGACGAGCCACTCGCCCGTTCGCGCCTGCGCGCATTGCTCGCCGCGGAGCCGCATGTCGAGCTCGTCTCCGAGGCCGCCAGTGGCGCGGAGGCCGTGCGTGGCGTGCTCCAGTCCTCGCCGGACGTGCTGCTGCTGGACGTCGAGATGCCAGCGGGAGACGGCTTCGAGGTCCTCCGCGCGCTGCCGCCCGAGTCGCTGCCCGTGGTCGTCTTCGTCACCGCGTGGCAGCAGCACGCCGTGCGCGCCTTCGAGGCCCAGGCGTTGGACTTCCTGCTCAAGCCGTATGACAAGGAGCGCTTCCGCGCCGCGCTCGCCCGCGCGCGCCAGCAGGTGCGGCTGGTGCGTCGAGGCGAGGCGGTGGCTCGGCAGGAGGCGCTCCTGTCCGGGCTCGCGCTGGCGGAGGCCCCGCTGCGGCGTCTGCCCGTCAAGGTGGACGGTCGCATCCGCTTCGTCGACTGCTCCGCCATCTCCCACGTCGAGTCCGAGGCCAACTACGTGCGCGTGCACGTGGGCGCGGAGCAGCACGTGCTGCGCGAGACGCTGACGCACCTGGAGGAGCGCCTGGACACACGGCGCTTCCTGCGCGTGCACCGCTCCGTGCTCGTGAACCTGGACCAGGTGCGCGAGGCGGAGCCGCTGTCCCAGGGGGAGTACCTGCTGGTGCTCGGCTCGTGCGGTACCGCCGTGCGCACCGGTCGCAGTCACCGCGCGCGCGTCGAGGCTGCGCTGGGATTGGGAAGCGACAGCGCCCGCTGAAGGCGCCGTCCCTGGTGGCGCGCCATCCATCCCGCGCCCCCCTCGCTTCATCCCCGCTTCCCGGACAGGCGAGCGGGCACCCTGTACCTCTACGGCCATGGCGAGAGCGAGCCCGGCTCCTTTCGCCACACCCGAGAGGAGCTCACCATGTCGTCGTCCCGTCGCATCCCCACGCTGCTCGCGACGCTCGCGCTGTCCGTCGCGACGTCCGCCTCCGCCTCCGCGCCCAGCACGCCGGAGGTGCTCTCCCCCGGCTTCATCTCCCTGCCCGAGCAGGAGGAGTGGCGCATCGCCTTCACGCCGGACGGCCGCACCGCGTTCTGGGGCGTGAGCGCCGGCTTCTTCCCCGAGACGCGTCAGGCCACCATCGTCTTCTCCGAGTGGCGCAACGGCCGCTGGACGCAGCCCCGCCCCGCGTCCTTCTCCGGCGTGCACTCAGACATCGACCCGTTCGTCTCCCCCGACGGACGCCGCCTCTTCTTCTCCTCCATCCGTCCCGTCAACGGCCAGCCGCGCGCGGACGTGGAGATGTGGGTGGTGGAGCGTCGCCGCGATGGCGGCTGGGGCGAGCCGCGTCACCTGGGCGCCGCGGTCCACAGCACCGCCGACGAGCTCTACCCGAGCGTGGACGCGGAGGGCACGCTGTACTTCGGCTCGGACCGCGAGGGCGGCTACGGCGGCTGGGACATCTACCGCTCGCGCCCGCGTCACGACGGCTCCTACGGCCCCGCGGAGAACCTGGGACCCGCCATCAACACCGAGTCCTGGGAGTTCAACCCCAACGTCCTCGCGGACGGCAGGACGCTGCTGTTCGCGTCCATCGCCCGCCCGGATGGCCACGGCTACGGTGACCTCTACGTCGCCCGCAAGACGTGGCGTGGCTGGCAGCCGGCGCGCAACCTGGGGCCGACGGTGAACACGGACCTGGACGAGTACCACCCGACGCTCTCGCCGGACCAGCGCACGCTCTACTTCGTGCGCCACCAGTACGAGCCGTTCGTCCCCGGGGAGCTCTACCACGTCCGCGTCGGCGGGCTGCTGTCCGACGACGGCACCTGCGACGTGAGCCACTGAGCCACCGCGTGAGCGCCTCCGCCCGGAGTCATCCCTCTTCCGGGCGGAAGGGCCCCGCGCGAGCATCTCAGCGCGACTGCAGGCGCAGGTTGTCCAGGGCCACGTCGGGGTGGCCCTCGGGCAGGTCGACGAAGAACGCGACGGGCTGCGCGGTGCCCAGCTGGAAGTTGGCGCGCACCCGCTTCGCCACCGCGTCACACGGCATGCGTGGCTCCCGCCCGTCGGCGGTGATGAAGCCGCACATCATCCCCCGCGTGGCGCGCGACGTGTCGAAGGCCACGGCCCAGCCGCGCCCCGGCACGAGCGCCTGCCGCGTCGCCACCCACCGCTGTCCGCCGCGAAGCAGCGACGCGAAGCGCGAGGTCTCACCCCGGGTCCACGTGGCCGGCACCGGCACGGACGCTCCGGGCTCCAGGATGCCCACCCCCACGCGCTGCGAGCGGTACTCGAAGCCCTGGGCCAGCGTGTCGGAGACGACGACCCACTCCGTCACCGCGGCGGCGCCGGAGTCCGCCTCCAGCGAGAGCTTCAGCGTCTGCGTGCCTCCGCTGGTCGCGACGAAGGTGGTGGCGACGAGCCCCGCGGCCTCGCCCGGACGGCTCTGGGGCCTGGCTCCGCGCAGGAGCGTCTGGCCGCCCAGGGTGAGGGTGACTCGCGGCGGCGTGGCCTCCAGCGCGCGGACGCGGACCGACACGCGATAGCTCATGCCGGAGACCACCCGCGCGGGCGGCAGCGAGAGGGGGCTGCTCCGCCCGACGGGCACCAGCGGCTCGTTGGGGAAGCGCACGCGCTCCCAGGCGGAGCACGTGGCCTCGACGCAGGGCCAGGGCTTGGGAAAGGCCTGCGGCGTGAGCGGGGCGCGGCGCAATAGCCAGACATCGTGCTCCAGCCACAGGTGGAGGTTGGGGAACAGGCCGGGCGATTGGGCATCGCAGACATCCGAGGCGCTCCTCGACTCCACGAGCTTGCGCGTGAAGGCCAGCCGCGCGTAGCCCAGCCCCGCGTCTCCCGGGCCGCGCGCGGTGCGCTCGGGGTCCTCGCAGAGGAAGTCGTAGTCGTGCGCCAGGAACACCCACGAATCCCACACGGCCACGGGCCCGAGCAGCTCCTCGGTGCCCAGCGCCGTGTTGCGCTGGGTGATGCCCGCGCCCGAAGAGCCGTGGCAGCCATGCAGCTCGGTGAGGCGAGCGTCCGTGCCCGTCGACGTCACGCCCAGCGAGACGCGGGGGCGGCCGGAGGGGGACCACGGCGTGGAGCGCAGCGGCAGCAGCTGGTGGGCGTCGTAGTAGTGGTAGTTGAGCGTGGGCTCGTGGCCGGCGTAGCGCGTGTAGTGGCGCCAGAGGTCGGAGCCCCGGTCCGCGGGGATGGTGTAGACCTCGTGGGTCCACGACATCGAGACGGGGAGGCCCTCGCCCTCGGACCCGGCCACGCCCAGGTAGTCATAGCGACAGCCGGGGCTCGAATCTCCGCAGTCGAGCAGCGCGGTGTCCGCGCGGGGGAAGGCCGCGGGGCAGCGGTAGTCGCCATACGGCCCTCCGCAGCGCGCCACCACGCGGCAGCCGTAGGACGTCGTGCTGTAGCCCGGCCCCAGCGGTGTCTTGCGATAGCGCGGGAAGGTGCCCGACAGGCTCCGCGCAGTGGCCTCCCAGCCCACCTCGTCGCTGCGCATGGGGTCATACATGCGGACCTCGAGCAGCTGGTTCGCGGGGGACCACACGTTCGTGGCATCCACGCAATGCGCCGCGGTGATGGCCCGGCGCGGTGAGATGAACGTGACACCACACGTGTAGCGCAGCGGTGTTCCATCCAGCCCCAGGACAGGGGCGTGCGTCCCCGGGCGCAGCATGGGGACGAACACCGTCCCATGGCTGAGCCGGCTGCTGGCCAGCGCGCCCGAAGGGCCGAGGTCCACGCGGTAGTAGTCCTGATAGGCCCACTCCACGCGCTGGTCCACGGCCTCCCCCCCGGATGTGTCGGGTGACTCCAGGTGGCCGCCGCAGCCGACGAGACAGGTCATCAGGATGGCCAGATGAAAGCTCGCGCGGACGCGCACGGCGCGTCGTGTCGTGTCCATGAATGTTCCCCCCTCGATGACCCGGCGCGGCGTCCCCTCTCCGCGCGAGTGCTGGTGTCACCGGCACCCCGCATCATGCTGTGCATCTCCCCCGCCCAGAGCCCGCACGACCCGCCCGCGCGTCTGTCGCCCGTCCCACCTTGGAGGTGTTTCACGTCTTCGGGATGGCACTGCTCCCGCGTCACCCCGTGTGCGGGTTGGCGTGGATTTATGCCAATGAACAATGTATAAACGTGTAATCACGGCATATCTTGCCAAGTCGTGATTCCGGCAGGGGCCGGAGTTGCTCATCCCTGGCAGGGGGCGCGGCCGTCCGCGCGGGTGTGAGAACGCGAATGCAACGCATGTTTGAAATGCGCCAGGGAAGCTGGCGCGTGGGAGTGGTGTGCGCGCTGTTGGCCTTGGGTTCGGCGTGTGGGGACGCGGCGGTGGAGCCCGAGTCACCGGTGCCCGAGGTGGTGGAGGCGGACCCGGCGCGTCATCCGGAGCGTCGTGGCATCGGCATGTTGCCGTTGCCGAGCGGGCCGTCGGCGATGGCCATCACGGTGGACCCTCGGGCGTCGCTCATCGTCACCGAGGACGCCATCGTGAGGAACTTCACGCTGCTGCGGGTGATGACGCAGCTGGTGACGCAGTCGGGGGTCGCGGGCCTGACGCCGCTGGCGCTCTTCCAGGACTGGTGGAGCACGCAGGCGCCCCCGGGCTGTCTGCCCGTCTTCAACACCTTCCCCTTCGAGTGTCCGCGGCCGGAGTCGAACCAGGCGTTCGTCAACCCCTTCATCAACCCGGGCACCAACCCCGACGAGTACATCCCGCTGGCGCTGGTCAACCGCTTCGACCTGGCGCCGGTGTCGGGCAGCGACTGCGGTGAGTACCGCATCGTCTTCGGCAAGCGCTCGGGCATCCCGGGCGGCGGCAATCGCAACCTGCTCATCTTCGAGGCGGTGCTGCCCAACCCCAACCCCGCCGCGGGCCTCAATGGCTGTCAGCCGGTCGCCAACTTCTGGGCCTCGCTGACGGGGATGACCACGCTGTCGTCCCGCATCGCCGCGCTGCAGGGCTTCTACTTCAACGGCCTGCCGGGCGCGGGCGTCATGCCGGTGGTGCACATCGACAACTACGGCAACCGCTCCGGGAGCGTGGCGACGGGGCAGGTGCGCACCAACCAGTTCATCGGGCGGCCGTGGACGCTGCGTGAGTTCAGCGTGCGCCGGACGATGTGCGGCGCCACCCCCTGCCAGCTGCGCTTCGTCCCGGTGACGGTGAAGGTCAACCCGGGTGGGACGCTGTTCAACCCGGCGTCCGGCCACGCGCTCGCGCCCACGTTCCAGGGCTCGCTGTTCCCCGGACAGGTGCCCGCGCTGGCCGTCAATGACATCAACCTGTTCAACAACACCATCCCGGACGCGTTCAACAGCGGGCAGAGCCACGTGGGGGTGTTCGAGAACCAGTACGTCGCGCAGTTCGGCCCCGGCCCCAGCCCCTTCCACACCAACGTCCAGGCGGCGATTGCCGCGGCGGGCAGCACGCTGACGCCGCAGCAGGTGGTGGCGCGCTCCATGGCGCTGTCGTGCGCCGGCTGCCACGAGAACAGCAACGGCGCGAACCTGGGCGGCGGGCTCGTCTGGCCTCCGTCGGGCGGCTTCGTGCACGTGGGTGAGCAGTTCGACCCGCTTTCGGGGGTGTTCGGCCCGCGCTACCGCATCTCCCCGGCGCTCACCAACGTCTTCCTGCCCCACCGCAAGGCGGTGCTGGAGACGTTCCTGAACGCCTCGTGCGGGGATGCCACGTGCCAGCCGTGGGAGACGACCACCGTCTGCCCGGCTGACTGCCCGTAGTCCTCGGTCCACCAAGGTTCGGATGTGGGCGCGGAGGCATGTCTATACTCCGCGCCCACCATGACGGCGGACTCCCTCAAGCAGCACCTGCGGCGCACGCTCCGGCGGGATTTGTGGCTGACGCTCACCCCCGCGCTGCTCCTCATCGGCGTCGCCTTCGCCGCCGCGTTCCACTTCATCAAGCCCGCGCCGCCCAAGACGCTGGTGCTGGCCATGTCCCAGGACGAGGGCGGCTTCCGCTACTACGCGCGGAAGTACCAGGACTTCCTGGCCAGGCACGACATCAAGCTGGAGCTGCGCTCGACGAAGGGCTCCATCGAGAACGTGGCGCTGCTGGCGGACGAGTCCTCGGGCGTGGACGTGGCCTTCGTGCAGAGCGGCACGGTGGCGGGGGAGGCCGCGGGGAACGTGGTGTCGCTGGGCAGTCTGTCCTACGTGCCCCTGTGGGTGTTCTACCGGGGTGAGCCCCTGGAGGACGTGCGCCAGCTCAAGGGCCGCAAGGTGGCGGTGGGGCCGGAGGGCAGCGGCACGCGTGCGCTCGCCATCACGCTCTTGAAGGCCAACGGCATCGACGAGGCGCCCACGGAGCTGATGCCGCTGGAGCGCGAGGCCGCCATCGAGCAGCTCAAGCAGGGGACGGTGGACGCCATCTTCCTCATCTCTCCGGCCGAGTCGCCCGCCATCCACCGGCTGGCGGCGGTGCCCGGCATCCGGCTGTTGAGCTTCACGCGGGGCGCGGCGTACGCGCGGCGCTTCCCGTACCTGTCGAGGCTGGTGTTGCCCCGGGGTGTGTTCAACCTGGCCTCGGACGTGCCGGCCGAGGACGTGGTGGTCATCGCGCCCACGGCGAACCTGGTGGCGCGCGACTCGCTGCACCCGGCGCTGGCGTATCTGCTGATGCGCGCGGCCAGCGAGGTCCACGGCAAGGCGGGCCTGTTGGACGGCGCGGCCGAGTTCCCCGCGCCCCGCGAGACGGGCTTCCCGCTCAGCGATGAGGCGAAGCGCTACTACGAGGCGGGGGTCCCCCTGCTGCAGCGCTACCTGCCGTTCTGGGCCGCCAACCTGGTGGACCGGCTGTGGGTGATGCTGGTGCCCATCATCGCGGTGGTGGTGCCGCTGTTCCGGGCGGTGCCGGCGGTGTACCAGTGGCGCATGCGCTCGCGCATCGTGCGTTGGTATGCGCGGCTGAAGGAGATTGAAATCCAGCTCGATGAGAACCCCGGGCAGCAGATGCTCGAGGACATGCTCAAGCGCCTGGAGGAGGCGGAGCGCGAGGTCAATCGCATCCCCATGCCGCTGGCGTACGCGGAGAACCTCTACTTCTTCCGCGAGCACATCGAGGTGGTGCGCCGTCGCCTCATCCGTCGGCTCTCCGGTGGGCGGGACGGGGCGGACGCGCACGCGCACTCCGCCAGCGCGTAGTCGGCTCGGACCTCGCGCGGGGCGCTCGCGTGGGCGCCACGCCCGGGGTCGTGGGGGCGCGAGGTGTCGGCCCCGGCTCGGGGCTCCACCCGCCCGGCGCCGGCGACAGCCCCGCGCCCGTCACGCGTAACGGGGGCACGGGGGACTGGCCCCCTCTGCGTGCTTCGGTCGACGCCTCCCGTCATGGCCACGCGCAGCACCTGACAGGCGCGCATCAGGCGCCGCCGCGTGTTCACGTGGGTGAGCCCGAGCTGTGCGGCCATGGTGCGTCCATCCAGGTCCCGCTCGAAGCGCATGACGCAGGCCTGGCGCAGGGCTTCCGGCAACTGGGAGACGTGGCGCCACAGGAGCCGGGCCCGCTCGCGCTCGAGCAGGAGGTGCTCGGGCGAGGGGGCGTGGAGGGGGGCCGTGGCCTCGGTGCACGTGTCGTCGGTGAGGTCGTCCGCGCGGCGGGCCCGTGCGCGGTGCTGGTCCACACAGGTGTTGTGGAGGATGCGCGTCAGCCAGGCCTCGGGGTTGTGGAGGCGGTGGGACTCGCGGGGCCAGGCCTCCGCGGCCCGGAGCATCGCGGCGCCCAGCGCGTCCTCCGCGTCGGCGTGGTTGCCTCCGAGCTGGCGCACGCTCCTGGCGAGGAGCCTCGGTTGGTGCTGCCGCCACAGCTCCCAGAAGCGGGTCGACGTCGTTTCGTTGAGAGTCTTCACCGTGGGCTCACCCCTGCGTGTGAGGCCCCCTTGAGCAACGGCCATGCCCACGCCTGTCCCTCGGACGGCGGCGCCCGGAAGCGTGGACTGGCATGTCAGCGTCGGGCGCTGACATGTCAGCCGAAGGCCCGGGGAGGCTGGCGTCAGACTCGACCCGGGCCTCCTCGGTGTAGCCTGGAGGAGAACCCCGGCTCCGGCGCCGAGCGTCCCCCTCATGTCGCAGCGATTCCTCGATGATGTCTCCACCGCCAGCCCCCCGCGGCGTGGCGGCGACTCCCAGTCCGCGCCCCTGGCGCCGGCGCTGACGCTGGTCTCCCATCCGCTCGCGTCGAGGGTGGGGGAGCGCTACGTGATGGAGGCTTTGCTCGCGGGGCGTGAGGTGGCCCTGTCGCGCAACGAGCCGCTCTTCACGCGCGTGGGGGAGGGGGTGGGGCGACCGCTGGCGGACCCGTTCCTGAGCCGACGTCCGCTGCGCTTCCTGCCGCGTCCGGAGGGCGGGCTCCGGCTGGAGGTGGACGCGGAGGGCACGTCCGTGGTGGTCGGAGGTGTGCCCGGGGGTGCGTGGGATTTCCGGCCGGAGGTGCTCGCGGCGGGGGTGACGCTGGAGCTGGGCGGGCGGGTGGTGGTGCTGCTGCATCGCGTGGCGCTGGACGCGGAGCGCTCGGCGGACACCCTGGGCATGGTGGGGCAGAGCCTGGCCCTGGGCCGCGTGCGCACCCGCGTGCGGCAGGTGGCGGACCTGGAGGTGCCGGTGCTCGTGCGGGGGGAGACGGGCACGGGGAAGGAGCTGGTCGCCCGGGCGCTCCATCAGCGGAGTCCTCGTCGCAGGGGGCCGTTCATCAGCGTCAACCTGGGCACGCTGGCACGCGAGCTCGCGGCCTCGGAGTTGTTCGGCGCGCAGCGCGGGGCCTACACAGGTGCGTCGCAGAGTCGCGAGGGGTTCTTCCGCGCGGCCCATGGCGGCACGCTCTTCCTGGACGAGGTGGGGGAGGCTCCGCCGGAGGTGCAGGTGGCGCTCTTGCGCGTGCTGGAGACGGGGGAGGTGTTCCCGGTGGGGTCACATACGCCCGTCGTCACGGACGTGCGGCTGGTCGCCGCGACGGACGCGCCCTTGGAGGAGCTCATCGAGCAGGGGCGGTTTCGCGCACCACTGTTGCATCGGCTCTCCGGTTACACGCTCCAGATGCCGGCGCTGCGGGATCGGCGTGAGGACATCGCGCTGCTCTTCCATCACTTCGCGCGGCTGGAGCTGGAGTCGCTGGGCGAGGCGTGGCGGCTGGAGCCCGAGGACCCCTACGCGGAGCCGTGGCTGCCCGCGTCGCTGGCGACGCGGCTGTTGGACTTCGAGTGGCCCGGCAACGTGCGCCAGCTTCGCAACGTGGTCCGGCAGCTGGTCATCAGCAGTCGGGGGCAGCCTCGGCTCCAGGTGGATGCGTCGCTGGAGGCGGAGCTGGGCTCCGGCAGGCGCGAGGAGCCCGTGGCGCTGACGCGCCGCAAGCCGGCGGAGGTGTCGGAGCGGGAGCTCCTGGAGGCGCTGCGGGAGTGCTCGTGGGATTTGAAGGGCACGGCGGAGCGGCTGGGCATCACCCGGGCGTCGCTCTACAACCTGGTGGACCGCAGCCCGCATATCCGCACGGTGAAGGACGTGAGCGCGGAGGAGATCTCTCGCTGCTTCCACGAGTGCGCGGGGGACCTGGACGCGATGGTGCGACGGCTGGAGGTCTCCCGGCGCGCGCTCCAGCGGCGGGTCCGTGAGCTGGGGCTCGGGCCCGCCGAGTGATGGCGTCATCCGGCGTGGCGGGCTCTCGCGGCCACGCTCCATTCAGTCGAACGACGTGAGGAGGCTCGCGTGATGAAGTTGCATGGGATGGCAGTCGTGATGTGGCTGGGAATGGGGTGTGCTCCGGAGCAGGCCGCGCCCGAGGAGGTCCTCGAGACGGGGGCGCAGGCGCAGGACGTCGAGTGTTCCAAGCTGCGGGAGGTGTCTTGCACCTTGGTGCACGGACTGTGTCCGAAGATCGCGCCGGACGAGGTGTGCACCATCACCATCGGACGGGGGCCGGAGCCGGTGACGCCCGCCTTCTCCTGCATCCATCGGAGGCAGTGGCTCAAGCTCCGGCTGGCTGAGGACGTGTCGCACGCCACCATCCACTTCGACGGTGACCCCTCGGGTCACCTGTTCGAGGGGGAGCCGTCGGACATCGTCAAGCTGGACTCCTGGTACAGGCCTTCGTGGTGCGCAAAGGTCTCGGCCAAGGCGTGGTGGATGGACTATCCCTTCCGGGTGTCCTCGGGCACGGGAGAGGGCCAGCCTGGAGAGCTGGAGGTGGTGAGGGATCCAGGCGAGCCCGAGGAGGGGTGAGGACCGCTTGCTCAACGCGGTGAGGTCGTGAGCAGGGGCACCCAGGTCCGCCCGAGTCGAGGGCGGGCCACCAGCGCGCGCGACAGGGCCTCACGGGCCCGCGCTTGTTCATCGAGGGGCTGCGTGGGCGATGAGCGCACGCGCAGGAGTTCCAGCGCCGCATGCAGTGCGCGCGCCTCGAGGTCATCGGGGCGCACCTTCAGCACCGCGGATGCATGCGCGAGGCCTTGCTCCAGCGCGTCGCCTGGGGAGGCATCGGCGAGATGTCGGGCGAGGGCGTGGTCCATGAGGAGTCGCGCGAGCGCGAGCCGGTCGTCATGGGGACGCGCGCTGAGGGCGAGCACGGCTTCGTGCGCCTGCGCCGCCTCGGTGAAGACCGCCTCTTGTTCCCGCGGGAGGCCGGAGGGCGGAGGGCTCGCGATGAGGGGGGCTGTGCCTCGTGTCCCTCGCCATACGAGCGCCCTCAGGCGTCGGGCCTTCGCCACATAGCGCAGGGCTTCCTCATCGCGGGGATTGCGCGTGACCGCTTCGCGCAGCGCGAGCTCGGCGGCTTCGAGCGGGTGGACCACCTCAAGGGCGTCCCGCGGATTGCGCTGGGCCGCGTCGCGAGCAGCAGCCTCGGGCGAGTGGTTCGCAGCATGCTCATCGCGTGGAGCGCGCGTTGCCGCGCCTTGCACCGCATCTTCGCCCGGGTGGTTCGCAGCATGCGCATCGCGTGGAGCGCGCGTTGCCACGCCTTGCACCGCATCTTCGCGCGGGTGGTTTACCGCAGAGGCATCGCGTGGAGC
>NZ_JAIQDH010000046.1:0-26247 GCF_020037095.1 Myxococcus sp. XM-1-1-1
GCCAGCACTTCGTTCCCGTCCGCCACCGCGTCCGACAACCGCTTCAGCACCAGCACGCCGCAACCCTCGCCGCGCGCGAACCCGTCGGCCGAGGCGTCGAACGTCTTGCACCGACCCTCCGGCGAGAGCATGTGCGCCTTGCAGATGGACAGCGTGGCCTCGGGCGTGAGGATGAGATTCACGCCGCCCGACAGCGCGAGCGTGGACTCACCGTTGCGCAGGCTCTGGCAGGCCAGGTGCAGCGCCACCAGTGACGACGAGCACGCCGTGTCCACCGCCATGCTCGGACCGTGCAGCCCGAGCGCGAACGACAGGCGACCGGCGACCACGTTCAGCGAGGTGCCCGAGGCGAAGTACGCATCCACCGCCGCCGCATCCTGGTTGAGGATGACGCGCGAGTAGTCCGACGCGGTGACGCCCACGAAGACGCCCGTGTTCGTCTCTCGCAGCGAGTCCGCGTTGATTCCCGAGCGCTCCAACGCCTCCCAGCCGACCTCCAGCAGCAGGCGCTGCTGCGGGTCCATGCTCTCGGCCTCGCGCGGGGAGATGCCGAAGAACTGCGGCTCGAAGCCCGCCACGTCGCGCAGGAAGCCGCCCTTGCGCATGTACATCTTCCCCGGCGCCTCCGGGTCCGAGTCGAACAGCGCGTCCACGTCCCAGCGGTCCGCCGGCACCTCCATCGTCGCGTCCACGCCGTCGCGCAGCAGGCGCCAGTACGCCTCGGGCGTGTTCGCGTCCCCCGGGAAGCGGCAGGCCATGCCGATGATGGCGATGGGCTCGTCCGCGCGAGCGACGGCCTTGGGGGCCTCCGCGCGAGGCTTCTTCTCCTCCACGAGGCTCAGCAGGTGCTCGGTGAGCGCCTGCACATTGGGATGATTGAAGGCCAGCGTCGCCGGCAACGACTGCCCCACCACGCGCTGGAGCCGCTCCTTCAGCTCCACCGCCATCAGCGAGTCCATCCCCAGGTCCGCGAAGCCGCGTCCCGCGGGAATCGGCCGCTTCGGGTCCAGCCCGAGTACCCCCGCGACCTGCTGGCGCACCGCCGCCTCCAGCTCGTCCCGCCCCAGCCTGGGCGCGGTGGGCGCCATCGGCGCGGCGGCGGTCTCCACGGCCTTCGTCCCCAGCGCCGCCAGGAACGGCCGAGGACCACGGGCTTCATAGATGGGCTTGAAGCGCTCCCACCGCACGCACGCCACCGTGGCCTGCGTGACGTCCGCGCCGAGCAGCCGCTCGAACCACGCGACCCCCTCCTCGGTCTCCAGGGAGTCCACGCCCATGTTCGCGAGCCACCGCTGCGCATCCGGCGACGCCATGCCCCGGCCCGCCCACGGGCCCCAGTTGATGCTCGTCGCGACAAGCCCCTGTGCGCGCCGGTGCTGCGCGAGCGCATCCAGGAACGCGTTGCCCGCCGCGTAGTGTCCGGAGCCCACCGAGCCCCAGACCGCGGAGATGGACGAGAAGAGGACGAAGAAGTCCAGCGAGTCCCCTTGCGTCAGCGCATGCAGGTGCCACGCGCCCTCGACCTTCGGCGCCAGCACGGCATCCAGCGCGGAGGCATCCAGCTCCCGCAGCCGCGCGTGCGTGGAGACACCCGCCGCGTGGACCACGCCCTTGAGCGCGGGCATCGTCGCGCGCACGTTCTCCAGCAGCGCCACCATCTGCTCACGACGGGAGACGTCCGCGCGCGCGAGCACCACCGTCGCTCCCGCGGCCTCCATCTCCCTCACCGCCGCGATGCGCACGGCCACGTCACCACCACGAGCCTCCAGGGCCTCCCACTCGGAGCGCTCGGGGAAGGCGCTGCGCGCCGTGAGCACCAGGTGCCGCGCACCCTGCTTCACCATCCAGCGCGCCACCTGCAGCCCGAGCTCTCCCTGGCCGCCCGTGACGAGGTACGTCGCCGCCGAGGCCAGCGTCGTGGCCTTCGCCGCGGGGAGCGGCTTCGACTCCAGCCGGGGGACGAACCGACGCCCGTTCCGGAGCGCGACCTGCTCCTCGCCCTCACCCGCACCGCGCATGAGGACGTCCGCCAGCGGCTCGCCCTCCGCCTTCTCCACGTCCACCAGCCCGCCCCAGCGCTCCGGATGCTCCAGCGCCGCCACGCGGCCCAGCCCCCACAAGAGCGCCTGCGACGGGTCGACCTCCGAGGACTCCACCGCGCAGGCCCCGCGCGTCACCACCCACAGTCGGCCGGTCAGCTCCGACGAGGACTCGAGCGCCCGCAGCGCGGAGACCACGCTGATGCAGCGCTCCCGGGTGCTGGTCCTCAGCGCGCCCGGCGACTCCACGCCCGACGCATCCAGGCCCCACAGGTGCACCACGCCCGCGCGCGGCAGGTTCGCCGGGAAGGCCTCCTTCCACAGCTTCGCCAGCGCCACGCCGTCCGCGGGGTCCACGGCCAGGGCCCCCGGAGCGGAGGCGGCCCCCGCGTAGACCTTCACGTACGGGACGCCCTGCTGCTCGAAGCGCGCGGCCAGCGCCTCACCCACGCCGCCCTGGTCGCACAGCAGCATCCAGGCACCCGGGACGCCCTGCCCGCTCGCCGTCGACTCCTCCCAACGCACCTGGAAGAGCGAGCCCGCGTCCAGCTCCGTCACCGCGCCGTGCACCGTGGCGCTTTCGGAGCGCCCCGTCGCGAGGCGAGGCGCCTCCGACGGCCAGTGACGCTGACGACGCCACGGGTAGGTGGGCAGGGCCACCTTCTGTCGCGAGGGCTCCGCGTCCACCGCGCGCCAGTTCACATCCTGGCCCCGGAGGAACAGCCGCCCCAGCGCGCCGAGCAGCTGCTCCGCGTCGGGACGCCCCTTGCGCAGCGAGGCAATCCACGCCGGCTGCTCTCCCAGACACGCGCGGCCCAGGCCCAGCAGCGTGGCCGTGGGCCCCACCTCGACGAACACGTCGATGCCCAGCTCGCGCAGCGACTCCATGCCCTCCTGGAAGCGCACGGCCTCACGCGCATGACGACGCCAGTACCCCGGCGCCCCCAGCTCGCCAGCGCCCACGGGCCGGCCCGTCACGTTCGACACGAGGGGAATCGTCCCCGGCAGCACCTTGACGCGAGCCGCCTGGGACTCCAGCGCCTCCAGCATCGGGTCCATCAGCGGCGAGTGGAACGCGTGCGAGACGACGAGCGCCTTGGTGCGCACGCCCTTCGCCTGGAGCTCCTGGTCGAGCCGCGCAATCACCCCTCCCGCGCCGGACAACACCACCTGGCCAGGAGCGTTCAGGCAGGCCAGCGACACCTGGCCCTGGTGCGGCTCCAGCAGCGGCTGCACCTGGGCCTCGGTGGCGAAGACGCTGAGCATCGCGCCTCCCGAGGGCAGCGCCTGCATCAGCCGGCCGCGCTCCGCGATGAGCGCGAGGCCATCCTCCAGGGACAGGTGGCCCGCGACGACGGCGGCGGCGAACTCGCCCACGCTGTGGCCCATCACCGCGTGCGGCACCACGCCCCAGCTCTTCCACACCTGCGCCAGCGCGTACTCCAGCGCGAACAGCGCCGGCTGGCTGTACTCCGTCTGGTCGATGGGCGACGTCGCGCCCTCCGCCGGGAAGAGCACCGACAGCAGCTCCATGCGGGGCTTCAGCAGCGCGGCGCACCGGTCCAGCGCCTCACGGAACACGGGCGACGTCGCGTACAGCTCGCGGCCCATGCCCACGTACTGGCTGCCCTGCCCCGTGAACAGGAAGGCCACCCGCGGGGCCTGGGGCGCGGCCTCCGCCGAGGCCACGGCGTCCGAGACGTCCCCCTTCGAGAAGCCCTGCAGCGCCTCCGCCAGCGCCTGCGTCGAGCCGCCCACCACCGCCAGACGGTGAGCAAAGCGTGCTCGCGTGGTGTTCGCGGTGAAGCACACGTCCGCCGCGTCCAGCTCCGGGTGCGCGGACAGGTGGCTCGCGTACTGACGGACCTGCTCGGCGAGCGCGTCCTCCGACTTCGCCGTCAGGAGCAGCAGGTTCGAGGGGGGCCGGCTCGGCGCCGCCGAAGGCACCGCGCGCACGGGCGCCTCCTCCAGCACGACGTGCGCGTTGGTCCCGCTCATGCCGAACGAGCTGACGCCCGCGAGCCTCGGCTTCTGCGAGCGGGCCCACGGCAGCGCGCTCTCCGCCGGGATGACGAAGGCCGTGCCGTCCATGCGGATGCGCGGGTTGAGCCGGGTGAAGTTCAGGTGCTTGGGGATGCGCTCGTTGCGCATCGACAGCACCACCTTCATCAGGCCCGCGATGCCCGCCGCGGACTCCAGGTGGCCCATGTTCGTCTTCACGGACGCCAGCGCGCACTGGCTCCCATCCGCCCTCGGCGCGCCCACCACGTCGGCCAGGGCCTCCACCTCGATGGGGTCACCCAGCGACGTGCCCGTGCCGTGCGCCTCGATGTAGCCGATGGCCGAGGGCTCCACGCGCGCGTTCGCCAGCGCCTGGCGCAGGAGCGCCTGCTGCGCGAGCACGTTCGGCGCCGTCAGCCCCGTCGAGCGGCCATCCTGGTTGATGGCCGAGCCCCGCACCACGGCGAGGATGGTGTCCCCGTCCGCCTGCGCGTCCGACAGGCGCTTGAGCACGATGACGCCGCAGCCCTCACCGCGCACGAAGCCGTTGGCCCACGCATCGAAGGTGCTGCACCGCCCGTTCGGAGACAGCGACTGCGTGCGGGCGATCATCTCCGTGCTGAGCGAGTCCAGGATGAGGTTGACGCCGCCCGCGAGCGCCAGGTTGCACTCGCCCAGCCGCAGGCTCTGACAGGCCAGATGCACCGCGACGAGCGACGACGAGCACGCGGTGTCCACCGCGAGGCTCGGCCCCTGGAGGCCCAGCACGTAGGAGATGCGACCGGGCGGGAAGCAGTGCCCGTTGCCCGTGATGTAGTACGCGTCGAGCTGGTCCGCGCCCATGGGCAGCACGCGCTCGTAGTCGTTGCCGGTGATGCCCACGAAGACGCCCGTGGACGAGCCCAGGAGCTTCTCCGGGTTCTGCCCCGCGTCCTCCAGCGCCTCCCAGCTCACCTCCAGCAGGAGCCGCTGCTGCGGGTCCAGGCTCGCCGCCTCGCGCGGGGAGATGCCGAAGAAGTCCGCGTCGAAGCCGTCCACCTCGTCCAGGTACCCGCCCCAGCGCGGCGTGCCCGTGTCGGCGCCCGTGCGGCGCGACGCCGGCTCACGGCGCACGGCGTCCCGGCCCTCGTCGAGCAGCTTCCAGTAGGCCTCGGGCGAGTCCGCGCCCCCCGGGAAGCGGCACCCCATGCCGACGATGGCGATGGGCTCGGTGCGCGCCTTCTCGAGCGTGTCGAGCTTCGCCTGCACCTTCTGCATCGCGAGCACGGCGCGAGCCATGCGCTGCTTCAGTTCGTTCTCCTTGGTCGCGTCACTCACGATTCGTTCTCCAGCGCGGTCAGCGCATCGTCGAAGAGGTCCAGCAGGTGCTCATCCGAGAGGGCCGCGAGCTCCGCGGCGGACTCGTCGGATGGACGCTCCTGGTTCGCCTTCGACGGCGAAGGGGTTGAGGGCTCGCGCACCGGCGCGAGCTCGAGTCTTTCGAGCAGGTGGACGCTCAGCGCGCCGAGCGTGGAGTGCGTCCACAGGAGCGTCGCGGAGAGCTTGAGCCCCAGGGACGCCTCGACACGGTTGCGAAGCTCCAGGCTCATCAGCGAGTCCAGGCCCAGCGCCCGGAACGGGTCCGCCCGGCCCACGCGCGAGGGCTCCAGCCGCAGCACCTGGGCAATCCGCTCGCGCAGGTGTGATTCCAACAGCTCCAGGCGCGCGCCCGGCTCCGCCTGCTTCAGCGTGCCCAGGAAGTCCGAGCCGGGACGGGCCACCTCACCGCGTCCCTCCGCGCTCAGCTCGGACCAGACGCGCAGCGGCGCCACGGACGGGAAGAACTCCAGCCACTGGCGCACGTCCAGGCGCACCGCGGCGGCCTGCGTGGCGCCCTCGTCGAGCAGCCGCTGGAGCAGCTCCTCTCCTTCACGTGCGACGAAGCTCGCCATGCCCTGGTACGCCAGGCGCTCGCCACGGTTGGACTGCGCGGCGGCCAGGCCCACGTCGGAGAACGGACCCCAGTTGACGCTCGTCGCGGGCAGCCCCACCGCGCGCCGGTGATGCGCCAGCGAGTCCATCGCCGCGTTCGCCGCCGCGTAGTTGCCCTGGCCCGGCAGGCCCAGCAGCGACGCCACGGACGAATAGAGGACGAAGAAGTCCAGGACCTCGCCTCGCGTGAGCTCGTGCAGGTTCCACGCGCCACGCACCTTGGGCGCCATCACCGTGCGCAGGTGCGACGGCGTCAGTCGCGCCAGGGTGGCGTCCTCCAGCACGCCCGCGCAGTGCAGCACGCCGCGCAGGGGCGGCAGCGCTCCGTCACGCGTCCTGGCCAGCGCGGCGCGCAGCTGCTCCGCGTCCGCGACGTCGGCCTGGGCCACGACGACTCGCGCGCCCTGCGTCTCCAGCTCCGTCAGCGTCTTGCGCGCGGTCTCCGACGGAGACGAGCGACCCATCAGGAGGAGGTTCCGCGCGCCGTGCTCCACCAGCCACTTCGCCGCGGAGAGGCCCAGTCCGCCCAGACCACCCGTCACCAGATACGTGCCGTCCGCTCGCACGCGGAAGCCCGAGCGCGCGGGGGCCACCTTCAGCGTGGGGTCCTCCATGCCGATGACGAGCTTGCCGGTGTGCCGACCCTGCGCCATCTCGCGGAAGGCGTCCGCCACCCGCGAGACAGGGAAGCGCTGGTACGGCAGCGGCCGCAGCGCGCCCGACTCCACCTGCTCCATCACCTCCTGGAGCAGCCGCGCGAACAACACGGGCTTGCGCTCCTGGAGTCCCGCCAGGTCGATGGCCGTGTACGAGATGCTCTTGCGGAACGGCGTGAGCTCCAGCGCCCGGCCGTCGTAGATGTCGCGCTTGCCGACCTCCAGGAAGCGCCCCTCCGGACCGAGCAGCTCCAGGCCGCGCGGAATCGCGTCACCGGAGAGCGAGTTGAGCACCACGTCCACGCCCTCGCCGTTCGTCAGGCGCTTCACCTCGTCGGCGAAGGCCAGCGTGCGCGAGTCCATGACATGGGCGATGCCGAGGGTGCGCAGGAACTCGCGCTTCTCGGGCGTGCCCGCGGTGGCGAAGATTTCAGCGCCCCGGGCCTGGGCCACCTGCACCGCCGCGAGTCCCAGTCCGCCCGCCGCGGAGTGGATGAGGACTCGCTCCCCCTTCTGGAGCCGCCCCAGGTGCTCCAGCGCGTACCACGCCGTCATGAAGACGAGCGGCACGGTGGACACGTCCTCGGCGCTCATGCCCTCGGGGCACGGGCGCACGAAGCGCGCGTCCGCGATGACGTGCGAGCCCAGGCTGCCTCCGGCCACCGCCACCACGCGCTGTCCGACAGAGAGCCCCGTGACGCCCTCACCCACGGACACCACGCGGCCCGCGCACTCACCGCCCAGCGAGACGGGCCCGGGAGGCAGGCCCGGATAGATGCCCATCGCCTTCATCACGTCGATGAAGTTGAGGGCCGCCGCCTCCACCTGGACCTCCACCTCGCCCTGGCCAGGACGACGTCGCTCGGCCACCCGCGCCACCAGCCGGTCCAGCACACCGGGCGTGGGAATCTCCACGCGGAAGGCACGTCCCTCGACGGGGAGCCTCGGCTCGGCGGACTCGCGCGACGCATCCACCGGGAGACGCCGCGCCAGTCGCGCCGCGTGCCGTCCCTGGGTGCGCAGCGCGACCTGCTCGTCCTTCGCGCCCGCGAGCACCTCCTCCGCCAGCAGCGAGGCCGCCGCGTCCGGGGACAGCGCCTCGACATCGACACAGGTGCACCGCAGCTCCGGGTGCTCGTGCGACACCACGCGGCCCAGGCCCCACAGCGAGCCCTGCACCGCGTTCACCCGGGGCTCTCCGCCCACGGCCTGCGCGCCCTTCGTCACCAGCCACAGCCGGGGCGCGGTCCGCCACCCCGCGCGGGTCAACTCCTGCACCAGATGCAGCGCGCCGCCGCACAGCCGCTCGGCCTCGTCGCTCGCGCGGGCTCCGGACACCTCCACCTCGGAGGCCTCGAGCGCCCACAGGTACACCACGCCTCCGCACGACTCGCCCTCGGAGAAGGCCTCGGTCAGCAGTCGTTGGAAGTGCTCGCGCGAACCGGGGGCCACCGCGAAGTGCCGGGCGCCGAGCTTGCGGAACTCCGCCCCCGCCTCGACTTTCACGCACGTGCCGCCCCGCGCTTCGAGCTGGCTCACGAGCGCGGCGCCATGCCCCTGGCCATCCATCAGCACGAGCCACGGCGCCTCGGCGGACGGCGACGTCGCGGGCGCGTCCACGCGGTGCCACGCCATCTCGAACAGCGCCCGGTCCTGGGCCACCAGACGCGCGTCCCGCTGTCCCGCCAGGGGCGCCAGCACCATGCCGCGCACCTCGGCGACCGGCAGGCCCTCCGCATCGAGGAGCCACACGTCTCCCTGCCGAGTCGTCTCCCCTGCCGCGGGCTCCGACAGGCGAGCGTGTGCCCAACGCACCGGCGTGCCCGCGCGACTCACCGCGAAGCGGCGCACGCGCACCGGGACGTGGGTGCCACCTCCCGACGGGAACGCCTCCAGGAGCACCTGCAGGCTCGCGTCGAGCATCGCCGGGTGCAGCCCTCGCACGGCGCCCAGCGCCTCGGGCACCTCCAGCCGCCCCAGCGCCTCACCGTCGCGACGCCACACCTCGCGCAGCCCCTGGAACGTCGGGCCGTAGCTCAGGCCGCGCTCCTCCATCTCGCCGTAGTGCGCGGAGCCCTCGCGGACCTGCGTGCACCGACGTCGCACCTCGTCCAGCGACACAGCGGACGGCGTGGCCTCCATGGCCAGCGGTCTCACGGTGCCGGACGCATGCACCGTCCACACCTCCGCGCTCTCGCCCGACACGGGCACGAAGCTGGAGACCTTGAACGACGCGCCCTGCGCCGACTCCGACGTCAGCACGAGCTGCGTCGGCCGCGAGCCCTCCTCGGGCAGCGCCAGCGCCTCGTCGATGCGCACGTCCTCCAGGGCCCACGTCCCCTCGCCCAGCCCCTCGCGCGCCGCGGCCAGCGCCCAGTCCAGATAGGCCGCCGCCGGGAGCACCACGGTGCCCTGCACGCGGTGGTCCTTCAGGTACGGCAGCTTCTCCACCGCCACATCCACGTCCCAGAACCGCGCCCCGGGCCGGAGCGAGGAGCGGCGCGACACCCCGAGCACCGCGTGTCCCTGTCCCGCGCTCCTCGAAGCCCCCGCCGCGCCCGGCTGGAACCAGTACCGGTCCCGCTGCCACGGGTACGTGGGCAGCGACACCTGACGGCCCTCCGCGGGTGTCACCGCGCGCCAGGAGACCTCGCGCCCCTCGGTGTAGAGGCGGCCGAGCGACTCCAGCATCACCACCCGCTCGGGCTGCTCGCGCCGCAAGGTCGGCAGCACCGTGCCCGGCTTGCCCAGGTGCGCGAGCGTCTGCTCGATGGAGGGCAGCAGCACCGGGTGCGCGCTCACCTCGACGAACAGCCCGTGGCCCGCGGCCACCAGGGACTCCACCACCTGCGACAGCAGCACCGGCTCTCTCAGGTTGCGCACCCAGTACGCGGGCGTCAGCTCCGTCCCCTCCGCCACGCGCCCGAGCACCGTCGAGTGCAGCGCCACCTCGCTCGCGCGCGGGGAGAGCCCGTCGAGCAGCTCCAACAACTCCGCGCGCAGCGGCTCCATCTGCGGGCTGTGCGAGGCCACGTTGACCTTCACCGGCCGGCAGAAGACCTGACGCTGCGTCAGCGTCTCCAACACCTGCTGGAGCGCCTGGGGGTCTCCGGAGAGCACCGTGGAGCGAGGGCTGTTGCTCGCGGC
This sequence comes from Myxococcus sp. XM-1-1-1, assembly GCF_020037095.1. Lineage (NCBI taxonomy): Bacteria > Pseudomonadati > Myxococcota > Myxococcia > Myxococcales > Myxococcaceae > Myxococcus > Myxococcus sp. XM-1-1-1. Next base: position 9,815 of record NZ_JAIQDH010000046.1, read on the forward strand.
CACCGAGAGCCGGTCCTCCACGCCGCGCAGCACCTCGCGCGCCTCGTCGAGCGACAGCTCCGTCACCGCCATGGCGCCCTGGCCGCTGGTGCGAAGGAGCAGCCGGCTGCGGCGGCAGATGATGCGCGCCGCGTCCTCCAGCGTCAGGGCGCCGGCCACGTGCGCCGCGGCCACCTCGCCCATGCTGTGCCCCACCACCGCGTCCGGGGTGATGCCCCACGAGCGCCACAGCCGCGCGAGCCCCACCTGCATGGAGAAGAGCGCTGGCTGCACCACGTCGATGCGCTCCAGCCAGCCCGCATCACTCGACGCCAGCACCTCGAGCAGCGACCAGTCCACGAAGGCCTTCAGCGCCGCGTCGCAGTCCTCCATCGCCGCGCGGAAGACGGGCTCGCTCCGGAGCAGCTCACGCCCCATGCCCACCCACTGGGAGCCCTGGCCGGGGAACACGAACACCACGGGCGTCCGCGAGGACGCGGGCCCCTGTCCCACCACGAGCCCCGGACGCGGCTCCTGCCGCAGGAAGGCCTCCAGTCCCTCGCGCGCGCCCGCCAGGTCCCTCGCCACGAGCGCCAGTCGCTGGTCCAGCGAGGAGCGGTGCAGCGCCAGCGTCGCGGCGATATCCGCGAGCGACGTCGACGACGCGGGGTCGCAATGCGGCACCAGCGAGCGCGCCAGGTCCGTCAGCGCCCGCGGCGTCCGGGCGGACAACGGCAGCAGCACCGCGCCGTCCACCGTCGGCGTCCCCGGCCAGCAGACCGACACGCCCCAGGCGTACAGCGCGCCCAGCGCATCCAGCAGGCCCCCGCGCGCGTCGTCGCGCCGCATCGAGGCCACCGTCAGCGCCTTCCGCTCCGTCCGGGCCAGCGCCTGCTCGAGCGAGCGACGCATCACCGGGTGCGCGCTCAGCTCCACGAAGGTGTCGATGCCCTCCGCCGCCAGCTTCTCCACCGCCTGCGTGAAGCGCACCGGCTGACGGAGGTTGCGGCTCCAGTAGGACGCCTCCAGCGACGCGCCCTCCAGGTCCTCTCCCGTCACCGTGGACACCCAGCGCGGAGCGCTCATCCGGGGCTTCATCCGCGCGAAGGCCGCGTCCAGGTCCTCTCGGATGGCGTCCATCTCCGGGCTGTGCGCGGCCACGTTGACGGGGATGCGCGAGCAGAACACGCCGTGCGAGGACAGGTCCGCGAGCAGCGCGTCGAGCGCCCCCGCCTCACCGGACACCACCGTCGTCGACGGGTCGTTGAAGCCCGCCACCACCACCCGCCCCTCCAGGGGCGTCAGCAGCACCTCCACCTCGACGCCCGGCAGGCCCACCAGCGCCATGCCGCTGCGGCCCGCGGTGCGCTGCTGCAACCGGCTGTAGTGGTGCACCAGCCAGACGGAGTCCTCGGTGCCGAGCGCGCCGGTGATGCAGGCGGCCACCACCTCGCCCAGGCTGTGGCCCACCACCACCTCCGGCTCCACGCCCCACGAGCGCCACAAGGCCGCGAGCCCCACCTGCACCGCGAAGAGCAGCGGCTGCACCACGTCCGCGTCCTCGGCGCGCGGATGCGGCGTCACCAGCGCCTCCACCAGCGACCAGCCCGCCAGGGGCCGGAAGGCCGCGTCCAGCGCCTCCACCTTCGCACGGAACACCGGCTCGCGGTGCAGCAGTTCGCGTCCCATGCCGTCCCACTGGGAGCCCTGGGGCGTGCACACGAAGGCGATGCGCGGCGAAGGCCGCTCCCCCCTGCCCACCACCAGCCCGACGCGCTCCTGTCCCGCCAGGAAGGCCCGGGCCTCTTCCACGAGCTCGGCGCGCGAGCGGGCCGTGAAGGCCACCCGGTGCGAGCCCTCGCCCACGTCGCGCGCCCACGGCTGGCACAGCTCCGCCAGCGTCTCGAGGGACGCGGCATCAGACGCGCGGGCCGCCACCTTCTCGACCTCGGCGCGCAGGCTCGCCGCATCCGACGCCGCCAGCGGCAGGAGCTCCGCGCGCGAGCCCGGGGCCTCCTCCAGCACCAGGTGACAGTTCGTCCCGCCCCACCCGAAGGCGCTCACGCCCGCGAGCGCCTTCTCGTCCTCCGCGGGCCAGGGCGACAGCCGCTCGGGGACCTTCAGGCGCAGCGTCCCGAAGTCGATGAGCGGATTGGGCGCGTCGAAGTGCAGGTTGGGCGGCACGCGGCGGTGCGACAGCGCCAGCACCACCTTGAGCAGACCGGCGATGCCCGCCGCGCCCTCCAGGTGACCGATGTTCGTCTTCACCGAGCCGATGAGCAGCGCGCGCTCCGCGTCCCGCCCCTCGCCCAGCACCGTGCCCAGGGCCCCCGCCTCGATGGGGTCGCCCAGCGCCGTGCCGGGGCCGTGCGTCTCCACGTAGTGCACGCGGCTGGGCGTCACCCCGGCGCGCGCGTACGCGTCACGCAGCAGCGACTCCTGGGCCGCCGCGCTGGGCGCCGTCAGGCCGTTGCCGAAGCCGTTGTTGTTCACCGCGCCACCGCGGATGACGCAGTAGATGGGAACACCGGCCGCCTGCGCCGTCGACAGCGGCATCAGCGCCACCATGCCCGCGCCCTCGCCGCGCGCGAAGCCGTTGGCGTCCGCGGCGAAGGCCTTGCTCGCGCCATCCGGCGACAGCCCACCGAACTTGGTGAGCGCCACGCTGGTCTCCGGCGCGAGCAGCAGGTTGACGCCGCCCACCAGCGCCAGCCGGCACTCCCCCGCACGCAGGCTCTGACAGGCCAGGTGCGCGGCCACCAGCGACGACGAGCACGCCGTGTCCAGCGTGACGCTCGGCCCGCGCAGGCCCAGCGCGTAGGAGATGCGGTTGGCCACGATGTTGAGCGCCTGTCCCGTCGCGGTGTGCGGCGTGACGGCCGCGCAGGCGTTCTGGTGCAGCACCGCGTAGTCGTGCCAGATGGCGCCCACGAAGACGCCGGTGCTCGAGTCACGCAGCCCCGTCGCCGGCACGCCCGCGTCCTCCAACACCTCCCACGCCAGCTCCAGCATCAGCCGCTGCTGCGGGTCCATCTCCGCCGCCTCGCGCGGGGAGATGCCGAAGAAGAGCGGGTCGAAGCCCTGCACGCCGTCCACGAAGGACGCCCGGCGCGCCACCATCTTCCCCGGGGCCTGGAGCTCGGTGTCGTGGTACGCGTCGATGTCCCAGCGCTCCGCCGGCACCTCGCGCATGGCGTCGTAGCCCTCGCACAGCCGTCGCCAGAACGAGGCCACGTCCGGCGCCCCCGGCATGCGGCACGCAAGGCCCACCACCGCGATGGGCTCATCCACCGGACGCGAGGCCGACGTCGTCGCCACCGGCCGGGCCTCCGTCTCCGCGCGGCCCGACAGCGCCGCCGCCAGCGCGTGAATCGACGGGTGCCGCCAGAACAGCAGGGGCGACACGGGGCGGCCCAGCACGCCGGACAGCTCCGTCATCAAGGCCACGACCTTCACGGAGTCCAGCCCGTAGCGGCTCAGCCGCTCCTGGGGGTCCAGCGTCTCCAGGCCCAACAGCGCGGTGATTCGCGCGACGAGCCACGCCTGGATGGCCTGCTCCGACATCGAACTTTCAGCCGTCATCTCCACGCCTCTTCCGCCCACGCCGGGGCCATGAACCTTCACGTCGGGCCTCGTCGGCCCGTGCCTCGGGGTGACTCAGCTCCGACGCGCCTTGCGCGCCCGGAAGAACTGCTCCTGCTTGCGCAGGCGCTCGGCCCGCTCGTCGTTCGACGGCTCGGCCTGCTTCTCGGGACCCCGGTCCAGGTACTCGGCCAGCGCGCGGATGGTCGGAAAGCGGTACAGCTCCGTCATCGGCATCTTCCGGCCCAGCCGCCGCTGCAACGACATGTGGATCTGCGTCAGGTGCAGCGAGCTGCCGCCCACGTCGAAGAAGTTGTCGTCGATGCCGAAGTGCGCGCCGCGCAGCGCGTGCCCCCACAGCTCGTGCAGCGCGCGCTCCAGCTCGCTGCGAGGCGCGACGGGAGGCATCGCGCTCCGGGAGGCCGCGGCCACCGGCGCCGCCAGCGCCTTCTTGTCGATCTTCCCGTTCGGCGTGAGCGGGAACGCGTCCAGGAACACGAAGTGCCCCGGCACCATGAAGCGCGGCAGGCGCTGCTCCAGGAACGCCCGCAGCTCGCGCGGCTCCACCTTCTCGGAGCACACCAGCCAGGCCACCAGCTCCATGTCCCGCGAGGGCCCGGGCCTGGCCAGCACCAGCACCTCGCGCGTGGCGGGGTGTTTCGACAGCGCCACCTCGATTTCACCCAGCTCGATGCGGTAGCCGTTGAGCTTCACCTGGTCATCGCGCCGGCCCAGGTAGTCGAGGTTCCCATCCGCGCGCCACTGCGCGACGTCACCCGTGCGGTACATGCGCCGACCGGGCATGAACGGGTCCGGCACGAAGCGCTCGGCCGTCAGGTCCGGCCGGTCCAGGTACCCACGCGCCAGGCCATCCCCCGACAGGCACAGCTCGCCGGGCACGCCCCGGGGCACCAGCCGCAGGTCCTTGTCGAGGATGTAGACGCGCGTGTTCGCCAGCGGCTTGCCGATGAGCACCTTCGGGTCGTCGCCCGGGAAGCGGTAGCAGGTGCTGTACGTCGTGTCCTCGCTGGGGCCGTACAGGTTGCGCACCTGGATGGGCAGGCCCTCCAGCTGGGACATCACGCTCTGCGGGATGGGCTCGCCCGCCATGTTCAGCACGGTGACGTTGCCCAGGTCCGCACCCGCCGCGAGCAGCTCCTTCACCACGGAGGGCACCGTGTTCACGAGGATGCGCGACTCGCTGTCCAGGTACTCGGAGATCTGCAGGCTGTTGCGCAGCAGGCGGACCCGCCGCCCCACCGACAGCGTGTAGAACATCTCGAAGATGGACAGGTCGAAGCAGTTCGACGTGCCGAAGAAGGTGACGTCGAAGTCCGTGGCGCGGAACTCTGTCTGGCACCAGCGCAGGAAGGACACCGCGCTGTGGTGCTCGATGAGCGTCCCCTTGGGCCGGCCCGTGGAGCCGGACGTGTAGATGACGTACGCCAGGTCCTCGCAGCCGGGACGGTGCGCCACGTCCTCGTCCGAGTCCCCCCGCGCGGTGGTGATGTCCACGCACCCCGCGGGCGAGCCCTGGCGCGCCGTCTCCAGGAGCTGCGGCTCGGTGAGCAGGACGCGGCTGCTGCTGTCCTGCAGCAGGTAGCGCACGCGCTCGGCCGGGTACGCCGGGTCGATGGGCACGTAGGCCGCGCCGGACTTGAGGATGCCGAGCGTGCCGATGAGCAGCCACTCGGTGCGGTCCACCATCAGCCCCACCAGCACGTCCGGGCCGGCCCCATGGTGCGCGCGCAGGTAGTGCGCCAGGCGGTTGGCCCGCGCGTTCAGCTCGCGGTACGTCAGGTGCGTGTCCCCCACCGACAGCGCCACGGCGTCCGGCGTGCGGCGCACCTGCTCCTCCACCAGGTCCACCATGGAAGGCCCGTCCACCCAGTCCATCGGCCGGGGGTTCAAGCCCAGCAGCAGCTCCTCGCGCTCGGACGCGGACACCACCTCCAGCGCGTCACACGTGGCCGACGGGCGCTCCACCGCGTCCGCCAGCAGGCACTCGAAGCGCTCCAGCAGCCGGCGCGCGGTCCGCGCCAGGAAGAGGTCCGCGTTGTAGTGCAGCGCCAGAACCAGCCGCTCGCCCAGCTTCAGGCACTCCATGCCCACGTCGAACTGGGCCTCCTGCTGCGGCAGCACGTACGGCGACACCGTCAGCCCGTGCACCTGGAACGTGCGGCCCTCGTCCACGGACAGGCCGAGCATCGCCAGCGGGTCGCGGTCGCTGACCGGCAGGTAGTTGAACATCACCTGGAAGACCGGCGGGCGCGACGCGTCCCGGGGCCCGCCCAGCTTCGCCACCAGCTGCGGGAACGGGTACGCCTGGTGCTCCAGCGCCTCCAGCACCCGCTTCTGCAGCTCGCGCGCGAAGGCGCCGAAGCCCAGCCCCTCGTCCACCGAGGAGCGCACCACCACGGGGTTGACGGCGTAGCCGACGACCTCCTGCAGCGCCGCGTCCTCCGCGGACATGAGCGTGTTGGTGGGCGTCCCCACCAGCACGTCGCGCTGGCCGGTGTGCCGCGACAGCAGCACGTGGAAGCACGCGAGCAGGAAGGTGTACAGCGTCACGCCCTGCTCACGCGCCCGGGCCTCCGCGCGGCGCACCAGCCCCCGGTCCAGCTCGTGGATGACGGTGTCACCGTGGCAGCCCTGCTCCGCGGGCCGGGGCTTGTCCGTGGGCAGCTCCAGCGCGGGAGGCGCGCCCGCGAGGCGCTCCGTCCAGTATCGCTCCAGCACCTCGCCACGAGGACCGCCGAGCAGCGCCTGCTCCCACTCCACGAACTGGCGGTACTGCGCGCGAGGCGCCGGCAGGCTCGCCGTGCCCCCGGTGACGAGCTGACCGTAGAGCTCGAGCAGCTCCCGCTGGAGCACCTGCAGCGCCCGCGCGTCGTTGGAGACGTGGTGCTGGGTGAAGACCACCAGGTGCTCGCCGCCGTCCACGCGGGTGACGCTCAGCCGGGCCACCGGCCCCGTCGTCAAGTCGAAGGGCTTGCGCACCTCCTCGATGAGGCGGCGGCGCACCTCCGCCGGGGACACGCCGCGCGAGTCATTCAGGGTGAAGGGGAGCGTGCCCTTCTCCTGGACGCGCTGGAGCAGCCGTCCGTCATCGCTGACGCCGTAGGTGGTGCGCAGCACCTCGTGCCGCTCCACCAGCGCCTCGGCCGCGCGGCGCAGGGCCTCCACGTCCAGCGGGCCGTGCACGCGGAAGGAGAACAGCGTGTGGTACGCGTGGTTGTCCGGGTCGGACTGGTGCAGGTGGAACAGCGCGGCCTGGCCGTAGGAGAGGGCGAAGGGCTCCTGCACCGCCGCCACCCGCGGGGCCGCGTCCTGTCGCGCCAAGAGGCGCTTCAGGAGCTGCTTCTTCTCCTCCAGGGACATCGATTCGGTGTCTCGAGACATGACTCGGCTCTCCTCGCCGACGGCGAGCAATGGATTCGGGAGGCTGTGGACGCTCAGGACGCGAGGCGCTCGCGAAGCAGCGAGGCGAGTCTCGCGACGTGAGGCTCCAGACTCATGGTGAGGTGATTGCCTTCCACCTCGTGGATTTCGATGCCGCCTCGGGCCTTCCCAATCCAGCCGTACTCCGGATGGTGGGGGATGAGGTGGTCCCGGACACTGGCCCGGAAGTAGAGGATGCGGGTGTCGACCGGCTGGGCCGCGTAGCGCAGCAAGGCCTCGTTGTGCGCGCGCCACAGGCGCAGGAAGCTGCCGCCGTTCTCCTGGTTCATCCGGACGAAGGCGTCGGACATCTCCGGCGAGAGCTTCTTCACGTAGTCGAGGACGAAGTCGTCCGTCACCGGCTCCGAGTGGCGCACCGTGCCCCCGTCATCCGAGGGCGTGTCGAGCATCGCCAGGAGGTCCACGCGCTGGCCCAGCGCCGTCAGCCTGCGGGCCATGTCGAAGGCCACGGTGCCGCCCATGGAGGAGCCGCAGAACAGGTAGGGGCCCTCGGGCTGGAGGCCCCGCACCAGCTCCAGGTAGTGCAGCGCCATGTCCTCGATGCGAGTGTCGGGCGGCACCTCGCCCTCCACGCCGCGCGCCTGGATGCCGTACACCGGCTGCTCCTTGTCCAGGTGCCGCACCAGGGGCAGGAAGCCGAACACCGAGCCGCCCGCGGGGTGGATGCAGAACAGCGGCGTGCGTCCGGGCACGCCCCGCTGCAAGCGCACCACGCCAGCGGGCAGCGCGGGCTCGCTCGGCGCCGCCGGAGCGGAGGTCGACGAGGGCCGGGTGGCGGACACCTGCGCGCCAATCTGCGCCGCGGAGGAGTGCTCCAACAGCGCGTTGAGCGACAACTGCACGTCGAGCCGCTCCCGCAGCCGCGCGCTCAGCTGCACCATCAGGAGCGAGTTGAGGCCCAGGTCGTAGAAGTTGTCGTGGATGCCCACGGCCTCCACGCCCAACAGCTCCGCCAGCGCCTCGCACACCTGCGTCTCCACCTCGTCGCGCGGCGCCACGTAGGCCGTGCGCTGCGCGGGACGCGGCGCCTTCGCGCCCTGCTTCCGGGAGGCGGTGCTCTCGGGGCGCTGGGCGGCGCGGACCTGGAGGGGCGCGCGGGACACGTAGACGTGCGCGCCCTCGAAGCCCGCGAGGATGCGCGTGAGGGCCTCCACGCCCTCCTGGTTGCTCAGCGCGCCGGGCAGCGTGAGGCGCCCGGGCGTAGCGACACCCGGAGTCCCCTCCGCCGTCGGCGCGGAGAACGTCTGGTGCATGTCGTCGAGCCGCTTGAGGGTGAAGCCCTCCACGTCCACCACCACCCCGCCCTGCTCGTCCATCAGGGTGATGTCGAACACGCGCAGCGACGCCGCGTCCTCGGTGTCATGCCGCCACCGCGTGTGCACCCGCACGCGCGCGGGGACGGGCCCGTGCACGGTCAGCCGACGGTAGGTCAGCGGCAGGAAGAGCCCCTGGGCCGCCGCGCCCGCCGTGCCCTTCTCGCGCAGCTCCAGGAGCCGCGAGTACCCCGTCACCACGTCGAGCAGCGCGGGGTGGAACCGGTAGACGCCCAGCTCCTCCCGGTACGCCTCCGACAGGGAGAAGGTCGCCAGCAGCTCCCGCCCGCCGAAGAACAGCCGCGAGTCCACCGTCGTCCAGCGCGGGCCGAAGAAGATGTGGTGCTCGTCGGCGTCCCCCATCAGCGACTGCGCGGACTCCAGGGCATCGGTGCACCGAGACTCCGCCTGCGCCAGCGGGTGGGCCCGAGCGGCGCCCTCCGTCCAGCGCGCGGTGCCCAGCACGTGCTCCTGCCACACGTCCTCGCGCGAAGCGGCGGGGCGGCTCTGGACGCGGAAGCGAAGGCGCTCGCCCGAAGGACTCAGCACCAGCCGCACCTCGCGGCGCTCTCCCGGCATCACCGTGAGCGGCGTCACGAAGACGACGTCGCTCAGCTCCACCGCCATGCCCGGCCGCTCCGCCGTCAGCGCGGAGACGACCATCTCCAGGTAGCCCGTGCCGGGCATCAACGGCTGACCGAGCACCCGGTGCTCATCGAGCACCCACTGCAGCTCGGGCGCCATCACCTGCGTGTAGACGAGGTCCTCGCCCTCCACGCGGCGCATGCCCAGCAGCGGGTGCCCCGGCAGCAGGCCCCGCGTCGAACGGGCGCCCGCGCCGCGCAGCGCCGCCACGGCCATGCCCGCCTCGCCCCACGTGTCCCAGCCGACGGACACGGCGCGCAGCCCTGTCGAGCGCAGCAGGTGGGCGTAGCCGTCCAGGAAGGCGTTCGCGGCCGCGTAGGCCACCTGCCCCGGCTCGCCGCGAAGGCTCGTCACGGAGGAGCACAGGACGAAGGTGTCCGGAGGGTCGGCCGCCAACAGCCGCCCCAGGTGCAGCGCCCCGAGCACCTTCGGCCGGAACACGGCCTCCACCTGCTCGCGCGTCTGGAGCTGGAGCGCGCCGCCCCCCGGCACGCCCGCCGCGTGGAGGACGCCCTCGATGCGACCGAAGCACTCCCGGGCCCTCGCCAGCGCCGAGGCGAGCTGGGCCTCGTCGCCCACGTCCACCGCCAGGGGCAGCAGCTCGGCCCCCAGCCGCTCCAGGGCCTCGAGCTTCTCCAGCCGCTCCCGGTCCTCACCGTGGAGCTCCCCCGAGTCCCGCCGGGGCACCGAGCGCCCCAGCAGCACCAACCGGGCCTGCCGCGTGCGCGCCAGGTGCTCCGCGAAGACGAGCCCCATGCCGCCGAGCCCACCGGTGATGAGCCACGTGCGCCCGGGGAGCGGCGACTCCGCTCCGGAGGCCTCCGTCGCCGGCAACGCCACGGGCGAGACGCGCGGCCCCCAGCGCTGCGCTCCACGCAGGGCCACCACGCCCGCCGTCTCCTCGGCGGAGAGCTCGTCCACGAGCGCCCGCGCCAGGCCCTCCGAGGGCGTCGCGGCCACATCCACCAGCCGGCACGTCAGCCCCGGCACCTCCAGCGAGATGCCCCGGCACGCGCCCAGCAGCGTCGCCTTCTCCGGCCGCTCGCGCTCACCCTCCACCACCGCGTGGACACCGTCGGCCACGGCCACCAGCGCCACGGGCCGTCCACCGCCACGCTCACCGAGCGCCTGCGCCAGCCACAACAGGCTGTAGAGCCCCCGCTCCTGCGCGGGTCCCAGCGTCGAGGGCGTGAGGGAGACCTCCGAGGGCCCCGTCACGCTCCAGGCATGCACCACGCGGTCCGGGAGCCGGCCTTCCTTCGCCAGCGCCTCCACCAATCGCTGGTGGTCCTCGCGGCTGCCGGGGCGCAGGCGATAGAGCCCGTCCTCCCGCCGCTCGAACACGTCCCCCGACTCCACGCGCGTGACGAGGGCCGCCGCGACGCCCAGCTTCGCGAGCGCCTCCCGCGCCAGCTCCGAGTCGTCCAGGAACCAGAGCCACCGCTCCCCCTCGACGCGAGCGCGCGGCGACGGACGCGGCAGCGGGGCCCACGTGGTGACGTGGAACAGGCCCTCGTGCGCATCGCGCGCGGCGGCGACGGGCGCCTCCGTGGGAGCCTCCACCCAGTGGCGCTGACGCTCGAAGGGATAGGTCGGCAGGTGGACGCGGCGACGAGGCGCCTCGCGCCACAGGGCCGCGAGGTCCAGCGCGCCACCGGCCTCCCACAGCCGCCCCAGCGTCTCCAGCAGCACCCGGCCGTCATGGGCCGCGGCCTTCGGGTGGCGCATCGTCGACAGGATGGTGGCCGTGGCGCCCTTCTCGGGGAGCATCCGCGCCAGCGCGCCGAGCCCGTTGCCCGGCCCCACCTCCAGCAACACGCGCTCCTCGCGCAAGAGCGTGCCCACGCCCCGGGCGAACTCCACCGCCTCGCGCATGTGGCGCACCCAGTAGTCGGGTGACGTGGCCTCCGCGGGGGTGATGAAGCGCCCGGTGAGGTTGGAGACGAACGGGATGCGCGGCGCGGACAGCGTCACCTGCTCCACCACCCGGCGGAACGCCGCCAGCGCGTCATCCACCATGTACGAGTGGAACGCGTGCGAGGTGCGCAGCGCGCGCGCCTGGACGCCCCGGCCCGACAGCGTCGCCGCCAGCGCGTCCACCGCCTCGGGATGACCCGCCACCACGCAGGAGGCCGGGCCGTTCACCGCGGCCAGCGACAGCCGCTCGTTCAGCAGGCTCCGCACCTCCTCGCGAGGCAGCGGCACCGAGAGCATCTTCCCCGGCGGCAGCGCCTGCATCAGCTTGCCGCGCAGCGCGATGAGCCGCAGCCCGTCCTCCAGCGGGAAGACGCCCGCGAGGCACGCGGCCACCCACTCTCCCACGCTGTGGCCGAGCATCGCCGAGGGCTCCATGCCCCGGGACATGAGCAGCCGCGCCAGCGCGTACTCGACGACGAAGAGCGAGGGCTGCGTCAGCTCCGTGCGCGCCAGCCGCTCCGTCGCCGCGTCGCTGCCCTCCGCGTGGAGCACCTCGCGCAGATCCAGCCCCAGGTGCGGCCGGAGCAGCGCCGCGCAGCGGTCCACCGTGTCGCGGTACTCCGGCTCCGTCTCGTACAACCCGCGCCCCATGGACGCGTACTGCGAGCCCTGCCCCGGGAACAGGAACGCCACCGGCGTCTGTCGGGCCGCCACCGGCTCCACCGGGAGCCTCGCCTCCAGCGCCCCGGCCGCCTGGGCCACGTCCGCCGCGACCAGCGAGGCGCGGTACGGCAGGAGCTTGCGCCCCATCGCCAGCGTGAAGGCCACGTCCCCCAGGTCCACCGAGGGCTCCCGGCGCAGGTGCTCGGCCAGCCGCAGCCGGGCGCGCTCCAGCGCCTCGGGCGTCCGCGCGGACAACACCAGCAACTGCTCGCCCTGGCTCGCCGGCATGGACTCCTGGGCCGGAGCCTCCTCCAGCACCACGTGGGCGTTGGTGCCGCCGATGCCGAACGCGCTCACGCCGGCGCGCCGGGGCGCGCCCAGCTCGGGCCAGGGCGTGGGCTGGGTGACGACGCGGAAGTTGCCCGACTCCAGGTCCAGGTGCGGGTTGGGCTTCTCGAAGTGCAGCGACGGAGGGATGGCGCCGTGGCGCAGCGAGAGCGCCACCTTCATCAACCCGGCGACCCCCGCCGCCGCGTCGGTGTGGCCCAGGTTCGACTTCACCGAGCCCAACAGGAACGGCGTCTCTCGGGGCCCCTCCGAGGCGAAGGCCCGCGTCAGCGCGGCGACCTCGATGGGGTCTCCCATGGGCGTGGCGGTGCCGTGCGCCTCCACGTACGCCACGCTCGCGGGGTCCACGTCCGCCAGCGTGTACGCGGTGCGAATCACCTCCGCCTGCGAGTCCACGCTCGGCGCGGTGTAGCCCACCTTCGAGGCGCCATCGTTGTTGACGGCGCTGCCCTTGATGACCGCGTAGATGGCGTCGCCGTCCCGCACGGCGTCCTCCAGCCGCTTGAGCACCACACAGCCCACGCCATGGCTGAAGACGGTGCCGCCCGCCCGCGCGTCGAACGTCCGCGTGGCGCCGTCCTTGGACAGGATGAAGTTCGGGTTGTGCAGGTAGCCGGTGCGCAGGGGCAGCGTGACGGCCGCCCCGCCCGCGAGCGCCATGTCCGACTCGAAGCTCAACAGGCTCTGACACGCCAGGTGCACGGCCACCAGCGACGTGGAGCACGCCGTCTGCACCGTGAGGCTCGGACCCCGCAGGTTCAACTTGTAGGAGACCCGCGTGGACAGGAAGTCCTTGTCGTTGGAGATGAAGGCCGCGAAGAACTCCTCGAGCGGCACCGGCACGCCAGGACGCGCCAGGTGCGTATAGAGGTAGCTGTTGAGCCCCACCCCACCGAAGACGCCCACCGGCATCCCCGTCAGACGGGTCGGGTCATAGCCCGCGTCCTCGAACGCGGCCCACGCACTCTCCAGGAACACCCGCTGCTGCGGGTCCAGCAGCTGCGCCTCCCTCGGGCTGAAGTCGAAGAAGCCCGCGTCGAAGCAGTCCGCGTCCGCGATGACGCCCTTGGCGCGCACGTAGGCCGGATTGCGCAACACCTCCGCCGGCACGCCCGCGGCCAACAACTCCTCATCGCGAAACCGCGAGATGGAGTCGACACCACCGATGAGATTCTCCCACAGTTGAAGAGCGCTCTCTGCCCCCGGAAAGCGCCCTGCCATGCCAATCAAGGCAATGCCTTGCAACTCCTGGCCCCCTGTATCCATCGACTTCAGCCCCTGATGAAGCGCGTGTTCCCCAAACACACAGTAGCATGTCCTATTCGGATTCAAATCATGCTTTCAGATCTTCCAGTGACAGCGGATTGGGCGAATCTTCCGAAGGAATCAGGGAGTCCTCGTTGCGAGAAATTCACGCATGAATTCCGCGCCACCCTGAACGCACGAGGGCCCTTTTCTTCCTCAGGACCCCCTGAGATTTCCCGCGAGCACCCGGTCGCCACCCTCGAGGGCGACACCATGCAACGCCCCTCTGACAAGCCCCCGTGGACGGGACTCTCCAGGTGGGTCCGGCGAGCCATCCCGGAGGGCTCGAACCGAGCCATTCTGGAGCAGTTCCAGCGCTGTAGCCTCGCAAGCTACAACTGACTCTCGACCTCCGATTGGATGTGATTGCGCATGAGCAGTATTTGGCGGGCAGGCAACAAGGCGCCGCGAAAGGCCACGCGTGTTCCTGACCTGGAGTCATGACTCGGGCCGAGCGAGGTCGAGCTCGAGGCCCGGTGACCTGAACGCCACGTCAAATCAGTCGTGCTGCCCGAGCTCGCGGGCCAGCGCCTCGGCAGCTCGCGGGTGCCCTCATTGAAGACGCGCGCGGCGTTGGCGGGGTACATGCGCTCGAGGGGGGAAGCTCTTGTGGACGACGGGCGTGTTCATCTCTTCCTCCGGGGTGGGGTGGGGGCTTCGGTCTCTTCGGGCCCTTCCAACAGTGCTCCCAGGGCGTCCAGGCGGGCTGGAAAAGTCCGCGCGCGGGCGGTCCCCTCCCCTGTCCACGGGCGTGCTGATGAACACTGGTTGCGATGAGGCCACGGCGGCTCGCGGGGCTTTGCGACACTCATCCGATGACCGCCTGGCCCGACGAGGAACGCTGCGCCCGGGTGCTCCACGAGCACCACGGCCTGGAAATCTCGGCGCTCGAGCCGCTCACGGCCGGCCTGGATTCGGACGCGCGGGTGCTGAAGGTCACCACCCGGCGGGGCGCGCCCTGGCTCCTCAAGCTGCGGCGGAGGTGGTCGGACGCGCGGCTCCGACTGGCGTGGCATCTCCACCATCGGGAAGGCGTGCGGGAGGTGTCCGCCCCGATGTCCTCGCTGAGCGGGGAGCTCGCGCCGCGCGCCGAGGACGTGGGCTGGACGCTCTACCCCTTCATCGACGCGCCGAGCGGCTTCGAGCGGCCGCCCACCACCGAGCACTGGCAGCGCCTGGGCCAGGCCCTGCGGCGCGTCCACGAGGCGCGCCTGCCGCCGGAGCTGCACGCGGCGCTCCCGGAGCCGGACGCCCCGCCGCTCGAGGCCGCGCGGGCCCGGCACGAGGCGATGCTCCGCGGTGCGCTCACCACGGCGGCCACGGCGCCGCTGGTCGACGCGTGGACCCGACACGCGGGCCGCATCGCGACGGTGCTCCAGCGCGCGGCCGTGCTCGCGGGGAGCGTCCGCGGCTCCGCGGAGCAGGCCGTGCCGTGCCACGCGGACCTGCACGCGGGCAACCTGCTCGTGGGCGATGACGCGCTCACCGTCGTCGACTGGGACTCCGCGACGCGAGGGCCCCGGGAGGTGGACCTCATGTTCATCGGCGCGGGTGTGGGAGGGATTGGCACCCGCGACGAGGAGGTGGCCGCGTTCATGGCCGGCTACGGGGACGTCCCGGTGGACCGGCGGCGGCTGTGCGCCTGTCGCCACGAGCGAATCGTCGTCGACCTGCTGGAGCTGAGCGACCTGCTCCTGGGCGAAGGCGGCGACGCGTCCGAGCGGGCGCGCTGGCTGGGGTACTTCTCCGCGCAGTTCGACGAGGACAACGTCGTCGCCAGGGCCGAGCGGTCCTGGGCGGCGCTGTGAATCAGAGCGGCGCGGCGGCGCCCGCGGTGTCCGCGGCGGGGCTCGAGTCCTCGGTCACCGCCGAGTTCAACACCCAGTTGACGCCGTATGTCCTTCCCAGGGCCCTGTAGGTGGCGCGCTTGCCACAGCCCGTGACGCCCGCGGTGGCGTCGTCGATTCTCGTGGCGCTCAGCTGCGAGCGCGGACAGCCCAGGTCGAACTCCGCGCGGGCCCGCACGTCGGGAACCCAGCCGCACTGCCCGACGCGGCAGCGCAGCTCGTAGACGCCCTCCGCGTTGCAGCCGGACATCTGGTACTGGTTCTCCCCGAGGTAGGTGGGCGTCAGCTCCTCGGCGCACTTGAGGTCCTTCGCCGCGAGCTTCTCCAGGTTCGCGTAGCGCTTCGCGTTCAGGGACGGCCCCATCTGGGCGAAGTCCACCTTGGGGTGGCTGCGACGCCCGCCGCAGCCGGACCCCAGGACCGCCATGCCCATGCCCGCCAACAACCACCGTGAGAGGTTCATGGCGCAATGACATACCACGCCGTCAACGCCCCAGCGCGGCCGCCGCCAGCGCCGCGACGCGCAGGTCCACGGTCGCGTCCGCTCCCTCCTCCACCAGCCAGGCCGCGGACAGCCCCGTCCACGCGAGCACCCAGCGCAGCAACAGCCCGCGCTCCATCCCCGAGGCCTCGGACACCCCCTGGACGCGGCGCTGGAAGACCTCCGGGAGGACCGCCAGGGGCAGCTCGGGGTTGGCCATGTCCGGGTTGGTGAAGATGTTGGCGAAGTCGAAGCCTCGCGCACCCAGCAGCCGCTTCGGGTCGATGGCCAGCCAGCCTCGTGCGCCGAAGTCCAGGACGTTGTCGTGGTGCAGGTCGCCGTGCAGCACGACGGATGGCGCCGGCGTCGCGAGCACCTCGCGCGCGGCCTGGGCCGAGCGGGTGAACACGCCCCCGTGCGTGGCGGCGGCGAGCGCCAGGGGTTCGAACCAGCGCGGCAGCGGAACCAGGTCCTCCGGAGGCGGCGTCGAACGAGGCGCATGCAGCCTGTCCGCGACCGCGCAGAGGATGCGGCACGCCTCGTCATCCTCGCCACCCCGCGCCATCTGGGTGAGTGAACGGGCGCCCTCCGCGCGCTCCAGCAGCAGCGCGTGGCCCTCCGCCGCGAGCACGCGCGCGGCGCCGTCTCCCGCCCACCACGTCATCACCCGGGCGCCGTGTTGCTCCTCCGCGTCCAGCGCGAGCTTGAGCATCGCGGGCGCTTGCCGCCAGCGCACCGGGAGCAGCCGCGCACCCGGGGTGACGATGGGCTCGCCCTCCGGTGTCAGGGACCAGCGGCGCAGGAATTCGTCGAACATTGGTAGATGGGTGGCGCGGTACCGGTCAGCGGCCCGTTTCCACCCGCCTCCTTTCAAACCGTACGTGCGGTTTT
>NZ_JAIQDH010000047.1:0-19333 GCF_020037095.1 Myxococcus sp. XM-1-1-1
CCCCTGCTCCCTCTTCCCGCGCACTTCCCGCCTGCCCGCCCTTCAGCCTGATCGAGAATCACGAACTTCGGTTTAGCGGGTCGCCACGGCCTATCGGGACTGAGTCGCTCGCCCTGAATTCAACGCCACATCCGGTGAGCGTCAAGGTAGTTGTCGCGTGAGAGGTTTCAGCCGGCGTCCCTCACTTCCTGCAGAGGCAGGATGAGGTGGGGCGCGGGGTTGAGGCGCACGGGGCCCACCGGTGACCAGTCGCGCGTGCCGCGACTCCAGCGCTCGGGGTGACGGGCTTGCGCACGTTGGTATACCCCGTGGCGTCGAGCCAGCAGTGCCGTCTCGCGGCCGAAGTGCCTGTCGTCGGGTGTGACGAATCGGATGGCCGAATGTCGGTGCTCGGTGTTGTACCAGTCCACAAAGCGCGTCACCCAGTCGTGCGCGTTCTCGACGGAGGCGAAGGGCCTCAGGGGAAAGCTGGGGCGGTACTTCAGCGTACGGAAGAGGGCCTCGGAGAAGGCGTTGTCGTCCGAGACGCGGGGCCGGCTGAAGGACGGCGTGACGCCCAGCCACTGGAGGGTGGCCAGGAGCGTGGCGCCCTTCATCGGACCGCCGTTGTCCGAGTGCAGCACCAGGCCCTCGGGGCAGCCCGCCTCCTGCCAGGAGCGACGGATGAGGGCCGCGGCGTGTTCGGAGGACTCCTCTTCGTGCACCGCGAAGCCCATGACGCGGCGGCTGAAGACGTCCACCACCAGGTACAGGTAGAGGAATGCGCCCTTCACCGGGCCCTTCATGTAGGTGATGTCCCAGCTCCATACCTGGTTGGGCTGGGTGGCGGTGTGCTCGGCCCGGGGCCTGGGCGTGGGTGCCTTGGTATGGCCGCGGTGGGCCAGTTGCCCGGCTTCGCGCAGCACCCGGTAGAAGCTCGCCTCGCTGGCCACGTACTCCCCCCGGTCCGCCAGCCGGGGGACAATCTGCTTGGGCGAGGCGTCGCGGAATTCCTCGCTGTTGGCCACTGCGAGGACTCGGCGGCGCTCCACCTCGGAGAGTCGGTTGGCGGGCCGGGTGCGCGGACCACACCGCCGGTCCTCCGCCGTCTCGGGCTTCCTCCAGCGCTGAATGGTCCGCGCAGTCACTCCCAGCCGCTCGCAGACAGCCTCCAGGCGCACGCCCTTGGCCAGCGCCTCGTCGACGAGGGTGAGCGTCACTTCTCGCTCTTCTCGTCCGCTGCGTCGTCCTCGCCTTCCTGGTGCCGCTCGTCCCACCCCATCGCCTGAAGTTTTTTTCTACACCGGCAAATATGGCCTGAGCCCCAGGTGTTGTCCTTCTGAAGGGGGATACCACCATGGCTCGAACGACTGCTCGCCCTGTTGCCACCCGTGAGGTGAGGGTCGACAGCGAGCGGCGGCGCTGCGAGGCGTGCGGCGCGCGGACGCGTGCGGACTGGCGCTCCCGCCGCTGCGTGACGACGCTCACCGGCTGCGTGGGATTGTCGGTGCAGGTGCGGGTGTGCCACCGAGAGGGGTGCCTGCTGGAGGGCGTGTCGTTGCGGGCCGAGGGGGAGGGGCGCTGGGTGCTGCCCGAGCACGAGTTCGGCCTGGACGTGCTGGCCTTCATCGGGGCGCAGCGCTACCGGGAGCACCGCAGCGTGCCGGAAATCCACGCCCTGTTACGACACAAGGGCGTCGCCGTCTCCGCGCGCACCTGCACCAACCTGCTCGACCGCTACGACGAGCTCATCAGCCTCACGTTGCTCGACTCCGGGCGGCTGCAAGCGGCGCTCAAACGCCAGGGGCGGGCAGTGCTTGCCATTGATGGGCTTGCTCCGGACGTGGGGCACGAGGTGCTCTGGGTGGTGCGCGAGTGCCTGTCGGGGCAGGTGCTGCTGGCGCGGCCCCTGCTGTCCGGAGGCGAGCAGGAACTGGTACCGCTCCTCGAAGAAGTGAAGCGCACGCTGGGGCGGGTGCCCATCGTCGGCGTGGTGTCCGATGGGCAGCGGAGCATCCGAAACGCCTTGGCCCACGCATTGCCACAGGTGCCGCACCAACTCTGCCACTTCCACTACCTGCGTGAAGCGGCGCGTCCCCTCTACGAGGCGGACCGGCACGCGAAGAAGGAATTGAAGAAGCGGGTGCGCGAGGTGAGGAAGGTCGAACGGACCGTGGAAGGCCGTCAGGATGCGGGCGCTCGCGCCACGCAAGCCTATGCGGCGGCCGTCCGCAGCGCCCTCACCGACGACCACCGCCCACCCCTCAACCCTTCCGGACTGCTACTGCGCCGACGTCTGGGCGCCATTGAGAAGAGCCTGGAGCGGGTGTCAAAAGGGGGGCCTGCCCACCAGAATTGAGCCGCCTGCACGCGGTGCTGCGCAACGCACTCAGGGCCACTGCCGCGAGTTGGCCCGCCCTTGCGCGGGCCTACCGGTGGGTGGAACGCACTGCAGCCATCCTCAAGAACGAGCCTGGCCTGGACGCCGCAGGAGTGCGACGCCGGCTCGCCGCGCTGCTGGCCGCCATGGTGCTCTGGACACGCCGACGTCATCAGGGCGTCCTGCGTCAGGCACTCGCCCACTTCCTGCTCGAAACGCGTCGCTACTGGAAGGGCCTCTTCCACTGCTACGACGTGCCGGAGCTGCCGCGCACCGACAATGACCTGGAACACCTCTTCGGCACTTGTCGCTACCACGAGCGGCGAGCCTCGGGCCGGGTGCGCGGGAGCGCCGGCCTCGTCGTGCGCGGTGGGGTCCGGCTGCCCGCCATCGCTGCAGCCCAACTGCTCCCAGCGCTCGACGGCGCCCACCTGGCACCGGGAGACCTCGACGCCTGGCTGACGCTGCGCGCTCAGTTGGAACAGCGGCGCGTCCCTCGCGTCATGGGCCGGCGCTTCCGCGCAGACCCGGACAGCTACCTCCGAGGCATCGAAGAGGAGTTCAGGCCATATTTGCCGGTGTAGTTTTTTTAGGAAGTCGCGCTCCATCTGCAACTGGCGGTTCTCCTTGCGCAGTCGTGCCAGCTCCTCGCGCTCGACCGTCGTCAGCGCTCCCGGCTTGCCCTGGCCCCGGTCCGTCCTGGCCCGCTCCACCCAGGTGCGAAGAGCCGTCTCGGTAAGGTCCAGCTCTCGCGCCACCTGACCCACCGTCTTGCCCTCGTCCAGCACCAGCCGGACGGCCTCCACCTTGAACTCGGCGGTGAAGTTGCGGCGCTTCCTTCTCTGCTTCGTTTCCGTGGACATCCTTGGACCCCTTCATCACATCTTGGGTGTCCACGGAAATGGGGCAGGCTCATAGGGCACGGAACGCACCTGCGGCGGCAAGGCCGTGGGCCGGCCGCGGTTGGAGGGTGGTGGGCTGAGCTCCCGAGGCAGCAATCAGAGCACTACATGGCAAGCATCACACAGGAACCCGCTCAAGCACGCGAGCACCTGCAGCGAGCATTTTGGCAGCAGCCTCCTCCGCAGTCTTGTCATCCTCAATCAATACAGCCACTTTCAGGACCAGGTCGAAGACGACATAACCGCCTTTTTTGGTGCATAGGAGCACATACCTGTCGAGTTCGAGCCACGGACTGAAGTCTTCCATGTCAAAACCTCATTGAGCCTTCACCAACGGTGATAATCTGTGAACTCCGCTGAGGGGAACCCGCCTCCCGGAGCAATTCAAGAACTCTTCGATCAGCTGCGCTCGGCCACGCACCGCCACCGCGCGGATGTGTGTGATAAATCCAGCGAACATCAGAACCAAGAGGGACCATCACCCTGCCCTTCGTTCCAGAGTACAGCCAATACGAACCGCCTCCGCCATTCTTCCCTGCTCCCGTCCGATAGATGAGCGAGAACTCCACGCCGTGAGTTTCGGTTAGCGCCTCCATCTGTGCCGGAGAGAACCGGCCTTTCACTCGCACCCCAGCGGCTCCTGGCAGCGGTCCGATACCTGGAACGTTCGGCGCAGCAGCAATTGCCCCCTTTGCGGCAGCGACACTTGACGCAGCCCGCGCCAACCCGGCGGCCCCCGTCACGGCGGTCACGATACTCAAACCAGAGTTGAAGGAGTGATACCCGTACCCTTCGTAATCCCCCTTCTCGTAGGCCTCCCGTGCCATATAGCCAGAGGTCAGGGAGTGATGAACGGGATTGAAGAGATTTACCGCCTCCGACAGCCCTTCCTTCTCGTAGGTGGTACGAACCGCCGTAACCACGTTGTAGAAGAACGCCGGGTCCGTCGCTGCGTCCGCAATCCCCCCGACCATGTCCATCTTGGCGCGGAAAGTCCCGACTTGGACACTGAAGCTCCGGGAGATGCTCAAGGAGATTTCCGAGGCGATGCTTCCAATCATGCTCCCGGTAAAGCTCGCCCCACCTCCGGACAGCCCCAGCCAGTCAGACTCCGGCCCCATGATATCCATGGTTTCGCTTCCCCACGCGCTCGGACTCACCCCATCCCAGTACGCCACTCCGTCCCCGCGGGACGTCAGCGTGATGCCGCTAAAGCCAGACGGGTCGACGAAGTTGAGCGGGCTGTTGAAGACATAGCTGTACCGGTTGTAGGACTGCCCCAGGATGGGCGCTTGGATGTATGGGTCCGGAGACACGAAGCTTGCTGTCTTGGGGTCATAGAGACGCCCTCGCATGTTGACGAAATTTGTCTCCGCGTCCTCCTCGTGCTCGGTGAACCCAAGCCGGACCCCTGGACCGCCGACGGAAGGCGCCTTGGCCACCGCGGGGTTCAGCGGGCTGCGCGCCTCCCCGAACGGCTCGTACTTGCGCCGCTCCACGACCGTTCCCATCGAGTCCGTGATGCTCTCCACCGTCCCGAGATGGTCGTCGTGCAGGTAGACCATCTCGGTCGCCAGGCCACCGACTCCATTCCCAGTCCAGTTCGCCTGAGCGACCGCGCGCCCCTCCGCGTAGATCTTGAAAGCATGCGTCACCGCTCCCGAGACGGTCCGCTTCTCGTAGAGGTTCGAGACATAATACGTGGAGTCGCCATTCGAGTGCTTCTTCGCGACACGCCCATGCGCCGTGTCATACACGAAGGTCGACGTCCCCGTTCCCCGGGTGATGCTCGTAGGGAGATTGAACGACGTATAGTCGATGCTCGTGCTCACCCCAGTGGCGGCGTCGAACGACGAGCGTCGGTTGCCTTTGACGTCATAGCCATACGTCGAGGCTCCGACCGTCTTCACTGCGTGAGGTGCCGCCCCTGCAAACGACGACTGCACGTCCGTGACACTCGCGCCCGCCCCCTCCCCAATCGTCGTACGGCGACGGGTCAGGTTGCCAATCGCATCGTATTCGTAGCGTGTCCGCGCGCTCTTGCAGTTGAGCGTCACAACCCAGTCGGTGAGCCGCTCCAGCGAGTCGTAGCTGAACTCCTCCCCCACCTTCGCCAACAGGTCATCCCGATGGCGGAGGTTCCCGTTCAGCTCGTAGTCATAGGCGAACCTCTGCACGGCGCCCTGAGACCCCAGGCTCTCCAGGAATCGGAGGTGGCCCTCTGCGTCGCGCCGGCGCGTCGTCGTCACCCCGTTTCCGAACTGCTCGGAGGAGACAAGGCCCGACACATCCCGTCCGGTGACCGTCCACAACGTCTTCGAGACCGGCGACACCTGCTCGACATGGCGCAAGGTGTTCGCTGGCGTGTAGCCATACCGCACCTTCATGCGCGGCGAGGTCCCCACCGCCGGGTAGGTCACCGTGTCGAGGCGCCCGATGACGTCATAGGTCCTCTCCAGGTCGAAGAGTTGTCCTTCGACCTGGCTGAACTCCCGCCGGACGCGGGAGTAACTGTCATAGACGAACGCGGAGGAGACATCATCCTGGGTCGTCTGCGGGTCGCGTCCGTTGGTCACGGTGCCCAGCAGTCCCAGCGCGTTGGCGACGCCGTTCGCGTCGACCGCGGTGTCCCAACTGAACGTGCTCGTCCCGTCGGCTCGAATCTCCGAGATGACGCGCCCCAACGCGTCGTGTTCGTAGCGCGTGCTGTGCCCCGCCGCATCGACCTGCTCGCGGACCTCCCCGAAGGCGTTGTATCGAGTGACGGTGTGCCCCTGGTCCGGGTCGTCGAGGCTCGTCGGCCGGCCGAGCCGGTCGTACTGCATGGACACACGATTCTGGTGTGCATCGACCACGGCGGAGAGCGTGCTGAACGCCCCATACTCGTAGCGCGTGAGCAACTCGTTGCCAGGCGCGAGGACGTCCACGCTCCGCACCACACGTCCGGACTGGTCCTCCACGGTGTACCGGATGTGGCCGTTCTCGTCCTTCGTCCAATGCTGGAGGTTCTGATAGGTATGCTCGATGGTCGAGCCGTCCGGCTGGGTGACCTTCCGCAGCCGCCCCAGGCTGTCGTACTCGAAGGAGCGAACGGCTGGGGCGACCGTCGCGTCCACCGAATAGGGCACCGTGGCCGTCTTCGGCCTGCCGAGCCCGTCGTAGCTCACGCCGACGGCGCTGTAGGAGTCATCGAAGTTGCGGACTCGCTTGAGAATCTCCCGTCCCGCCCCATCGTGGAGGATGAACAACTCCTCGCCACCCATTGACAGGGCGGACAACGTCGACCGCCCCTGCTCATCCCGCCCATAGCTGAACGACCATCCGTCGTCGCCAGCCGCGCTCTCGCTTCGCAACCGCCCGAAGCCGTCATACTTCCGCTGACGCAGCAATCCGTTCGCATCCTGCTCGAGCGCGACGACTCCCAGTCCAGGGTGGAACGCATAGTCAGTCCGGTGCCCCAGATGATTGAGCGCCGTCACCGGGAATACCTCCTCCGCGTCGTAACGAAGGGTGGTCGAGCTGACCCGGCCCAGGACATCCGACTGCTCGACCTTCTCGACCACGCCACTCGGCAGCCGCTGATACGTGGTGACCAGGCGGACATCCTCGGCTTCCGTGCCGGAGACCGTCGGCTCCACCGTCTCCCGGAGCAGGAGCGTCGTGCCGCTCTGGTAGTCATAGTCGGTGGTGCGAGTGACGAACCCGCCCGCCGGTATCGTGGAGGTCTGCGTCACACGGTCCACGCGCCCCAGCAGCCATTGGGTCTCGTCATCGTCGTAGGTCGCACCCCAGATGGACGTCTCCCCGTCTCCGGAGACCGCCTCGACCCAGAGCTTGTTCCCATGAAGCGTGTCGAAGCCTGTCGTCGACTGATTCTGACGGAGGATGGCCCCAGTGCTCGCGGGCGGTGTCTCCCACTCCCTGTCCAGCACCATGGATTCGGAGAGGGCGAGGATCTCCCCTCCCGCCGAGCCCGCTCTCACCGCGTACGAGCGAGTCGTGCGCCGCTCCGCCGTCAACACCTTCCCTGCGCCCATGGGCGCTTCGAGCGTCTCCACGACAGGGAGCCGCGCGTTCGGATAGAACGACTGGACCTGTGTTGAATTGTCGAACGTGGTCGTGGTCGTCGTACCTGTCACGGCGTTCTTCACCACCCGCTGACTGAAGCCCAGCCAGCCGCGCCCTCGGACATCCCGGCGCCCCCCCGCATAGAGGAAATCGAACCGCGCGCCGTCATCCCACGGCGACGCGAGCGAATCCACCCGGGAGACAACCCAGCCGCCGCCCTTCACACAGAGCACCGGATACGAACAGGGGGCCGTCCCCGTAACGCTCGAGTACACCCGACCATCCGACAGCGGCGCGTAGCCAATGCTCGACTGGAAGCCCAGTCCGTCCTGGACGTGGGTCATCAAATCCGCCCTGATGGAAACACGCTGGAAAAGCGTGAGCCCTCCGGCGAGTCCAGCGCCAATGACATCTGCCTGGCCATCGCCATTGACATCCAACAACTGGTTGTTGGCCCTCACCTGGAGCACTCCCCCCGCCTCATCCCTCGGAACCCGCCCCTCGAAGAAGGTCCCACGGGTCAAGAGCATGGACATGGTCGAGTTCGATGAAGCATTCCCCCTCGCCAGGAGGAAGTCCTGATGGCCGTCTCCATCGAAGTCGACGACGCGAACTCCCGCGTCCTTGCGATTGCCAATGCCATCGACTGATGAAGGAAACGCGAAGTCGGAGGGAAGGACCCGGAGCCCCGCTTCCAGATATCCCCTTCCCGTGTTGAGCGCGACGATGACGTCTCCACCCGCATCGCCACTCAGGAGATGATCCGGCAGCCCATCACCGTTCAGGTCCGCGAACCACTCCACCCGTCCCAGGTATTCGCTGGCGAGCTGACCAATGTTGAAGTCCTTCTGCTGCCCCTCCGGCGTCAATCCATAACCATGATGCCAGACGCCCGCGTTGTCCTTCGGCCCCGGGCGGGCCAACAGCTCGACCGTCCCATCACCGTCGATATCACCCGAAAGGATGGCTCGGCGGCCAGAGGCCTGCGGCAGGGCGGTCCACGAGGACATCGTCGAGCCATCGAACTTGAGGTATGCCCAGTAGACGTCCGCGCCCCAGGAGACGATGATCTCCGGCGCGAGGTCTCCGTCCAGGTCCGCGAGCTTCATCGAGAGGACGGAGAAGGGCTCGCTTTGACTGGTGCTCCGCTCCTCGCCCGCCGCGACAAAGGACGTACCGGTCGAGAGGTAGGCTTGAACTGTATAGGCTATGCGGTGCGGGAAATGCCCCCCGTTCGGCAGGGGAGCTCCGGGGATGAACTCCTTGTAGCGCAGCATGACGATGTCCGAGCGACCATCCCGATTGAAATCCCCCACCTCGAAGACCCCTGGCGCGGTGGGATCATTGAGGCCGGCGCTCGGGAGCCCAGCGGCGATGGGATCGGAGAAGGGAGCTTGCGTCGAGTCCTGGGCGGGAGTGGCACGGCTCAGCCGGAAGTACCACTTCGAATCAGCCCAGGCCATGTAGAGCAGGTCATCCAGACCGTCGCCATTCACGTCCAGGCTGAGCAGGCTTCCAGGGGTGACTCCGTCCGCCATCGCCTGCTCGCGACGCTTGAACACCAGGTTCCCGAGTTCCCACGTGAAGACCGTGGGGCGCGCGCAGACCTCGAAGCCGTCGCACTCCTGGATTTCGCGCAAGAGGCTGCGCGAGGAGATGCTGTCGTTGCGATATCGAAGGTTGTAGCTCCGCAACAACCCCGACGGAGGCCCTCTCATCTCCACGCGCGAGAGTCGCCGTGTGGTCTCGAGCTTGAATCCGGAGACGAAGCTGAAGCTCGTGTCGGTCCTCGTCTCATACAAGAAACTGACGGAGCGCTGCGCCTCGGCGAGCGCCGAGCCCCCCGGGCCGAAGGTATACCGGATCTGCGAGGGCCACTGCTCATAGGCATATCCATCCGCAGCGTCCTCGGAGAACCCATAATAGACAACCATCCGATTGCCCGAGCGGTCGGCCATCTCCGAGAGGCTCCACGCAAACCGTCCCCTGCCCTCGTAGTTATTGTTCTGCTGGGGGTTCGTCGTCCCGAGCGGCTCCACGACGAGCCGCCGCCCCTCGATACGAGAGTGGGTCGTCTCCGGCATCGTGCCGTACGACATGATTCGACCATCCTGTCTCCACACCTGGAACCAGGTTGGCCCCAGGGTGTCGGGCTGGTGGGCGAGGATCTTCGAGAAGGAGTCCACCTCCGTGCGGTACTCCGTCCAACCCGTCCCCGAGCCGACCTGGACGAGCCGCTGTCCGTCCAGACAGAAGCGATCCGTGTCATCGAAGCGGATGGGGGCCAGGGTCTGGTCCTGGGCCAGACTCTTGCCACACCGACTGATTTGCGACAGCCCACTCAGTCCCCAGCCCACCCCGACCAGGCCATTGCTCTGGCTGCTCCTGTACTGGAGGGACAAAGACGGCGCGACACCGTTGCGCCCCACGGGACTCCAGAGTGGGATGGAATAGTTCGCCGCGCCATCCACGCTGACGTCGAGCTTGCCGGGCGTGTGCCCCGCCGCGGTGCCCTCCAACGTTCCCGTTGGCAGCAGCGTATCCGCCGGCAGGTTCAGCACCGCGCGTGATGCCTGACGTGCCACGGCGGTGGCCACCGCTTCCGAAGCGAGCTCATCCACGGCGAGGGGCGAACTACAGGAGATCGTCAACTGCGAGCCATAGACGAGCACCATCAATACGGACAATATCCGCTTCATTCCAACCCCACGTTCCCCGCGTACACTCATCACTGAAGACATACCCGCCTCATCCACATCGGGGACTTCGGGTCAAAACCACACAAGAACCCGTGGCGGGAGGAGGGCGGACCTGCTCCGCCCCCGTTCGCGTCATCACGAGCCTCACCCACGGTGTCTGGCCGCCTCGCTGTCCACACCTGCTCGGTCAGCGAGAGACGGGCTCCTCGGACACGCCATCGGGATTGCCTTGGCAGACACCTCCCCTACAGGTCGTCCCAGAGGGACAAGTCCCACAGCTCAAGTTGCCCCCACATCCGTTGGTGGCAGCCCCGCACTCCTTCTCTTCGCAGGCCTCGGCGACGCTCAGCGGCGTGCAGCCACAGACGTTCGCGGTGCCACCGCCGCCACAGGAGTTCACCCCCGAGCAGCTCCCGCAGACATAGGTCCCACCGCAGCCGTTGCTGACCGAACCACAGTTCTTCCCCGCGCACGCCGTCGCGCTCGGGATGATGGTGCACCCACACACGTTCGGAGAGCCACCGCCACCGCAGGTCTGCGGGGAGATACAAGCTCCCGTAGAGCCACAGACATAAGTGCCGCCACAGAGGTCGGGCACCGAGCCACAGGTCTTTCCCGCGCAAGCCGTGGCATAGGGCGCGGGCGTGCATCCACAGACGCTTGGAGTCCCCCCACCGCCACAGGTCTGTGGGGCGTTGCAGCCACCACACGCGTAGAAGCCCGTGCAGCCATTGGACACGCTTCCGCATTTGCCCTGACAGGCCTGGGCCTGGGGCAGAGGCGTGCAGATACCGGCGCAGACATTCGGGGCCCCACCACCACCACACACGGCACCTGCTCCACACGTCCCACAGTCCACCGGCCAACCGCACCCGTCGTCGATGACGCCGCAGTTCTTGCCCTGCTGGGCGCACGTCCTGGGCTGACAGGAGCAGACCTGCTCGGCCATCCGGCAGATGTTGCCCTCGTCGATGCTGCCATCGCAGTCATCGTCCAGGCCGTTGCAGCTCTCCGCGAGTGAAGTACAGGCACCCCAGTAACGGGTGGTGTGCCCGTTCACTGTCTCCTTCATACAGGCCTGTTGCGAGCCCGGGCACATGCCCGCGGTGCTCTCACATTCCCGCTGGAGCGGCGCGGACGACCCTGGCGCGTTGTCCACGACCCCATCGCGGTCGTCGTCACAACCATTGCAGGTCTCTGGCCCCACCACGGGAGACTGGCATGCCGCCAGGGTGCCATCAGCCTTGCATGCCGCCGTTGCGTTGGCGCACACCACGTCCGTGGCGCTGCCGCAAGACACCCGGGCACCGACCTGGTAGACGCACTGGAGTGCGCCGTTCGTGCACGTGCTCGTTCCCGCGCACCCGCTGCCGCTCTGACAGGGGCCATTCACCATCGGCCCGTCGTTGGAGGCGTTCTCGTCGATCAACCCGTCCCCGTCGTCATCGCAATTGTTGCAGCGCTCCGCGCCCCTCGCGGAACAGGAGCCAGAAATGGGGATGCCTCCGCCCTCCAGAGAAGCCCCCGTCGTGCAGAACTGATTCCCGGAGCGGCCGCAGACGGAGCACGAGTTCGTCGAGGTGCCATTGAACTCACAATCCCCCCAAGCGGTCCCCTGGCAGATCCTCGTGCCGAGACACCCGTTGTCCGAACATGACTCCTGCTCGCCATCCACACAGGCTGCCCAGGCGGCCTGCGGGGTGAAGAGCGCCACCCAGACAATCAGCGGACCCAATCTCAGGAAGTGAGCCCTGGACAAGCAGCGTAGGCGGCGAAGAGTTCGTGCTTCTTTTTCGTTCATAAATGAAGTATCTGGGTCTCAAGGAGACCCGGAAGGGTGCTTCTGGTTCACTCGTGGGGCGAGCATCTAGTCTATAGTCATGCCCTTCGAGCGCGGTGAGTGTCAAGGCAGAGAGATACGGCTCGTCGGTTCTGATTATGTCGCGGACGCAGGGTCAAGTCCTGAATCGTGTGTAGTTGGTTCGGAGGGGGCGGGGGAGGAATGAGCTTGCCCCAGTTCCGTGGACACCCGAGATGTGATGAAGGGGGCCAAGGATGTCAACGGATACGATGCAGAGAAGGAAGCGCCGTAGCTTCACCACCGAGTTCAAGCAGGAGGCTGTCCGGCTGGTGCTGGAGGAAAGCAAGACGGTGGGCTAGGTGGCGCGAGAACTGGACCTCACCGAGACGGCCCTTCGCAGCTCGGTGGAGAGAGCCCGGGCGGACCGGGGTCAGGGAAAGACGGGAGCGCTGACGACGGCCGGGCGCGAGGAGTTGGCGAGGCTGCGTAAGGACAACCGTCAGCTGTAAATGGAGCGTGATTTCTTAAAAATAGCGGCCTTCTTCGCAAAGGAGGGCTCGAAGTGATGACCTGCCTGGATCCTTCGGACCACTGATTACGAGAGAGGAGCCGACCGGGAGGGGTTGGGTACCACTGCTTCGCACTGCCGTCGAAATCCTAAACCAACGATCTCGATTCTCGCACGACGTCAGGAGGCGCGCCTGAGGTCGGCTCGCCGCAGGGATGGACAGGCTGAGCGCTGTGCATTCCGCGCGTCGAGGCAGGCATGTACCCGCACCATGAGCTGGGCCATGGTGCGGCAGCGGTGGTTTCGCGTGACGTTTGCGTGCAGGTCGAGCCACACGCGCTCGATGCGGTTGCCCTGGGGGCAGTAGGGCGGCAGGAAGTGGAGCACGATGCGCTCTTTGAGTTGGACCAGCGCCTTGCGAGTCTTCTGACTGGTGTGGACCGCTGCATTGTCCAGCACGAGGTGGATGCGGCGGGCGCGCCGGTACTCCCCTGCCAGCCGCCAGAGCAGCTGAATGAAGAGGTGGCCTTCTTCGCGAAGGAGGGCTCGAAGTGAAGTTCGAGTTCATCGAAGCGCAGAAGGCCCACATCCCCATCGAGTTCATGTGTCAGCAGCTGGCAGTGGCCCGCTCGGGCTTCTACGCGTGGAAGAAGCGCCCGGAGTCCCACCGGAAGAAGGCGGACCGGGAGCTGGCGGCGGAGGTGGCCACCGTGCACCAGAAGAGCCGTGGTACCTACGGCAGCCCCCGGGTGCACGCGGAGCTTCGAGCCAGGGGCCGGCGCGTCAGCCGCAAGCGCGTCGCGCGCCTCATGGGCCAGCAGGGCTTGGCCGCTCGTAGGAAGCGTCGCTTCGTGCATACCACCGACTCACGCCACAACCAGCCGGTGGCTCCCAACGTGCTGGCGCGCGACTTCTCCCCTGGCCAGCTGTTGCTGAGCGAAGTGGTTGATGGAGAGCGCGGTCGCGACGAGCGCGTTGGTTGCCGGGAAGAGATGTTGCAGGCCGTGCGGAGTCCAGCAGCGAGCCGGATTCTGGCGCGCCACGCTGCGTGAGGTAATCCACGGGGCCCTGAGAGGACGGGGCGCGGCGGTGTTCGCCAGCTCGCGTGAGAGAAAGGTGACCTGGAGCGTGCGGCAACACGCTCACAGGTCGAGCGCCCCGCTCAACGTGTGAGAGAGAAGCGAGGCCCCCAAGGAGTCGTACGGACGCGCGTCGGCGTCAAGTCCTGGGCTGCGCAGATGCCATCCGTCTGTGCGGTACGTCCGGCGAGCTGCGCCGCGTGCGGCGCGGCGAGCCGCCCTGTGGGAGAGCCGCTGGGGCTTCATGGGCATGGAAGCCGGAGCCGCCAGGTACGTGGGCCACTGGAGGTTGGCGCGTCGCCCGTCCTCGTGGAGTTGCGCGTGCGACGCTACCTCTGCCGTAGGTGTGGCGTGTCGCAGACAGTCGTTCCCTCGCAGGTGCTGGGCAGGAAGCTGTATTCGCTCGCGGCCATCGCCTGGGCGCTCGCCCTGTGGGGTCTCGAGTCGCTAACAGCCGCGGCGGTACGCCGACGCGTGAGTCCCTGGGCCGTGGTGGGGCCTGGGAGCATCGAGCGCTGGGACTCGCTCTGCCGCTGGTCCAGGGAGGCCAGAGTCGGGACACTGCTGTGCTGCGTGCGGCCATCGCCCACGGACTGGACGGCGCGAGCAGTGGCCGCACGAGCGGCGACGACAGTCGCCGCCTTCGCACTCCCGGCGACCGGACCGCCATCGCTGTCCGCTTGCTCGTTCCGGGGCGCCGAGCGCGCTCACTGAGGGGCTTGCTCCACGGCCATCGGCGCGCCCCTCACAGAAGTCTGTCCCACCCGACACGCCCCGTCCTCGAAGCCCTGCCTGCGGCGGGACGGTAGGCGTCTGCCCTCCCAAGAGGCCCATGTCGGGATGAGGAGGCAGTATGGGAAGTCCGCGCGAAATGAAGAGCCTCACCCCGAAGTCCCACGCCGAGGCGGTGGCGGTGTTTCGCCACGGAGTCATCGGCGCCCTCACCCAAGCGCAGATGGACCGAGGCCAGCTCGCCTCGGCGCTCGAGTCCCTCACCCAGCAGCGCTTCGTACCGCCGGGCGCCGAGGTGAGCCGCTGCTACTCGGCGGCTACACTCGAGCGCTGGTACTACGCGTACAAGAAGCGCGGCCTCTTGGGCCTCACCCCGCGCGGACGCAGCGACAAGGGCCGGGCCCAGCAGCTTTCGGCGGCCCAGCGCGAGCTGCTGCTCGACATCCGGCGGGAGTACCCGTCCGCGTCCGTGGCGCTCATCCTGCGCACGCTCGTCACCGATGGCCGGCTGGAGAGGGACGCTGTCTCGGCGACGACGGTGCGCCGCCTCTTCGTGCAAGCAGGACTCGACCGCGTCGGGATGCGCGACGGCAGCGGCACGAAGATGCGCCTCTCGCTGGCAGGCCGAGCGTCCCATGGCCCTGTGGCACGCGGACGTGTGTCACGGGCCTGGACTCACCGTCGGGGGCAAGGTGCGGCCCTTGCGCATCCACGCGCTGCTGGACGACGCGAGTCGGTACGTCGTGGCGTTGGAGGCCCACCACACCGAGCGCGAGGTGGACATGCTGGGCCTCATGGTGCGCGCCCTGCGCAAGCATGGCCCTCCGGACGCCCTCTACCTGGACAATGGCGCCACGTACCGGGGCGAGACACTCGCCACCGCGTGCGCTCGCATCGGCACCTCCCTCTTGCACGCCAGGCCCTACGACGCCCCCGCACGCGGGAAGATGGAGCGCTTCTGGCGCACGCTGCGCGAGGGCTGCCTCGACTTCCTCGGGCCCGTCGCCTCCCTCCACGACGTCAATGTCCGCCTCTGCGCCTTCCTCGACGCGCACTACCACGTCACCTCGCATGCGGCCCTCCTGGGCGCGACACCGAAAACCGTCTTCGAGGCCGCGCCCCGGGCGCCTGATGGCTTCGACGAGGCGAAGCTGCGCGAGGCCCTCACCACCCGTACCCGCCGACGCGTGCGGCGCGATACCACCGTCGTCGTCGACGGTGTCGACTACGAGCTCGACGCAGGCCACCTCGCCGGGCGCCTCGTGCACCTGTGCCGCTGCCTTGTCGACCTGGGGGAGACGCCCTGGGCCGAATTCGAGGGCAAGCGCTACGCTCTCCACCCAGTCGACGCCGTGAAGAACTCGCGCCGCAAGCGGCCGCTGCGTCGCCCTCCCATCCACGACGAGACGTCCCGGCCACACCCCGCGTTTGACCCGCCCCTGGCGCTGCTCGACCGCGCCGTCGGCCGTCCTCCCCGGCATCGCGATGCAGGTGAGTCATGACGCCCGCCTACGTCACCCACTTCGGCTTCTCCGAGGCGCCCTTCTCCAAGGAGATTGCCGACGCGGACCTCTGGCTGCCCACCTCCAAGACGGGCCTCGTCGAGGAGCTCTGCGAAGCCGTGCGCGAGCGGCAGAGCGTCATGCTGGTGGGCGAGCCCGGCGTCGGCAAGACGTGCGTCCTGCGCGCGCTTCGTCACCGGCTTCCCCAGGCGGGCTTCCGCCTCACCTATTGTCACAACGCCACGCTGGGCCGCCGCGACTTCTACCGCCAGCTGTGTCTGGCCCTCGGGCTCACCCCGTCCGCCACCGCCGCCGCTGTCTTCTACGCCGTGTCCAGCCACGTGGAGGAACTCGGTCGCGAGCGCGTCCACCCCGTCTTCCTCCTCGACGAGGCGCACCTGCTCCACCAGGACGTGCTCGACCACCTCCACATCCTCCTCAACTACCAGTGGGACTCCAAGGCACTCCTCTCCCTCATCCTCGTCGGCCTGCCCGAACTCGACTCGCGCCTCGCGATGCGCCGCAACCGTAGCCTCGCCTCCCGACTCGCACGCCGGCTCGCCATCGACGCGCTTGGACCCGAGGACACCGCGGAGTATCTCCGCCTGCGCCTGAAGAACGCGGGCTGCGAGCGAGAACTCTTCGCCTCCGACGCCATGGCCATGCTCCACGAGGCCGCCTCCGGCGCCCACCGCGACATCGACCGGCTCGCGACCACGGCACTTCGCGAGGCCGCGCGTCGCAAGAAGAAGCTCGTCGAGCGCGACGTCCTCGCACGCGTGCTCGACACCGACTCCGCCGCTCTTTAGGCCACTCCCATCACCGGGCGCGCGCGCTGACGCTCGCGCTCGGTGATGCCCATCAACCAGGCGGCTCGCTCGTCCATCAACCAGCTCGCCTCGCAACAGCTACGTGAAGGGCAACTTCTTCGTCGGGAGGGCCGGAGAGGACGCGCGCGAGTGCGAGGCCGACCTGCAGCGCTGGCTGCGGGACGTGGCGTCGGTACGCGTGCACGGCACGACGGGGCGTCAGCCGCGCCTCCTCTTCCAGCAGGCCGAGGCCTCGGCGCTGCGTGCGCTGCCGGCGTCCGCGTGGGCGCCCGAGGTGTGGCACGAGGCCCGCGTGCACCGAGATGCCCACGTCATGTACGGCCGACGGCTGTACTCGGTGCCGTGGCGACTCATCGGCCAGCGCGTCTGGCTGTGCGTCACGGCCCACGACGTGCGCGTGTACGCGCAGGACGAGCGCGTGGCCACCCACCCCCTCCGTGGCGAGGGCCACCGCAGTACCGTGGAAACGCACCTACCCGAGGCGCGCGCGGCCCTGCGCCACCGCAGCCGCAGCCACTGGGAGACACGGGCGGCCCGGCTGGGCCCTCACACCGAGGCTTACGTGCGCGCCGTCTTCGACGCGGATGATGTCCTCAGCCAGCTGCGCTGCGTGCAGGCCATGGTGGTGCACCTGGAAGGCTTCCCGCGCGAGCGAGCCGAGGCCGCGTGTCGCCGGGCGCTGCACTTCGGCAACCTGCGCTACCAGGGCCTCAAGGACATCCTGCGCCGCGGCCTGGACTTGCAGCCGTTGCCCCAGGACGGGCACCTGGCAATCGCCACGCCCGCCGCCACGGCTACGCCGCCGGCTCCCCGCTACGCGCGCGACGTGCGCACGCTGCTGCTGCGTTAGCGCTCCCCCTCGCTTTCCCCTAAGTCCCACCCCGCTCAAGGAGTGTCCCCGCATGAGCACCTATGACGAGCTCGTCCCCGTGCTGAAGAAGCTGCGCCTGTCCGGGCTGCTGCAGTCCCTCGAGGTGCGCTGCCGCGAGGCGGCCGACGCCAACTTGTCGCTGACGGAATTCCTCTATCGACTGCTGGCCGACGAGGTGGAGCGCCGCGACGGCAAGCAGTTGGACGTACGCCTGCGCCGTGCCGCCTTCGAGAGGCCCAGCACCCTGGAAGACTTCGACTTCTCCTTCAACGCCTCCGTCCCGCGCACCAAGGTGCTGGAGCTGGGCACCTGCACCTTTGTCGAGCGGCACGAGAACGTGCTGGTGGTGGGCCCGGCGGGCGTCGGCAAGAGTCACCTCGCTCAGGCGCTGGGCCAGCGAGCCTGTCGTGCCGGCCACGCCGTCCTCTACGTGAGCGCCCACGACATGCTCACCCAGCTGCGAGCCTCACGCGCCGACAACAGCTACGAGCGTCGCCTCCTTCGCTTCACCACGCCAGCCCTGCTCATCATCGACGACCTCGGACTGCGGCCCCTCACGGGCGAGGAGGGCATCGACTTGTACGAGATTGTCCGCCGTCGCTACGAGCGCGCGGCCACTTGCATCACCTCCAATCGCGCCCTGGAGGAGTGGCCGCCGCTATTTGGTGACGCACTGCTGGCCAGCGCCGCCATGGACCGGCTGCTGCACCACGCTCATGTCCTCACCATCGAGGGCGACAGCTACCGCAACCCACCGCCCGCCAAGCGCACCCGCGCTCCGCGCGCGGCCCAGGTCGAGACCATCGCACGCTGACACCCAGCGCAGTCCCTGCCGGACCGGTTTGGCCGAACCCGCTCGGACCACTCCGCCGCGATTGCTGGGCGCTTCACATCCGGACCTGATTGGCCGAACCGAACAGCGACCTGATTGGCCGAGCCTTGACACCTCGCCCACCTTGTCACCACCGCCTACAACGGCACGCCGCCCGTCACCCCGCCCTCGTCGCGATTCCCCGAGGGCCAGGTAGCCACGGACCGAGACACCCTCCAGGACTCTGGAGACGCGCTGCTGGAGGAGCTGGGCAAGGCCGGCAAGGTCGACAAGTACCGCTCCACCTACCTGGGCAAGCTGGAGGCCGGCACCACTGCCCCCCTCACCCCCCGCTTCAACGTGCTGGTGTCCACGACGCGCGTTTCCAGCGACTACCAGCAACTCCCCCAGCGCGGGGGCGTGCGCGAGTGCCACAAGGCCCGCCCCGGCTACGTGTTCTGCTCCGTCGACTACGCGGGCCTCGAGCTGCGCACCATGGCTCAACGTGCCATCTGGGATGTCGGTTACTCGCGCATGGCCGAAGCTCTGCTGGCCAAGGAAGATGTCCACACCTCGGCCGCAGCCACCTTCCTGGGGGAGCGCTACGAGGCACTCCTTCCGCGAGTGAAGGCCAAGGAGCCCACAGCCACGTCCTTCCGCTCGCTCGCCAAAATCTTCAACTTCGGCAAGGGCGGGGGCCTCGGGGCCGGGGGCATGGCGTACCACGCCCGCGCCAAGGACGGCGTCCGGTTCTGCCTGCTGGCGAAGGTGGCGGACGCATGCGGCGTGGAACGCGTCCCGGTGAGGGTCCAGGGCAAGGTGAAGATGGTCTGCGCCGCGTGCGTCGAAGTGTCTCGCCACTACGGCAACCGGTGGCTGGACGCGTGGCCCGAGCAACGAGCCCTCTTCGGGCGCGCAAGCGCGCTCACACGTAACGGCCAGCTCGTGGACGTGACGATTCCGGGTGCCAACATCCTCCGGGGAGGTTGCGGCTATACCCAGTGGCTCAACACACCATTCCAGGGCCTCGGTGCCGTTGGGGCGAAGCTGGCCACGTGGCGGGTCAAGTCCCGAATCGTGTGTAGTTGTTCGGAGGGGGTTCGGGGGAGGAATGCTCCTTGGCGGGGTCAAGCAGCGGCAGTGTCTGGGGTTGAGTTGAGCAGGGTCATGT
>NZ_JAIQDH010000048.1:0-18862 GCF_020037095.1 Myxococcus sp. XM-1-1-1
GGGAAGGTGATGGGGCAGAACGCGGCGCGGGCGTTCATCATGCTCGCGATGGCGGCGCTGGGCAGCACGGCGCAGACGCTGGCGACGAGGGTTCCCACGCTCCCTGGCTCCGCGCAGGCCTCGCTGGTGGGGGTGGGGCAGGGCGGCTTCCGGCTGGCGGCGGCGGGCCAGGTCACCTCGGTAGCAGTGGCCCCGGGAGGCGTCAT
This sequence comes from Myxococcus sp. XM-1-1-1, assembly GCF_020037095.1. Taxonomy (NCBI): domain Bacteria; kingdom Pseudomonadati; phylum Myxococcota; class Myxococcia; order Myxococcales; family Myxococcaceae; genus Myxococcus; species Myxococcus sp. XM-1-1-1. The sequence continues at coordinate 207 of NZ_JAIQDH010000048.1, forward strand.
CACCATTGCACTGGACCCGGAGGCTGTCGCGGAGACGGCACGCGGCACGAGTGCCGTGGCGTCCGAGCCGGTGGCGAGCGCTGCCCACGAGCACCACATCGCCACGAACAAGTGGTGGGACTCCATCAGCAACGGCGGCCCGTGGTCACCCATCTTCGAGAAGCTCTTCGACCGGGCAGGCATGTCACTCAATGACGCGGCCAACAAGGTCCGCGTGCCGGGCCATAAAGGGCCTCACCCCGTGGAGTACCATCGCGATGTGTTCAAGCGGCTGAATGAGGCGATGGAAGACTGTAGCAGTATGAAACAGTGTCGTGAGTCGCTCACCAGTGCCTTGAGGGAGCTTGCCGAGGAAATCTCTACCCCAGGCTCCAAGCTCAACAGGCTCGTGACTCGGACTTGAGACAGGGTGGAGCCCTTCATGCCGATGCGGTACTTCGAGCTGTTCGATGACGTCTACGTTCCTGGGCGCTGGCAACTGGGCGACCCGCTCGACGAGACAGGCGGAGAAGTGGCCAATCCATGGATGTTCAGGAAGGGGGAGCCAGTCCGCGTTGAAGGGCGCTTGACGATTCCGCTCGACCGGCCAGGCAAGTCGCTGGATTTCTCCATGGCCGGTGTTGGCGTCGCACCTGTTGTTCACGCGAGGGTAGCCTCGGTGCTTGCCAGCCTGGCTCCTGATGACGTTCAGCTCTTTCCTGTGAAGGTCGGCTCGGAGTCGGAGCCGTACTTTCTCGTCAACGTGACCCGTACCGTCCGGTGCATCGACGACAGCGCTTCGGAAGAGGTGCGCTATTGGAAGCCGGAGGATGGGCGCCCGGAGAAGGTTGGCAAGTACCGGGCGGTGTCCGGCATGCGCATCGACCCGACGAAGGTGGGAGGCGCCAAGGTGTTCCGGACCTGGGGGTGGACCATCGCGCTCATCGTGTCCGAGGACATCAAGGAGGCACTGGAGCACGCGGGTGTCACGGGCATGAAGTTCGAGGAGGTCACCGGCCCGAGTGCCATCAGCCCGGAGGAGCGCGACCTCAACCGGAAGCTCCTGGCGCTTCGGGATGAGACGGACGCCGCCCGAGAAGCCTTCTGGCGCACCCTGGGGAAGCTGGACGAAGAGGTCATCATTCCCATCGTCGTCGGTGGTGGCTGGCCGGCCCGGCGCCAGGTCTGGCGTGTCATCCACCGCCCCGAGGGGCGGACTCTGCTGGTGACGGACGGGCTGTCAGACTTCTTCGTGGACCGCGCTGAGCCGTCCGTGGGCTTCGGCCTGGAGCTGGCCCTGGAGACGGACGAGCCCCTCGGAGACGTCGGGAAGAGCTGGCCCCTGCTGCTCCTGGAGCGGGTGGGGAACGAGCTCGCGGAACACGAGAGCGTGCGCGAGAAGGTGAAGGCGGGCTTCCTTTCCATGGAGGTCGCTGGCCAGGGCATGCCCGAGCCGCTGCTGACGAAGGAGGGCCGGGTGGGGGTGCTGCTGGGCATGGAATCGAGCACGCTGCCAGGCCGCTTCACCATGCCGGCCGGCGAGGTGCGGCTGGTCACCGTCAAGGTGCTGATGCCCATGGAGCTGGCGTACCTGCTGGAGCACGGAAAGCGCGGCCGGGACGAGCTGGTGCGGCGATTCGGCCAGGAAGGCCAGGAGCACCTGTCTCGCGCTTGGCGCCAGCCCGTGGTGTGACGGCCACATGCAGGGATAAGGTGAGTCACGGGACTTAACACCGGCCAGATCCAAGGTTCGGGAGCTGGCCGGTGTCATCACGGAGAAGCTGGAGCGGGGGGAACATGCGCAGCCTCTCCACCTGCTGACTCGATCCCTACGGGCTTGTTCACTGCTCGGTCCGCCCGGGACTTGCGCCGTGTCGAGCGGCTTAGGACTTTCTTGGAGCTGCGAGCGGGAGCCGGCCTTGATGACGACCCTGACTCCAGCCGCACGTCTACGTCGTCCTCTGTGAGAGGCCTCGGGGTGGTAGCGTTGTGCGGAGCCCAGAGGTGGCGTGCGTCCACTTCACCCTGGATGACCCAGCGGAGCTGCTGGAGCCGTGCATCCACCAGCAACAGGATGGCAATGATTGAACGCGGGGCCTGCCGCTCTTCCTGCTCGCTGGGCATGTCATGGTTGGCGAGCAGCTCGGCCAGTAGCTGGGCCCCCCGCAGGCCGTGAGCCAAGTTAGCCAGTTCCAAGTTGAGACTCACTACCTTCTCTTCGAGGTGGTCGGCCGGGGTGTCGTCGTCGTTTTTCATGGTGGCCTCCTGGACGCACGTGCACGTCAAGCCCGAGAGGGCCCTCGTGGCGCGCGTCGTGAGTGCGTCCCTCAGGTCGCAGATTGCTGGATGAGGTGTTGCAACGGTGGGTCCGTTACGGATCTTATCCCGATCAACGGGACAGACTTGCCGTCGGTGCGTCGCCTTTCAAGTTGAGAGGGGTTGCAGCCTGCGGTGCTCCACGCATTCCCGACACCACTGGGCAGACGCTGCCCTGAATTCAGGAATCCGTCCGCCGATTGGTCTCGAAGTAGGCGACAAGTTCTTGAGTCCCGACCCATTTGGATCTTCGGGTCCGCGGATCGATCGTGACCATCTGCCGGCCGGTTTCGACCAGACCCTCGATGAGCATGTCAGTGTCCACATCCAGGCGAACGGCAATGCTCAGCAACTGCGAACCGAATAAGGAGACGACGATGATGGGCTTCTCCAGCACCATGAGGCAGATGAGGTGATCGGTCGTACGGCCGTTCTCTGCCGGAGGGAGAATGCTTCGAATCTCGGGGCGGATACCCTCGATCAGCGCCTCAAGTTCACGCCAGTCCCCAATACCGCGGGCGACGCGCCGCATCGCCTCGGCGCGCTGACTTTCTGTCCAACGCCAGCCGAGTGTCAGATGCCCGAAGCCGAAGGCGACCTTCACCAGTTCACGCCAGATGGGCGGCATCTCATAATCCCAGTCGATCCGGTACTGGGTCGAGATCTCCGCTATGGCCGAGGCGATCGCGGTGTCGATGTCGATCTCCTCGCCCGCCGTGTCGGTGACCCGGTCGCCTCGTTTTCGCGCCTTGGCCTCGATCCCTTCCATGATGTTCCGGACCTGCTTGCGCGAGCCGGCGACGAGAATCTGCTCGGAGTTTCGCTTCGGCTGCCGGATGACAACCGGCTTGTGCTCAATGCTGATGTCGCCATTGTAGGGAATGGTGATCAGGCCAGGTTCGTTCGTGTCGAGCGAGCGGACGTTGAGCACGATGTCCGGAATGGTACCGCCATGACCGACGATTCCGAACTCATGACGATAGGTGCTCACGATTGACTGATTGATGCAGTTGGAATCCACCGTTTCGCCAAGCTTGCCGTTGCATTCACAGCAGGCTTCTTCAGTCGCGCAGGCGTTGCTCCCGCCCAGCGACCATGGCACGACGTGCTCAAGCGAAGGGTTCTTTGGACTTTCCCCCGCCTTCTTCGGCACGAGAGGGTCGAGACAGTAGATGCAGCGCGACATGAGGGCCTTGGTCAGAAGGCGGGGCCGATCCCCGCCATGGGAGTTGCATGTTGAAAGCGTTTATTGGGGCAGGAAACTGCAAGCGTGAGCTGAGGCTACGCACCGGGCAGCAGCTCGATTCGCGCGAGCGCGCGTTCAGCCGTCGATCCAGCTCTGCGATGCGAGCATCTCTCGGGTCGAGCGTCGACACGCCCTCCCGTTTTGTATGCGCCTCCGGCTCGCATCGAGCGAGGTGCGGCCCACCGTCTCTAAGCGCCTCAGGCGAGGGGCACTCCGTCAACGCCTGCATGATAGGCATCTATAAGATAAACGTGGGAGAGAGCCAGCCTTCCACCCACGGCGCCGTCTGTTCCTCCCACATCGGCGCCCGTCCACCTGCCAGTACTGCGCGGGAGAGCAGCTGGTTCGACGCGGTGCAAGTTACATCAGGCAGCATCACGCATGCCGGACAGGCGCCTCCGCGGGCATCGCAGAGACTCCCGGAGCCGCAGCGTAGACGCCTGGGGTCACCCATCATTCGAAGGAACTCGCGATGGCGGTTCCGCCACATTGCCGAGAGGTGGCCGAGGTCTGGCGTCATTCCCTTGCGATATACGACAAAAGCCAAGTCAGCGGGATAGACGAGCTCTCCAATCCCATCCGAATCCAGACCTGATGTTTCCGCCATAGCATGGACCATCTGGTGTGCTAGCGTGTGCAGGAGCATATACACGTATGCAGGCAACTCCCGGACGGCGCCAGGTTGGCCAATGCGCTTCCGGTATTCTTCTAGAAACGGGCCGAAGTCCCGGTATTGCTCCAGGTATGCAGCTCCGATGGAATGGGTCCCTGATGCAGGGACATTTGGAACCCCATTGGCTATCAGCCATGCACGCACGCGCTCTTCGTCCAAGCGTACGTAGAAAGCCTCGTTAGCTTGTTGCAGCACGTAGACGGGTCGCTTGCCGTTCTTGAGAGGTGGGAAGGCATTGAGTCGCACGGGCACGGGGATCTTTCTATCGTTCACCTCGCGTGTGTGGATAGGAGTAGCGGAAACTCGCGTGTATCCAAACGTGTACTCGCAGATAGGCAGGCCTTTAATCAGGACTAGCTTTGAGAGGCCCAGTTTGCGCAGGAGGTCTCCCGTTTCCACTTTATAGTCGGCAAGTCGTGCGGGGCTGTCACTGGCTTCCGAGAGATTCTTGTCTGGGAACAGAACGTCGAATGCCGTGATCCCAGCCTTTTCGTCCACATGCTCATGCCGGAGTGCTGCATGCTCAAGCGTTCGTTGAAAGGGGTTGAAACGGCGGGCCCAGTCGACCTGTGCCTCCGCTTGGCGCGAGAGTTCTGCGCTATCCACCTCACCCAGCGATACGATCTCCGCAGCTAGCCATTCCCGCATAATCTCGTCCGCGAGGCGCTGATATTTTTGCGATTGAGGAAGTCTCCCGGATGTGGCGGCGTCCTGCGCGAGCTGGTTGTACTCTTTCCACTCGTCCCATTTCTCACCTAGGCCGGAATCCCGAACAGCAGCCTCAAGTTGTTGTTCGGGCGGAGGGCGACGCGGGACACCATGAAGGCGTGCAACCTCATGGAGTAGCTCCTCACGCCGGTCAGCGGTCATCAGCTCACTGGGACGAGGATCGCGCAAAATGACGAAGCGCCCGCTCTGTACGTAATGGACAGAATTAGCTCTGTATGAAACGGGCAGCATGTTGATTTCCGCCCACTCATGGTCATTCCCAGCGTCCATTAGAGGCTTGAGGATTGTGAGGGAGTGCTTGTCCTTCTGCACGACTTGGCGCAGGCCTGAACACGTCAGGCACTGAAATGCCCACTCAGAAAATGATGGGCTTTTATTGAGCAGTCGGAACTCCGTCCCGCCACATTGGCAAGAGCGAAGTTGGCTCACTTCCCCGCTTTTCTCGTTGTAATGAAAGCGCCAGGGACTCAGAGGTTGGATGTCGCCAGACCAATGCGCGAACACCACGTCTACTTGGCGCCAGCGGGATCGATGATCACGGCACTTTGTAGGAAGAGGATGCTCGACCTGCTCGCGGACTGAGCCAAATTCCTTTAGTACACGGCATACTGAGCACTGGTAAAGAAGCGGCCAGGGGACATAGCCGATTTTCTTGGGATCCGTCGGGACGAAATCATGCGTCCAGTCGACAAATACATCATCCTGGGGGCCAGGCGGGATGAAGACGTTGTCCACGCAGAGCGGTAGTGGAAGGCGAGTTTCGTTGCCCCGAGAATGTCGGGCGCGGTCCGCCCAGTTCTTTACTTGTTCTTGCATTCCATCGCGAATTGCCGTGACTACCATTGCCGGCAGTTCAATTGGAATATCAAGGGGAACGGATCGACAGATGCCACGGCCACCCTCAAATGTGAAAAGCACCTCCGGGGCGTATGCCGTCGCGAGCTGAGTTCTTGAGCGTGAGAACCTTGGTGGCTCCGGAGTGGCATCCCGAGCTTCAGCCTGATTCCGCTGCCTTAGCCCTTTTGATGCTCGCGCCCGGCCACCCTTTCGCCAGTCGTCCGGCGGCTTCCTCGATCCCGCGCTCATACGGCCTCCGTGATATTGTCCTCGTCGACTTCGCTGACCTTAGCTTTTTGGTGGCGGATGAAGTCCATCACCTGCTTTACATCTTCGGACCGGACGAACCCATGTTCTGGTTCGTAATTGGCTCCCACGACGACTCCGGCCTCCTCAACATCTCGGAGTGACGTCATGGGTGGCATGAAGCGATTGCGGGGATCCCTCCAGAAATCTGCGAGCGAGGCCTCACTGTTTTCGCGCTGCACAGCATCAAGGAAGTCCTTCAACCTTCGTTCAATTTCCCGGGAGTAGTGCGTTGCGTGGCCTGGCTTGCCGAGTTCCTGCGGCCCACGTCCGTGGAACCCGAACGCATCAAGCACGAAATCAGCCAGTTTTTGCCGGAAGCTATCTGGAGCCTTGAGTAGTTCTGCACGTAAGTAACGGATGATGTTGCGCGGGCGTACTCCGTGCTTCTCCCTTAATCGAAGGAACTCGGCGCCTTCCTCAAGAACAGCCCAAGCCTGGATAACCGATGGGATCGCCCGGCGCAGCGCATTATCTGCCCATCGCTCGATCGCAGGTGGGTCGATCATCCGTTCAAGAAAGCGGTGAAAGATGTCGTGAGTTTCCACCACGTACCTGTCACGTCGACTCTGTGGCGTGGGCACCAGTACGACGAAGCCTACATGGGTGCGTCCAACCCGACTGGAGGCCTGAATGTACTCGGCGATGTTGGAAGGAAGGCCAGCGAAAAACATGCTGTTGAAGCGCTCCACGTCCACACCATGTGAAATGGCTGAGGTAGCCACCACGTTGCGTAGTTCGCCTTCGGCAGCGACATCCCGGTACGGCTCGCCAACCTGCGGCCGTTTCTCAGCACGCTTCATGATTTCTTGGATGGAACTCATGTCCACTCCGCCCGAAATGAGTTCAGAGGGGAAAGCCGAGCCGATATTGAGTCCTGCACGCTCGTGTTCGCGCCGCACCTGAGGGTCTAAGGCATCAATAACTTGATCCCCGCCCTTCTTGTTTGTGACATAGGTAATGGCGACTCGGTGCAGATCCAGTAGCGCCAGGAGTAAGTCGAAGCGATTCCTACGAAAGAGGTCTTCGAGGGCGTTGCGCCGCCAAGCTCCATGCTGATCAGGAGAAACGGCAGTTAGTATCCTCTGCGATGCCTCAGCCTGTAGAGAGACGTCTTGCAGTCCGCGCCAGATACTCGTCACCACCAGATGAAAAGCTGAGAGGACGGCTACGGTGGTAACCGTATGGCTCGACCCATTGGTCATAATCGAGACATACAGACGCATCCAGGGCGAGGTACGCTCCGGGCTGTTTGACCTGCCTGGTTGCATCGCAAGGGCAGCCCGGTCGAGGTTCTTGGCAGGGGGCGGAGCTGGCTCGGAGAAAAAGGAAGAGTAGATGTCCGGACCGGGCCTTGGAAATAGAAGGGCACGGCGTTGATAGATGGTTTCAAGTTGGCGTCGAGGATCGGAGACTGTTGCCGTGGCTGCGATCACCTTTGGCATGCGCGCCGGAGCACCAGGGCGGCTATGAGAGCGCGTAACGCGCAACTGCGAACCCGCCTCCGCAGCTATGCGGCGTAGTGCAGCCTCTAGAGTAGTCTCGAATAGACCGGCGAAGGTGCCAAGGCTTTCCTCAAGGAGGTGCATTTCATCTTGAATGATGAGAGACGGGAATGGATCTTTAAACACCTTCTCACCGGAATCATAGGCAGGAAACACCGGGAAGCGGTGAGAACTCGGGCCGTCGCGGAGTTCCGTTTCCTTTCGTGGTGTGAGCAGATGCCCAGCGTGCGTAATCCACCGGGCCAATCCGAACATTCCAAGGACACGGGCGATGGTGTCGGGATTTTGGCCAATCATGGCCAGTTTGTCCACGGTTCCCAAGAGCACGGATGGGGCGCGTCCGTAGATGGTATCATCCGTAAACAGGAATGGTAGCGGCGTTGGGAGGGGACCGGCGTGCGCTACGTTCCAATGGCAGCCGGCATTGAAGCACACGACAACCGCGCGGAGTTCGGCCTCGTCATTACTTCTCTTAAGTCGCAACCCGGTGGGGCACTCGCAAAGGGGGCAGACCGGAATCTTATTGTAGGCAGCGCGCGCCTCCGCATAGGCGCGGGCAGTTTCCTCGTCTGGTGGTTCCTTTTCTGGATCTAACTGGCCATCGTCAGGGTGGGAAGAATCGTCAAGGAATGGCACTGCAGATGGGATGCCAGAAACGCGATTAGGTGTATTGGCGCTGCCCACCCAAAAACCGATCTCGAACGGCCACGTACCTAGCTCTTCCTTCTTACGAACCAATTCTGTGTGGACGAGCAGGCGAAGGAGACGTTGCGCCTGTTGAAGGGTGAGCAGTCGTAGCGGGTAGCGCACCAATCCGGTGACGCCTCGGTTCTTGCCGCGTAAGCGGTCGAGGAAGAGCGCGAAGACGAGGGTGCCGTAGAAAGCCTCCGACTTACCTCCTCCCGTGGGGAAGTAGAGTAGGCTCGCCGTGTCCTCGTCCTCATCCGGCGAGTGAAACTCCTCGAACTCTTGCAGGCGCGACGCCAGACAGGGAACGTGAGCCAAAACGAAGGCAAGTTGAAACAGACGCCAGCCCGCAGATGCATTGCCGGCCTCGCGGGCGAGGAATGACTGGTTCATGAGCACGAAGGCACGCCATGGTGTGGCCTTAGGTGACGTAGGCTCAGCGGCGAATGCGGCCTTGGCCTTGACGAGAATGGTTACTCCTTTGTCGACCAGCTCCGCTTCTCTGTGCCAGCCGGCCACATCGGCAGTGAGTCGCTCCTTCTCTGCAGAGGCTTGCTCCGGGGATAAATCGCGGCCCACCTCTGTCTTGAGTTGGTGTTCCTGCTTAGCAATCCACTGTCGGTACTCACTGGCGATCCGGTGAAGAGTGTCGACGGGAAAATCATGCCGAGCTAGTTTAGAAAACTGCGTTTGAATCTCAAGCTGGCGTGGTACCACTCGGGGTTGAACCCACCTTGGTGCCCAAGTGGTCTCAAGGACAATGTTCGAGCCCTCTCGGCGGGAGACGGACCCACAATTGAGACCTATCGCATCGTAGGTCATGTATGCGCGGAAGCGATAAGAGGGCTCAACACGATCTAGACTAAGGGGCCGATGGACAGCTTCGGGTAATGATATCTTGAGACTGGCCTGGAACAGGCAAGGGCAGCGGTGAATCAGCTCGGCCCGACTTAGCTCCCGATTGGCATTTTCCAATGCAATCCGCAAGGAAATGCGGGAGGGGGCAGTGAAGTCTTGAATTCGCGAGACCGTGAGCCGGATCTCTCGCAAGTCAGGCAAAAGAATGTTCCTATCAGGTGCTTGGCTCCGAAGTCGGTCTAGAAAGCTATTCCAACTGGCCTCGCTCTGCCAGTCCTGTGGCGCCATTCGTACTCGCCGCCATGCGTTTCGGCTCCCCTCCGGAGTGGTCAGCCAACTCTGTACGCTCTGGTGGAGGGCAGCGTGGAGTTCGTGTTTGTATCGGACGAGTTCAGCCTCTAGTGCCGCATCAGTTGCGCTCAGTTCGCACCGGAAGGCCGGGAGATCAACCGCGATGCGACGCCACTTCATGGGTATTTCGAGATCTGCCAGCATCTCCAAGGGATAGCCGCTCGCATCAATGGGAGCGGGATTGGTTTCAGCTGGCTCGACTGTCGAAGGATCCTCGGCGTCTAGTGCATCCATCTCCGACGCGCGCGGCTCAGGTGGATCTTCAGGAGTTGCCGGTTCGTTGGCGCGCTGCGGTGAGGAGATTGTCTGACCTGCCACAGGCTTCAATTCGCGTGAGGGCAGGTGGATGCCAAGTTCCTTTAGCGTCTCATCGTAGGCTTCGGCATGTAGAGCAATCCGTCGTGCTCGGCGCTCGCGCCGCTCCTCCTTGGGAAGGCCGCGATCATTGCTAGAGAGCCCATGTGAAGCGATCTTCTCTTGGTAACGTCTTGTGTGCTCCTCTTTGATTCGCTTCTCCCATTCCTTCTTGAGCCGGGGAACTGGCTTGAGGTCATAGCGCCGGTCTTGCAGTTCAGCCCATTCGGGGAGAACACGTATGTAAACGGAGAAGGACGGTTCTGCCACCAGAATGCCTGAAGACTGGGCTGCAACCTGAGTGTCTAACCCGATGACAGCGATGCGGATGTCAGAGGTTTCGTCCTCACCGGCCTCTGTATACTGGGGCAGCAGGAAGCCGGACACGAGCGCACGGTCCGGGCGCCGCCCATAGAGGACCTGCCCATCCAGCCCCTCGCCAGTACAGTGTGCAACGGTGAGGTTGACGAGCGCGTCAGCAAGACCCTCCTTTGCCTCTTGCAGCAGGGTCAGAGCTTCCGGCGGCGGCGAGGTAATAGTCATCGTGGTTTCTCCTCAGATACCTCTTCGATCACGTCCACATATCGCTCAGCAAGTGCTCGGAGAGCTTGGATGTCCGTGCGCCGGGAGGGGGTGGCTGCTTCTGCAGCATAGGGGTCGACTAGGATGTGGAGGTAGGCCTTGTGAAGCTTCAGCCCGCCCGAAAGACGGCGAGAGCGAGTTTCAAGGACAGATTGCTTCCAGAACGCTCGGGCCTCACGCTCACGAATGCCGATGGCATTTGCGAATGCGAGAAAGTCTTCTAGTTGCTTGGGCGCATGTGGTTGGACGGTGCTGACATCTTCTTTTAAGTACTGATCAACGCGGATCCAGTCGAGAACCCGGTGGAGTTCAGGCGCGATGCGCTCGGTCTTCCGCATGCGTTCGGCAATCGAACGCGCCTTCTCTGTGAGGCTATCTCCGGGAATGCTTTCGAGCTTTGCCTGGATTGCTTCGTGGTAGGTGCGCACCTGCTCAGCCTCGACGTAAAAGTGCAGCCGGGCCCGGGCCGTTTCCATGAACTCTTGGTTGAGCACGCAGATTTCATCCCCTGGGACGAGATCCTGGGCGTGCTTCTCGGAAAATGGGTTTGCAGGTGCTTCGCGCTCGAAGAGTACGAGCCCCATTTTGGGACGTGCACGGATGATAAAGCCCTGCCTTGTACGCAGCCTGATGATTGGACTGGTGCGGTCGTCGTCGCTAGTGAAGTCGAGGAGACGTGGGCCTGTGCGCTCGCCGCCTTCGTCATCGTCACGGAGCGGGTCATCCCAACTAAGAGGTGCATAGCGTCCGTTGCGAGTAACTATCTCCCTCTTGCATGCCGATGCCAGCTGTCCAAGGCGGACAGCAATCTCTCCCATTTCACCAAGCTCACCCAGCCGCGATGAGCGATCCTCCAGATGTTGGACCTGATCCCCGTCGGCGAGCACGACAATGTGCTGGGGGAGGTCTCGCAGCGTCAAGGCTTCGAGCAATACGTTGCTGGAAAGGGAAACCATGACGAGGCTGTCGATCCGATGCTTCTTAGACTGAAGCTGAACTCGGAGTTGTTCCGGATAAACGAAACGGAGTTCTCCCGTCACTAGCCGCTTTCGGACGTCGGGACCTATTTCTGGATGTGCGGAGAGAGCTATATCCGCGTGCTCAGCTTCCATCGCATCTGCCATTACAACAGCAAGCACGGATGCCTTCGTGAAAGCCTTCTTTAACGTGGCGGCGAGGAGGGGGGCCATGGGCGAAACCGCGCGTACTCCTTCAATGAAGGCGCGGACGTCCTTGTCCAACTCACGGACGGCAGTGCTTTCTACCTGTGTTAGTACGCTGGATGGGCGGGTGATGCGATCAAGGGCTGGCCCCGCCGAGTACATGGCCATGATGTCGCGCCAACTCTCGCGGCTTGTCTCGTCGTGCACAAAGTCTGAAAGCGCGTCAACGCCAATCGGGAGGCGTGCGCACCGGCGTAGGGTCTCTCGGACTTCTTTGAGTGCATCTGCTGTGTCGGCATCGCCTAACTTCAGGGCCTGTGTGCGAAGGCGGCGGATGCGGCCCAGGATGTCCACAAAGCGCCCCGCAAACGATGCCACTTGGATGTCCAACTCGCCAGTATCAGAGAATGGCTCCGGATCCATGAGTAGTGCACCGGTACGCCGATCAGAAAGCCGGGCCCATTTTGGCACTGTACTCTTCTTGTGGAGGCCATCGTGCAGGTGCAGCAATCTGGAGCAGAGGAGGTTCTGAACGAAGGGATCGTCAGTGACGGCGAGAACAGGAATGCGCCCGTGAGTATGCCTAATTGCGGCGAGGATGGCTCCGAACACCGCGTACCAGTTTGGGCCAAAGGGCTGCCGAGCACGATCCGTTGCGTCCAGAAGAATTGCGTGGATTGGAGCGGGGACACGAATCAAGAGGGAGTGAGAAGCAGTCTCGCTCATGTCATCGCGGTGCAGACCGAAGAGCATGAACGGCGCATTCGCCGGGTCATTCACCTCTCCAGAGATCACATCTCCTAAGAGAGTGTATTTTTGCACTCTGTGAAGGACGGTATGTTTCGGTACCACCTCGCCTACGCGACAGACTGGGACGAGTTCTTCGAGGGCTGAGTGTTGATACTCAGGGAGTATACGGTTCTTGTAGCGTTTATCGGTGATGCGGCCTTGGAGATCTTTGACGCGGATGAGGGCCTGGTGGAATCCGCGCCAGCGTTCCTTGGCTGATGATGCTAGATCCAAGCGGCCGAGGTGCTCGGCATTCAGGCGATGTAACCGCACCCGATCGATCAGGATACTCCGATAGCCCATTCCCGTGTGGAGCGTCCATGGAAGGTGGAGCGCGCGGAAAGAAACTGGCTCCTCCCGGTACACGCGAGGAACCCTGTGAAGTGTTGGGGCAGCTAGAAGACCAAGGCAGGCCAGCGCGTAGGCGGCACTTATATCTGATGGGAATGGCCAATATACGACCGCTTCCGAGCGGCGCAGCAGATGTACTCGGAGAAGAGCTGTCGCTAGCTCGATGAAGAGTCTTGAGGGAGGTCTCGGGTTGCCCCCCTCAGCCGGAACAAGGAATGGTGCACCCACAGCTTCGCGGAAGCGTGCCTCGTCGGGTAATCTTGGGTCCGGAAGCGGAGCGGGGCGGGAGTCGGTATGTCCCGCTGTCGCTTGGCGCGGCGTCGGCTGGTACACGCCGTATTCACCGCGAGCGCTCATTTGACCAGCCTCTGGTGTGCCATCTCATAGGCCACCCTCACAGCGTCATCAAAGGAGAGTCCCTGCGCTAGTGTCGCTTGGAGGTCGGCGGGCCAGGGGAGGGGTAGGTCGCGCAGGGCAGCGACGGAGACACTCGCTGTCCCTGAGCTGCGTCGGTACATCGCGTCGACGGCGGCACTACCCAGCAATTGGGCGATAAGGTTTAAGTTCGGCGAGGCGGTCTTATTCTCATCTGGAAGAAGGACCAGCGTATGATTTTCAGTTACGAAGCCGCCGAACTTGGAGAGCACTTCGGGCGCCAAGGGCGCCGCAATAAGGCGGCGAGGTTGACGATTGTTTGTTGTGCGTTGCAGTATGATCGCTGACCTTCGTATGATTGCGGCCGAGTCCCGATCGAATTGCACGAAGTCCATCCCACGAGTGTCTTTGGCAACTGGATAAACGGGACTGCCACAACTAACGTTCCTGGCCCAGATGAGGGGGACGTCAAAGCGACCTTTTCTGGCCGTTCGCATCCGGTGGCGCTCACGGTTCCAGACGAAGTAGCCTGCTCGGACTTGTAGGCCCCAGTTGGAGAGCCTGGCCAAGTGGTCCGTATTCTCGGGCAGGCTGCGAGCAGGCATGACCCAAGGCATGTTGGGCCCGGATGGCAAAACTGATGTGCCTAGCGGGATCGAAGAGCCTCGATTTGGAATGAGCCCCCAATGGACCCGGCCGGAACCCGTCCCCTTACGTAGCAACATCACGCAGGTGTCCTGAGTTACTTCTAGAAATACTCCCTCACGTGCCTCAAGCACATGAATAGAGAGAACCTCAGCTTGGCTCCGGATGTATGCTCGCAGGCGGGCAAAGAGGGGGCCGGCAAGAAAGCTCGTTGGCAGCACGAGGGCGGCTATTCCTCCGTTACGGAGGAACTCAAGCGAGATGCCCACAAAGATGGCGTATAGATTGATGTGCCCTGGTTCCGCTAGATGGGCCCATCTGCGCCGCTCGGCTTTCGTAACTCCCAGAAGCCGCCCATAAGGAGGGTTCGCGAAGACCGCATCGAACGATGCGTTCCGCTGCGCACGGCGTGCATCTCCTACGGAGACAACGTGGCGCCCCAGTGAGGCAAGCCCCAATCGCCGGGCTAGAATGGCCTCGGCCAGGGCTGCTAGTTGGGGGTCAAGTTCGAGCCCCGTCAACCGGGCCAAGATGTCTTCCGGGGGAGCGCCGCTCTGCAGCATGGCTTCCCCAAGCGTTGAAAGGAAGGCAGCTCCACCTGCGCATGGGTCGATTACTCGTGCCGCACGGAGGTCCATGCCGGCTTCCAGTGCGAACGCGAGGACGTGTCGCGCGAGAGTAGGCGGTGTGAAGTGAGCGGCGAGCCGCCGACGCAGTGCGGCAGGCATCAGCAGAGTGTGGAAGTTGCCGATCCACCAGTCGCGCTCGTCAGCTGGAAGAGTGGACAGGAGCGAATGAAGCAGCTCTAGCCGGGGATCGCCTACTTGAACCGACAGGAGTTGCTGGGAGAAATGCAGGCGCTTGGCACCGGAAAGACCGAGGCGACCCGCATTCAGAACGGCCGCCGTACGCTTCACGGCTAATGCGATGCTCGTAGCTACGATAGCGCCGGCCGATTGTAGATGGGGGCCGGATACGGAAGTCGAACTAGCTTCCGAAGCACGCTCCCTCTTGCTGCGCGGCTCACGCCACGCGCCTAGCATGACTCCCCCGAAGATGTCCGCGAACCAACTCCGGAACAGACCGATATCATGTGGAGCTTGGTGCTGCAATGCGTGCGCTGATAAGATCTATACTGCGCCCGCGGGTCCATCCATCGAGTCCGTCTGGACACCATGATCAAATGGACCTGAAGGAGGGCTTATGGGTAGGGAGGGGGGAGGTGGCGTCCCTGACGTGAGGGACCCGGTTCTATTCAGAGGCACCAAGAGCCTAGGAACTGTCGGGTGCCCTCACAGTCGCCTGTACCCGAGCCGACACGAGTGGCCCCCCTTTTTGTGGGAGAGGGCACGAGCTACTTGCGCGTCCTCCGGTTGCTCGATCCGCCGTTCTCTTCGTTGTTGTCTCCCCGATGCTCCTTCTGGCGTTTAAGCTTCGTCAGATTACGACGTCGGAGCGACATCAGAACATACGAGCCTGATTCCGGGTTCAGCGTTCGGAGAGCCTCTTGGTAGGCACCATCCGTGTCTTTCTCTTCGGCTGCAAGCCCTCTTACAAGGTACCAAGGCTTGTCTTCAGGTGGAACTAGGTTAAGGCTGGCTAGGAAGCGGGTATCCTCGGGAGACGCCTCTACGGCCTGATTTTCGTTGAGAATGGGAACCCAGGTAGCCTTCCCCGAATCGAAGAGGTACTCGAACTGATCGTAGATGGCGTTTCGC
The DNA here is from genome assembly GCF_020037095.1 of Myxococcus sp. XM-1-1-1. Classification (NCBI taxonomy): domain Bacteria; kingdom Pseudomonadati; phylum Myxococcota; class Myxococcia; order Myxococcales; family Myxococcaceae; genus Myxococcus; species Myxococcus sp. XM-1-1-1. The sequence continues at coordinate 15,671 of NZ_JAIQDH010000048.1, forward strand.
ACTGAAACGCGCACCTGTTGCATGTCGCGAGCTACCTTGGGCCGGAACGGCTGGGGAGCACGAAGCATCGTCGGGTTCGTCCTGTTCGCGATGTGCCAGTCAGCTTGAAGCTCGACTCCCCCACGCTGCACCTCAATCCCGAGCACCCTGCACCAAAGTGTCGCCTTCGCCTGAGCCAGCGCGAGTAGTGCTGCATTTGGTGTCGCCGGAAGACTCTGGAAGATATAGATGTGCACCTCGGTATCGAGCGCCCGTAGCTGTCGAAGGGCCGCCGGGATCTCGAAGTACACTACGTCCCCTGTCGCAGGAATGCCGTTCGGTGCCTCAGCAGCAAGGATAACGATCGTCTTCGTGAACTCAGAGTCGCGCTCGGCATCGTTGACTTTGCCTCGCATGCCATCGATGAAGGAGCTTGTCCACCAGGTCAGCGCGTCCTTCATCGAAGGTGAATAGACGACCGATTGCGCCTGGGCCGCATCAATATGCGCTTTGATGCGTTGCATCTCGGGATCTCTCATAGGGCCTTCAAGCATGATGCCTGCCTCACCATTCAGGCCAAGGAGCGCGTAGCCGGTCACGTTGTGCGAGCCAACAAACGCCACTCCGCTCTTGTCGGGCATTTCTAGTAGATATACTTTGCTGTGCAGCATCGGGTGATAGCGGTAGAAGCGATGTGCGGCGCCTTTGGTCGTCCTTCGCGTATGCCCGAGATGGACGAAAAGCCGCGATGCGGCAACTCCACCGGCAAGGAGGCGATCCATTGATTCGTAGCCTCGGAAAGTGCCCGCTCCAATCACAAATGCTTCCAACTTCGCTGGATTGGTCAGGATCGGTGGTGCGATTGCCTCGATTCCTTCTACGGTGGCAAACCCACTTACGATCCAAGCACGGCTGGCTTGTTGGAGGCGGCTCTTGAGCAGCGATGCGATCTCCTGCTGCGGACGATCGAACAGCACACTGACTTGTAGAGGCATCTTCCCGCTCTTCCTCTCTGCTCGGCGCAAGCTGGTACGTGGGCTGCCCTATAGGGAGTCGCTCAAGTGTATCCCACCTCCTGTGCAGCCCCTTTAGAACTAGTGGAGTCTGGATCATCAAGAGCAACGCCCCAGAGGAGCTTCGGCGTATTGGAGGCGATGGCCCAGCTTTTAGGCTACACGCCGCACGCGGAATAGCTGAAGGTCGGCCAGCCCTGGTACTTCGCCCCTGGGCAGGAAGGGTATGACCGGCTAATTGATGCGTACGTGGCGCACGCGAACAACTCCAAGAAGCTGAAGCGACCGTGGCGGGTCTACAACCCGCTGGCCAGCGGGGATGGCCCCAAGGGGGCGATCACCTACCTAAGCGATGCACAGTGAGACGAACTTCTCCGAGAGGTGGGGACTCAGATTTCGGCTCAGTACGGAGTGGCAGACGACATGCGCCTACTCTACTGATCGTCTTCGGCTACTTGGCGACCACAGACGCTGAGTGGGAGAGGTACAGGTCGATGGGATGCGGTCGATGCATTACGCTCCATGGAGCGAATGGAGTTCGACGCTTCTGAGTATGCTGAAGCGGGACTGTACGGATTCTGTACGGACCGGGCCGGTGACGAGCGAACGCCAGCGACGGCCAATGGTCAGTAAGAATAAGGGGTTACGGCCAAGGGTTCAGAAGGTGAGGGGCAGGGCCGGGATTATGAGACCGCCGCTCTAACCAGGTGAGCTACCTGGCCACAAAGTGACGCCCGTATAGCGGGACAAGGACGCCGCCGCAAGGACTTCGACGCAGGGAGGCTCGGGAGGAGCGCCCGAGGCGGACTGTCGGTCCTGGCTCATGGCGGATGGCGCTGGCAGCAGGGCCTCCCGCGCTCCGGGCTTCAGGTCGTGACTCCTGGGCTCTGCGAGAGCGTGAGACCGGTTCTCTGGACCGCCCGCCAATCGACTCTCCAAGGTGGAGCGCCGCATCCTGGGGGGAGGCAACTCTCAGTGGTCACCCAGAACCGGCCAATGAAGTTCCCCTGAGAAGCGGCCAAAGGGGAGGGCCGAGACGTAGACGCCCGGGAGGAGTGGGGCCTCATCTGCGCCACCCACAACCTTCTCAAGCTCTTCCACGCGACGGCAGCGTTGGGGGTAGCCCAGTTCCGTAGACACCCGAGATGTGATGGACGGAGCCCGGGATGTCCGCGAACGAGGAGAAGCAGAAGAAGCCCAGCATGCCGCGCCGTGAGTTCTCGGCGGAGTTCGAGGCTGGGGCGGTGAAGCTGGTGCTGATGGAGGGTAAGTCCCTGCCGCAGGTGGCCCGTGACCTGGACCTGCTGGAGTCGGCACTGCGGCTGTGGGGGGAGCAGACGAAGACGGACTAGGGGGAGGGCAAGCCGGGTGCGCTGACGACGGCTGAGCGCGAGGAACTGGCTCGGCTGCGCAAGGAGAACCGCGAGCTGCGACTGGAGCGGGAGATACTAAAAATGCAGCGGCCTTCTTCGCGAAGAAGTTGGAGTGAAGTTCTCCTTCATCGACGCGAAGAAGGCCTGCCTCCCGGTTGCATCCCTCTGTCGTCACCTGGGCGTCTCGCGCAGTGGCTACTACGCCTGGGCGAAACGGCCCGAGTCCGCACGAAAGAAGAGTGACAGGGCACCCAGCGTCGACCCCTGCCGCTGCATGGATCGCCGTTTCTTCAGGCTCCCGGGGCAAGGTGAGTCTGTTCTGGAATTCCATGGACTTCGACCCTCAAGATGGGGGGCCATGACGCGGAGAAGAGCATGACGCTGCGCTGGGAAGCCGTGGTGCTGCTGGTCCTGGTCGGCACGGGTTGTGCCACCTCGCGGGTGGTGCGCCTGGACACGGGCGAGGGCCAGCCCATCGTCTACACGCCGCGCGCGGACGCGGAGCCCGTCGAACTGGACGAGGACGAGTTCGCGGAGGCGGTCCAGAAGCTGGCGCGCACCGCGCCTCTGTCCTCTCGGCCAAGGGAAGCGGCGTTGAGGCTGTTCAACCTGGGCCAGCCCCGCGCTTCCTCTCCTGTGCGCGGGCGCCTGGGATTGGTCTCCGTCGAAGATCCGCAGCGGGGCCGGCTTCTCGTGACTGAGGAACCGGACGCGGAAACAGAGCTGGCGAGCGCCTACGGACGCTGGTGGCAGCGCCAGAAGAAGGTCCGGGACTGCCTGCATCTGCTGGACGAGGACGTCACCCTGGACGAGGAGGGCAAGCGCAC
>NZ_JAIQDH010000049.1:0-12731 GCF_020037095.1 Myxococcus sp. XM-1-1-1
AGGGTGCTTCCCTCGAAGCGGACCGCCTCCGCCTCCGGTGTGCGTCGCACCTGCGCCTCGATGAGCGCGTGCAGCGTTGCCTCCTTCGGGTACGCCTCCGTGCGTCCCTGGAACCCCACCAGCACCTGCTGCCGCTCCGCCTCACCCATCAGCGGCAGGCGCTGCACCGGCAGGTCCGGAGATGCGACGACGGCGCGAGCGAGCACGGAGAGGTGCTCGACCAGTCGCTTCATCGTGGACTCATCGAACAGCTTCGCCGCGTACTCGAAGCGGCAGTGGAGCTCGCCCTGGCCTTCGACGACCTCGAAACTCAGGTCGAACTTCGACGTCCCGGTGGCGACATCCAGCTGGCTCAGCTTGAGCGTCTGGTGCGACGTCTCCGCGGGCGGCGTGTTGATGACGTTGAGGACGACCTGGAAGACGGGCGTGCGGCTCTGGTCCCTCGGCGTCTGGAGCAGCTCGATGAGCCGCTCGAACGGCGCATCCTGCCGGGAGAACGCGCCCAGGGACTGCTTCTTCACCCGGCCCAACAGCTCACGGAACGTCGGGGCCTCGGTGAGCTGGGTGCGCATCGCCAACGTGTTGACGAAGCAGCCGATCAACCCCTCCGTCTCGGGCTGCGTACGACCCGCGATGGGGATGCCGATGGCGAAGTCGTCCTGGCCCGCGTGACGACCCAGGAGCGCCTGGTAGAGCGCCAGCATCACCATGAAGGATGTCGCGCCTTCCTTGCGGCCCAGGGCGAGCAGCGGCTCCGCCACCTCGCGGCCCACCACGAAGCGCAGGCTCCCACCGTCGTAGGACTGCACCGCCGGACGCGGCCGGTCCGTGGGCAGCTCCAGCGCGGGGACTCCGAGGAGCTGCTCCTTCCACCAGCGGAGCTGCCCGTCCAGCACCACGCCTTCCAGGTACTCACGCTGCCAGACCGCGTAGTCCGCGTACTGCACGGGCAGCTCGGGCAACGGCGACTCGATGCCCGCGTTGTAGCAGGCGTAGAGCACGGACATCTCGCGCGCGAGCACCAGCGAGCACCACGCGTCGGAGATGACGTGGTGCATGACCAGGTTGAGCACATGGTCCTGTGGCCCCATGCGCAGCAGCACGGCGCGGATGACCGGGCCGCGCGCCAGGTCGAACACCCAGGCGCCTTGTTCCTCGCAGCGGCGAAGCATCGCGGCTTCACGGGCCTCGGGCGTCTCGCCGGGCACGTCCTCCAGCGGCATCGGCAGCCCGGTCGCGGGCTGGACCACCTGCGTCGCCCCCGTCTCGGTGAGCTGGTACGTGGTCCGCATCACCTCGTGACGACGCATCAGCTCGTCGAGCGCACGCTGGAGCGCGGCGGTGTCCAACGGGCCCACCAGCCGGAAGCTGGAGCTGTTGTTGTACGCCGTGCTCGTGGGGTCCAACTGCTGGAGGTACCAGAGGCGCTGCTGCGCGAACGACAGCGGCAGCGGCTTGTCCCTGCGCGCGCGTGGAATCCCCGTGGGCACGGCGGGCGCGGCGACAGGGCGAGCCTCGGTCCGCACGGGCGGCGGGGCCTTGGCGGCCGGGGCAGGGGCCTTGGGAACCGGGACGTTGACCGGCTCCAGACGACCATCCGCGCGCAGTCGCGCGTGGCGTCCCGTGCGGAACAGCTGGGACGACGCGCCCTTCGGATGCGCCACCAGTCGACGACGCTCCTCTTCCTCGGAGCGCCACAATCCGGAGGGAAGACCCGCGCCCTCCAGCGCCAGCTCCCCGACGACGCCCACGGGCACAGGCAACCCCGCGGTGTCGAGGATCCATGGGCGCAGCCCCGCTGGCACGCGCTCATCGGGAGCACGCGGCAACAGCGCGCCCTCACGTGGCGCACCCGCGAGCAGGACCTGGAGCCCGGAGCTCTTCGCGAGCGCCGTGGCCAGCTCGGCCGAGGCCCCATCGAGCACCAGCGCGCCCACGGGGCTCAGCGCCTCACGGGCACCAGGCAGCTCGGTCAGCGTGCGGGCCAGTCGCGCCGACGTGTGCAGCAACACCTGGCCGGAGCGACGCGCCAGCTCCAGCACCTCGCTCACGCCCTGGTCGCCTTCGACCACGACCTGCTCCTGGCGGGACGCGGCCTCCTGCACCAGCTTCTGGCGGAGCACCGCCAGCTTCTCCAGGCCCTTCAGGACGATGGGCGTGTCCAGACCGAAGTCGATGAGCGCGGCCACCTCGTCCACGTCCGCCTCGCGGACATCGAGCAGGCGCTTGAACCCGCTCTCCACGGTGCCGATGAGGCCCGTGCCCTTCGCGTGGTGCTCGAAGGTGTGCTCCAGGAGCGTGTTGATGTCCTCCTCGGAGACCTTGTCGATCTCCCCCTGGTGGCCCTGGGCCGCCAGCAGCGACGCGGTGATTTCGGCCGAGCTGCGGAAGTAGCCGAGCAGCGGCTTTCGCACCGTGCGCAGCACCTCCTGCTCGTCGTCACCGATGAACGCGTGCAGCATCACCGTGATGTGGCCACGGCCCGGATGACCGTTGCGGCGCCACGCCTCGCGGTACATCGCGACCTTCCACTTCAGCTCGTCGATGGACTGCGCGAGCAGGCCCGTGAGCACGCCCGCGCCCACCTCGCCGGCCAGACGGAAGGTCTCCGGGTTGCCCACGGCCGTGAGCCACACGGGCAGCTCGCGCTGCACGGGCTTCGGACGCAGGGCCACCTCCACCGTCACGCCGCCGCCGCCCACGCGCTTCTGCTTCTCGCCCCGCCAGAGCGAGCGCAGCGTCTCCAGGTGCTTCATCAGGACGTTGCGGCGGTCCTCGAAGTTCGCCGGGGCGAAGGAGAAGTCCGCCACGTGCCAGCCCGTGGCCACCGACAGGCCCACGCGGCCGCCGGAGAGGTTGTCCACCACGGACCACTGCTCGGCGACCTGCATCGGGTCGTGCAGCGGGAGCACGACGCTGCCGGAGCGCAGCTTCAGGTTCTTGGTGACGGTGGCGATGGCCGCGGCCACCACGGCCGGCTGCGGGTACAGACCGCCGAACGAGTGGAAGTGCCGCTCCGGCGTCCACACCGCGGAGAAGTCATGCGCGTCCGCGAACTTCGAACCCTCGATGAGCAGCTCGTACTTCGGTCCCGTGAGCGAGTCCTCATCGTTGGCGAAGTAGATGAGGCTCATGTCCATCGCCTGGGTGCGCGGACCACCGCCCTGGAGCCGCACCAGCCGGGCCGTGACGGCCTCGGAGGGGAAGGCCACGCGCAGGCCGCGCGAGAGCGCCCACAGCATCTCCAGCTCCGGCCGCTCGGTCGACGTGTCGAGCGCCGCCAGCCAGGTGCCGCCCTCCGACGGACGCAACCGCGCATCCATCGCGATGAACAGGTCCGCCAGCGCGTGGTGGTCCAGCGTCCACGCGGGCTGGTTCGTCCCCGAGGGCAGCAGCCACGCGGGTGCGTTCGCGCGAGTCACGCTCGGGTTCACCGATGCGGTGGTCTCCAGTTCCTCCACGTACAGCACGCACGAGGCGTCCAGCTTGGAGGACGTGACGACACCGCGCCACGTGATGAGCAGGGGCGTCGCGGCATCCTGGGACGCATAGGTCGACAGTCGCCCCAGGTCCGTCGCGCCCAGGGCCACGGCCGCGCCACCCGCGTCGAGCACACCCCAGAGGACCGCCAGCTTGTCAGGGGAGGGGGGCAGGCAGACCGCGACGGTCGCACCGTTCTTCAAGCCGCTGGCGCGCAGTCTCGCGGAGACGCTCGCCGCGCGACGGGACAGCTCCGCCCAGGTCCAGGACTTCTCACCGACGAGCGCGGCCACGGCGTTGGAAGCCCGCTTCGCCCGCTCGGCGAGCTGTGCCGGGATGGAGGTGATGACCTGCGTGGGGCGTGGTGCGGGCCACGCGGAGCGCTCGGCCTCGGTGACGAGCGGCAGTCGGGAGACCCGCTCGTCGGGCCGGGCCATCGCGGACGCGAGCAGCACGTGCAGATGGTCGACCAGGCCCTGCGCGGTGCTCGCGTCGAACAGCTCCGTCGCGTACTCGAGCGCGCCGTGGACCCGGCCGGACTCGTCACCCAGCACGAGCGTCAGGTCCGACAGGGTGGTGCCCCACTGCACCGGACCGTCCGGGACCTCGACGATGGAGCCGCGCACGCCCGTCATCTCCAGGGCCGCGGCGCCGCCGCTGATGCCGCTGTGGAAGACGAAGACGGTGTCGGCCATGCGGCCCCGGCCGATGTCCTTGCCCGGGATGAGCGCTTCGACCAGGTACTCGTAGGGAACGTCCGGACGGGACTGGACCTCGTTGAGCTCCTGCTTCACGCGGTTGAGCAGGTCCCGGAACGTCGGGTCATCCGCGAAGCTCGTGCGGAACGCCGCCGAGTGCGCCACGTAGCCGATGAGCGGCAGCAGCTCCGGCCGGGTGCGGTTGCCGATGGGCGTGCCGACGATGATGTCCGTCTGCCCGCTGTAGCGGTGCAGCAGCGTCTGCCACGCGGCGAGCACCAGCATGTACGACGTGTAGCCTTCGCGCTTGCCGAACGCGCCCAGCTCGCGGGCCAGGGCGCGTGGGAACTCCACGGGAAGACGCACGGAGGTGAGCGGGCAGCTCGCCGGACGCTTGCGGTCCGTGGGGACGTCGAGCTGCTTGGGCATGCCCGCGAGTCGCTGACGCCACCAGGACTCCTGCTCGGGGAAGCGGCCTTCGAGGATGCCGGTGCGCTGCCAGGCGCCGAAGTCCGCGTACTGGATGGGGAGGGGAGGGAGGGGCGACGGGCGGCCCTGCTTGAAGGCGCCGTAGAGCTGCATCAGCTCGTTGATGAAGAGCGCGGTGGACAGCGTGTCGCAGACGACGTGGTGGATGCTGCCCAGGAGCAGGTGGTGCTTCGGCTCCAAGCGCAGCAGGACGGTCCGGATGACGGGGCCCGTCACCAGGTCGAACGGCAGCATCGCCTCCTCGCGGGCCAGCCGCATCGCCTCGTCCTCGCGACGGGCAGGCGTGTCCCCGGCGACGTCGACGATGGGCAGGGGGATGCGCACGTTCTCGTGGAAGCGCTGCACGGGACGGCCATCCACCACGTCGTACGTGGTGCGCAAGGCCTCGTGCCGACGGACGATCTCCTGGACGGCGCGCTCCAGCGTGGCCGGGTCCAGGTCTCCCTCGAGCCGCAGCACGAAGGGGATGTTGTACGCGGACAGGCCGGGCAGGTGCTGCTCCAGACGCCACACGCGCTCCTGCACGTAGGAGAGCGGCAGCTCGCCCGTGCGAGGCAGCGGAACCAGCGGGAGTTCGCGCGTCGGCGCCGCGGCGGGGGCCTGTCGCAACAGCGGCTCGATGCGCTGGGCGATGCCCGCCACCGTGGGGGCCTCGAACAACGCGGCCAGGGGGAGCTGGACGCCGAAGGCTTCACGGACCTGGTTGAGCAGCTGCGCCGCCATCAGCGAGTTGCCGCCGATCTCCAGGAAGTCGTCCTCACGGCCGACGAACTCCAGGCCCAGGCGCTCGCGCCACAGACCCGCGAGCCGCTCCTCGATGGGCCCCCGAGGCGCGTCTTCACGCACCGGGGCGACGGGCTCGGGCTCCTGAATCGAAGGGGGAGGCTCGGCGGGGGCCACCGGAACCGCGCGCAGCGACGTCATCGCTGGCGCAACCACCGGAGGCAACTGCGGCGCGATGCCCGTCGATGAAGCTGGCGGCGCGAAACCTGTCGACGCTGAGGCCGGCGGAACAAGGCCCGTCGGCGCAGAATGCGGCGCGAAGCCCGGAGACACTGTGGGCGGCGCGAAGCCCGTCGACGCAGGCGCCCCGAAAACCGTCACCGCAGCAGGCGGCGTGACGCCGGTCGCAGCAGGCGGCGCGAAGCCCGTCGACGCAGGCGACACGAGATCCGTCGGCGCAGCAGGCGGCGTGACACCCGTCGACGCAGCCAACCCGAAACCCGTCGACGCAGCCAACCCGAAACCCGTCGACGCAGCAGGCGGCGTGACGCCCGTCGCAGAAGGCGACTCGAGACCGGTCGCGGCAGGCGACCCGAAGCCGGACGACGAAGCCGGCGGCCCGAAGCCAGTCGCGACAGGCGACCCGAAACCCGTCGACGCAGCAGGCGACGCGAAGCTTGGCGACGCGGCAGCCGATGGTACGAGGCTCGGCGACGTAGGACGTTGCGGCTCCATCCCGGGCGACAGGGTCGTCACGGCCTGCGTCTCCGCGACGGGGAGCGGCGCCCCCGAGGCGGCACGGAGCTGCACGGGCTGCTGGGCCACCATCGCGGGCACTGTCTGCGCGCCCGGCTTCGCATCCACCCAGACTCGCTTCTCCTGGAACGGGTACGTGGGCAGGTGCAGCCGGCGTCTCTGCTCGTGGGCGAAGAAGGCGGACCAGTCCACCTCCACGCCCTGCGTCCACAGCTCACCCACGGACGCCAGCAAGCTCGCGTCCTCCGTCGTGGAGGCGCTCCGACGCAGCGTCGCCAGCGCCTTCACGCGGTCCTTGTCCTGGCCCAGCGACGCGCGCACCAGCGGCGTCAGGTCCTGACCGGGGCCTACCTCCAGCAGCACGCTGCACCCATCCTCGAGCAGCGCCCCCACCGCATCCGAGAAGTACACGGGCTGACGCATCTGGTCCGCCCAGTACTGCGGCTCGGCCAGTGCACCGCGCTTCGCCCACGTGCCCGTCACGCTGGACGCGTAGCGCAGCGTCGGCTCCGAGCGCGTCAGCGACGCCACCACGCGCGACAGCTCCGGCATCAGCGGCTCCACGTCCGCCGAATGGAACGCATGCGGCGCGGGCATCCGCACCACGCCCACGTCCCGCGCCTTCAACGTCTCCTGGAGCGCCTCCACCTCCGCCACCGGACCCGCGACGACGCAGCGGTCCGCCGCATTGACGGCGGCCAGTGACAGCCTCCCGGACAAGAGCGGCTGAACCTGCGACTCCGGCATCGCCACCGCGAGCATCGCCCCCGGAGGCATGCGGTGCATCAGCTCACCCCGCGCCACCGCGAGCTTCAGCGCGTCCTCCAGCGACAGCGCCCCCGCCACGCAGGCCGCGGCGTACTCACCGAAGCTGTGCCCCAGGACGGCATACGGCTTCAGGCCCCAGTCCATCCACATCCACGCGAGGGACACTTCGACGGAGAACAGCGCCGGCAACGCCACCCGTGTGTCCGCGAGCAGCGACGCGTGTCGCGACTCCTGCCCAGGACCCGACGTCAGGAGCGTGCGCACGCGCTCCCGCAGCTCCCCGTCCAGCAGCGCCAGGCACGACTCCAGATGCCGGCGGAACGTCGGCTCCGTGTCGAGCAGTTCGCGCCCCATGCCGAGCTGCTGCGTCCCCTGACCCGGGAAGATGAAGGCCACGCGGCGACGGCGCGCGGCCTCCAGGTCCTTGAGCTTCGTGGGCGTGAAGGGCTTGAGGAGCTGACGGGTCAGCTCGGCCGCGTCGCGGGCCACGACGACGCGCCGGTGCTCGAAGCCCTTGCGGCCCACGGCGAGCGTGAAGGCCGCATCGGCCACGGCCAGCGCGTCACCCTGGGCCTCCGCATGGGAGGCCAGGTTCTTCGAGGCCGCGTCCAGCGCCTCGGGCGTGCGCGCCGACAGGACGAACAGGTGGTGCTTGCGTGAGCTGGAGCCACTCGGAGACATCGGAGCTTCCTCGAGCACGGCGTGGGCGTTGGTGCCACCAATGCCGAAGGAGCTGACCGCGGCACGCCGCGGCGACTCGCTCCTCGGCCACGGCCGAAGGGTGGTGTTGACGAAGAACGGGGTGGCGTCGAAATCAATCTGGGGGTTGGGGCGCTCGAAGTGCAGGCTCGGCGGGACCTCTCCGTGCCGCAGCGACAGCGCCACCTTGATGAGGCCCGCGAGGCCCGCCACCGTGTCCAGGTGGCCGACGTTGGACTTGAGCGAAGCCAGGGCGATGGTGCCCTTGTGCTCGGGCCCCAGGCCGTAGGCGCGCTGGAGCGCCGTCACCTCGATGGGGTCGCCCAACGGAGTCGCCGTGCCGTGCGCCTCCACGTAGCCGATCTCCTCCGGCTTCACGCCCGAGCGCGCGAGCGCCTGCCGGATGACGGCCGTCTGGCCCTGCACGCTGGGCGCGGTGAAGCCCGACTTGTCGCGCCCGTCGTTGTTGGTCGCCGTCGCGCGAATCACCGCGTGGATGGAGTCCCCATCCCGCTCCGCGTCCTCCAGTCGCTTGAGGACGATGCAGGCCACGCCGTTGCCGGAGACGGTGCCCTGAGCCGCCGCGTCGAACGAGCGGCAGTGCCCGTCCGGCGAGAGGATCATCCCTTCCTGGTACACGTAGCCGGTGCGCTGCGGCACCGACAGGCGCGTCGCGCCGGCCATCGCCACGTCGGACATGCCCGCCAGCAGGTTCTGGCAGGCCAGGTGCACGGCGACGAGGCCCGTGGAGCACGCGGTGTGGATGAGGACGCTCTCACCCGTGAGCCCCAGCTTGAAGGACGTCTTCGTCGCCAGGCTCTCGTGCGTCGCGGTGCCGTAGAGCTCGAACAGCGCGGCGCCGTCCAACGGCACCGTGGCCCGCACCGCCTCCGTGTAGCCGGAGTCGATGGCCCCCGCGTACAGCGAGATGGCGCCCGGGAAGCGCTCGGGGTCGATGCCCGCGTCCTCCAGCGCCGTCCACGCGGACTGCAGGAACACGCGCTGCTGCGGATCCAACCACTGCGCCTCGCGCAGGGACATGTCGAAGAACGCGTGGTCGAACCGGTCCGCGCCCTCGAGCACACCACCGGCCGGGACGAACGCCGGGTGCTGGCTCAGCTCGATGCCCTCGGGCAGGCCAGGCATGCGCTCCAGCTCCTCGGGCTTGAACCGGGAGATGGACTCGACGCCCTCGCGCAGGTTGCGCCAGAACGCGTCCACCGAGCCCGCGCCGGGGAACCGACCCGCCATGCCGATGATGGCCACGGCCCCCGTCGTCGACGGACGTGACACCGGCCGATCCGGCGCCGGCACCGACTGGGGCGCGGTCGCCGCGGCCACCTCCGCGCGCTGCTTCTCCAGGGCTCGCGCCAGCCCCTGGACCGTGGGGTGCTCGAACAGCCACACGACGGGAACCGACTGACCCAGCTCTTCGCGCAAGCGCGCCGCGATGCGCACCACGGAGAGCGACGTGCCACCCAGCTCCTCGAACAGGTGGTCATGCACGCCGACGCGCTCGGTGCCCAGCTCCCGCGCCCAGACGGCGGAGATGCGCTCCTCCAGCGGATTGGCCGGCTCGACGAAGCGCCCCTGACGCCCCGTGGAGGCGGCGTCCGGCTTGGGCAGCGCCTTGCGGTCCACCTTGCCCGTGGTGCTCAGCGGCAGCGAGGGCAGGGTGACGATGATGGACGGCACCATGTACTCGGGCAGCCGCTGCCGCAGGCCCGCGCGCAGGTCCGTCGTGTCCAGCGACTGACCCTCTCGCGGCGACACGTAGGCCACGAGCCGACGATCTCCCGGAACGTCCTCGCGGACGACGGCCACGGACTCGTGCACCGCGGGCTGGGCGGCCAGCGCGGCCTCCACCTCGGACAGCTCGATGCGGAACCCGCGAATCTTCACCTGATGGTCGGTGCGGCCGATGAACTCCAGCACGCCCTCGGGGCGCCAGCGCGCCACGTCGCCCGTGCGGTAGAGCCGCTCACCGGGCTGGGTGCTGAACGGATGCGGGACGAAGCGCTCGGCCGTGAGGTCCGGGCGCGACACGTAGCCGCGCGCGAGCCCCACGCCTCCCAGGTACAGCTCGCCCGGGACTCCCACGGGCGCCAGTTGCATGCGGGCATCCAGGACGTAGGCCGTGGTGTTGTCGATGGGCGTGCCGATGGGGAACGAGCTCCCCGACGGCATGGGCCCCGTCAGCGCGTAGTTGGTCGCGATGACCGAGCACTCCGTCGGCCCGTACGCGTTGATGATGGGCACCCGCAGCGAGGCCAGCGCCCGGTGCGCATGAGGCACGGAGAGCACCTCGCCGCCGACGTGGAGCTGTCCCATCCGGGCCAGGATGTCCGGGCGGTGCTCCACGAGCTGCGCGAAGAGGCCGGAGGGCAGGTGCGAGAAGGAGACCTCGTGCCGCGCCATGACCTCGCCCAGGCGGTCCAGGTCACTCGGCACCGCGTCGGCCGGGAAGAGGACCACGCGGCCACCATGGAGCAGTGACGGGCAGACCTCGAGCACGGAGCCGTCGAACGAGATGGGCGCCAGCAGGATGCTGGTCTCCTTCGCGCCGAAGCGGGCATAGGGCTCCGAGTAGCACAGGCGCATCAGGCCCCGGTTCTCGATGGCCACGCCCTTGGGGCGCCCCGTGCTGCCGGAGGTGAAGATGACGTAGGCCAGGTTGCGAGGGCCCGCGTGGGACACCGGCGCCGTGGTCGGCCACGACTCCAGCTCCAGTCCCTCGACGAGCAGGCGCTCGGGCCCCGCGTCCGGCAGGGTCAGCTTGTCGCCCAGCACCCGCGAGGTGAGCAGCAGCGAGGGCCGCGCGTCCTCCACCATGAAGGCGAGCCGCTGCACCGGGTACGCCGCGTCGAGCGGGACGTAGGCACCTCCGGCCTTCATGACGGCGAGGATGGAGACCACGACATCGAAGCCGCGCTCCAGGCACACGGCCACGAGCACATCGGGCCCCACGCCCTTCGAGCGGAGCAGGTGCGCGAGCTGGTTGGCCCGGGCCTCCAGCGCGCCGTAGGTCATCCGCTGGTCGCCCGACTCCAGGGCGATGGCCTGGGGACGCTGGCTCGCCTGTCGGGAGAAGCCCTCCACGAAGGTGGTGTCCGCGGGGTAGGGCCGCGTGGTGTCGTTCCACTCGGTGACCAGCTGGTGGCGCTCGTCGGCGGACAGCAGGTCCAGGGTCCAGAGCGGCCGGTCCGGAGCGGCGACCAGCGCTTCGAGCAGGTTGCGCAGGTGGCGGGCGAGGCGCGCCACGGTGGGCGCGGTGAACAGCTCGGTGCTGTACTCGATGACGCCGCGCAGGCCATCGGCCTCCTCGACCAGGACGAGGCCAAGGTCGAAGCGCGCCGTGTCGTTGTCCACGTCGAGCTGACGCAGGGTGAGGCCCGGCACGCGCATCGTCGGCGTGGGCGTGTTCTGGAGCGCGAACACCACCTGGACCACGGGGCCGCGGCCCAGGTCACGCTGGGGTTGGAGCTCTTCGACGAGGCGCTCGAAGGGCAGGTCCTGGTGCTCGTAGGCCGCGAGCGTCGTCTCGCGCACCTGGGCGAGCAGCGCGCGGAAGGACTCCTCGGGACGCACGCGGGCGCGCAGCACCAGCGTGTTGACGAAGAAGCCAACGAGTCCCTCCAGCTCGCCATGACGACGCCCCGCGATGGGCGAGCCGACGAGCAGGTCCTCCTGGCGGCTGTAGCGGGAGAGCAGCGTCTGCCAGGCCGCGAGCAGCGTCATGAACGGGGTGGCCCCGGCCTGTCGACCGAGCGCGACCACGCGGTCCACCAGCTCACGCGGGAGCTGGATGGGATGCGACGCGCCTTGAGGTGTGCGCATCGCGGGACGCGGCAGGTCCGTGGGCAGGTCGAGGACGAGGGGCGCCCCGGCGAGCCGCTGCTTCCACCAGTCGACCTCCTTGGCCAGCGTGTCGCCCTGGAGCCACTGGCGCTGCCACGCCGCGAAGTCGACGTACTGCACGGGCAGGGGGGAGAGGGCAGGGGCCTTCCTCGCGGCGAAGGCCTCGTAGGCCAGCGCCACCTCGCGCACCATCACCGCCAGGGACCAACCATCCGAGACGATGTGGTGCATGACCAGCACCAGGACGTGCAGCTCATCGTCCAGCTTGAGCAGCGCGGTGCGCAGGAGCGGGCCCGTGGACAGGTCGAAGGGCTGACTGGCCTCCTCGGCGGCGTACTTGCGCGCGGCGGCCTCGCGCTCCGGCGGCGCGACGTCCGACAGGTCCGTGAGCGGCAGCGACCAGGGCCTGTGCGGATGGAGCGTCTGGACGGGCTGACCGTCCTTCAGTCCGAAGGTCGCGCGGAGAGGCTCGTGGCGGGACACGAGCAGGTCGAGCGCCTGTCGCAGCGCCTCCGGGTTCAACGCGCCCTCCAGCCGGATGGCGCCGGAGATGTTGTACTGCGTGCCTCCGGGCTGGACCTGGTCGAGCAACCACAGGCGCTGCTGCGCGAACGACAGCGGCAGCTCGCCATCGCGCGGGATGGGCCGCAGCGGGGGCACCTGTGACGGTGCGTCGCGGAACAGCATCCCTTCCTCGACCAACTCCGTGACTCGGGCCACGGTGGGCGCGTCGAACAGGGCATGCACGGGCAGCTCGACGCCGAACGTGGTGCGCAGGCGCGAGACGAGCTGGGTGGCGAGCAGCGAGTGTCCGCCCAGCGCGAAGAAGTCATCGTGCAGGCCCACACGCTCGACGCGGAGCAGCTCACGGAAGGCGGTGGCGACGCGCTGCTGGAAGGGGGTGAGACGTTCGGGTGCGGAGGGCACGGCGGGGCCTCCCGGGGTCGGGGGTGCCACGGGGGCCGGGAGCGCCTTCCGGTCCAGCTTCCCACTCGGGGACAGCGGGAAGGCCGGGAGGACGACGAAGGCCGAGGGCACCATGAAGGTGGGCAAGCGCGTCGACAGGAAGTCCTTCAATCCACTCGTGTCGGCGGACGGAGTGGACTGGGTGACGTAGGCGACGAGGCGCTGGTCGCCCGGGGAGTCCTCGCGCACGAGGACCACGGCCTCTCGCACCGAGGCGTGTGACAGCAGCGCCGCCTCGATGTCTCCCAATTCAATCCGGAAGCCTCTGAGCTTCACCTGGAAGTCCGAGCGGCC